>CAVOBC010000184.1:0-9073 GCA_963693635.1 Gammaproteobacteria bacterium | reverse complement strand
TATCAGGTGCGGCGGTACTGCTCGCTGTCGGCGTCGGGGTCATTCTGGTCTGGGTGTTCGTCGTGCGTGAGCGGGCCGGCGAGCGCACGTTTCCCTGGTCTGCTGGCGAGGCATCGGCGCGGTCCCTTGCGCTGCGAAGTGATTGGCTGGCTATCATTCGGAATCTACTGAAGGTCATGTTCCTGCCGACCAGCCTGATCTTGATGCTGATGACCTTCTTCTGGCGTGTGGGTGACGGCACTCGGCTGGTATGTGCCGGTTTCGGTGCTCGTCATCAGAGACCTGTTGGGGCAGGCGATGTTCATCGCGTTCATCGCGATCCATATGAACGTCTGCTGGGAGCGTGTCGCTGCCACGCAATTTGCAATCTACACGGCATGGGCCAATCTCGCGCGGTCGATCTCCGGCCTGATCTACGCCCGCGTCGAGCACCTTCTGGATGCCGGCGACGAGAGGCTCATCATCGGTGTCGTTTCGGCGATTGGCGGTGCACTCGTCGCTCTGGTGCGTCTGCAGCAGCATCGTCGCCACCTGCTCGCGCTTGATGAAGCGGATGATGGCGTACCCCAGGCGTCCTGAGGCGCGCACTTGCTCTTGTGGATCGAAGGGCCGCGGGGTGAAGTTCCGGTTGAAGGGGCCTGGCTGGGTGCCTCGCCGGCGCGCCCCTCGCAGCGCCTCTCGCAGTGGAATCGTGCCGTGACCCGTAGACACGAAAGAGCATCCCAGGACTGACTGCCGTTTCAGGACTTTAGTTGAACTGCGTAATTACCTGGCTGATCGACGCTTTGGCATCGCCGAACAGCATGCGCGTGTTCTCACCAAAGAAGAGCGGGTTGTCGACGCCCGCGAAGCCTGACGCCATCGAGCGCTTTAGCACGAATACCGTCTGCGCCTTGTCAACGTTGATGATGGGCATGCCATAGATCGGACTGTCGGGGTTATCACGCGCCGACGGATTAACCACGTCATTCGCACCAATAACGATGGCGACGTCAACCTGGTCAATGCGGGGGTTGATCTCATCCATCTCCATGAGTTGCTCGTAAGGCACATCAGCTTCTGCGAGCAATACATTCATGTGGCCCGGCATCCGACCGGCGACCGGGTGGATGGCGTACGTGACTTCCGCGTCGTTCTCTTCAAGCAACTCACCCAGTTCCTTGACCACGTGCTGCGCCTGGGCAACTGCCATACCGTAACCCGGGACGAAGCAGACACTACGAGCCGCCTCGAGCACATAGTACGCATCATCTGCCGAGATTGGGTTGATCTCACCTTCGATCGTCTTGCCCTGCTTGACAGCGCCGAAGCCACTGAAGAGCACGTTCGCCAGCGATCGGTTCATCGCCTTGCACATGATGTTCGTCAGGATCATGCCACTTGCACCGACGAGGGACCCGGCGACGATCAGGATGTTGTTGTTGATGGCGAAGCCCGCTGCGCAGGCTGCCAGCCCGGAGTAGCTGTTCAAGAGGGAAATGACGACGGGCATGTCGGCGCCACCGATCGGGATCACCGCCATTACGCCGAGCAACAACGACAGTCCCAGTACGGCGTATAGCCACGGCGAGTCGGCTGCGGGTGCCATCGTGAGCATGACGCCCGACCCGACGAGCGCGATTAAGAGCAGGCTGTTGAAGACTCGCTGACCCGTGAAAATCACGGGTTTGCCGTCGATGACTTCGCTCAGCTTGGCATATGCAATCAGGCTTCCGGAGAAGGTGACACCGCCGATCAGAATTGACAGAAGTACCGTGACAACCGTAAACGTGGAGAGGTCAGCGCCGTACAACGTGGCCCATCCGACCATCAGACTCGCCGTTCCGCCGAAGCCGTTAAAGAGGGCGACGAGTTCCGGCATGCGGGTCATGGCGATGAGTCGCGCGGCGACCGCACCGATCACGCCACCGACGACCATGCCTGCGAGGATCCACTCATACGTGACGATGCCGTGATGGGTCAGGCCGGCGACAATTGCAATCAGCATCCCCAGACTCGACAACATGTTGCCGCGCCGGGCGGTGCCGGGATGGCCGAGCATTTTGAGGCCGAAGATAAAGAGGATGGCCGAAACCACATAGGCCATGTTTGCAACGAATTCGAGCATCATCGGGAGCCTCTCGACTTGCTCTTGAACATCGACAGCATGCGGTCGGTGACTAGATACCCGCCAACGACGTTAATCGAGGCGAACACGACGGCGGCAGTGCCAAGTATCGTCGCCATGTGACTGTCCGCTGCGCCTGCGGAGATGAATGCGCCGGCCAGGGTGATGCCTGAGATGGCATTCGCTCCGGACATGAGCGGTGTGTGCAGCGTTGCCGGGACCTTGGCGATCAGTTCAAAGCCAAGAAAGATGGCCAGAACCAATATGAATGTGAGAAATACGACCTCCACTACAATCCCCTCAGGTCAGAATGTCTTTAATGTTTGAATTGGCAATCTCGCCCGCGTGGGTGATGAGACAACCTTTGATGATCTCGTCCTCGAGGTTGAGACTGAACTCCCCGGCCTCTTCGTCCCAGTACTCCGCAACCAGGTTTTCAAGATTCGATGCGTACATCTGACTCGCATCGCGCGCGACGCGCGATGGCAGGTTGGCCACGCCGACGATGATCACGCCATTGACGTTCACCTCGGCGTCGGGTTCCGAGCCCTCGACATTGCCGCCAGAGTCCACCGCCATGTCGACGATGACGCTGCCGGGTCGCATTGCAACCACCATCTCGCGAGTGATGATTCGCGGCGCCGGACGTCCGAAGACCTGGGCGGTGGTGATGACAATGTCGGCCTGGGCGACGGCCGCCGCCATTTGATCCTGCTGCATTTGCAACTGTTCAGGTGTCAGTTCGCGCGCGTACCCATCCTCGGTCTCGCCGGTCTCGCCGAGATCGATGTCCAGGAACTTGGCACCGAGAGACTGCACCTGTTCGGCAACGACCGGACGGGTATCGAATGCTTGGACCCGGGCACCGAGGCGTTTGGCGGTGGCAATGGCCTGAAGCCCGGCAACGCCGGCACCGATGACGAAGACGCGCGCCGGGCTGATGGTTCCCGCAGGCGTCATCATCATCGGCAGAATGCTGTCGAGCCGAGTCGCCGCAAGCAGGGTCATGACGTAGCCAGCCAGGCTCGCCTGCGAACTCAAGACGTCCATCTTCTGTGCGCGCGTTGTTCGCGGCACCATTTCCATACTGATCGCGCTGATGCCGGCGCCCTGCAAAGCGCGAATGAGGTCGCCTTCTTTGTACGGATCAAGGTAACTGACGTGTACCAGTCCTTTTTTCATGTGCGAGAGGTCATCGGTATCAGGCTTGCGAACTCGCAGCAGCACATCGGCGGCGGCGAGAACGTTGGTGCGGTCTTGCTCGATAGCGGCACCCGCCTCGACATAGGCCTCATCCGGGAAACCGGCGAGTTGGCCGCAGCCAGACTCAACCATGACATCGATGCCTTTGGTAACCAGCCGCTTGGCTGAGTCAGGTGTCATGGCGGTCCGGTTTTCATTTGCTTCGCGTTCGCGTGTCACGCCGATCAGCATCGTGCAAACATTCCTTTCGTTTCCGTGAATATGTATGGGTGGCGACAGAGCGGGTGATCCGCCGCATCTGCGGATTATTTCCGCTGATTTGAGTGGTGCTAAATTGGCGCGGAAGCTACCACGCCCATGGACCCTTGTCACCCATACGAGGATGTTTGGCGCTCTGTTCAGTCGGGGCGGTCGACAATGTGACGTAGATTCACCGAGTTTGTGCTTGATCCCGGTGAATTTGATATAACCCCGTCACCTCAACGAGACCGGAGTCGCTCCAATGAGCTGGCACAAAGATGTTCACGAAATCAATTTGCGACGTGACCTCTCGAAGGAGCAGGGCGGCGACGACGGCATTGCCTTGCACCATGCGAAGGGCCGCCTGACAATTCGTGAGCGAATCGACGAATTAGTCGAGAGCGGGAGCTTTGAAGAGCACGGCGAGGGTGCCGGATTTGCCGAGAAGGGGCCTGACGGCAGAATCGAGTCCTTTAGCCCGGCTAACTATGTCGTCGGTTTCGGCGGCGTCAACGGCCGGCGCATTGTCGTCGGCGGCGAGGACTTCACGCTCAAGGGGGGGTCTCCCAACGGCGCAGGTCTGCGTAAAAGTGTGTATGCCGAGGAACTGGCGGTCCAGTTCAAGGTTCCGCTGGTACGCATGCTTGAGGGCGGTGGCGGCAGTGTTGCCGGTTCTGGCGGGCCGCGACCGCAGACCGTCGGGTCACCGGTTTACGCAGAGCCTCGATTCCGCATCATTGTCGACGCGATGAACAAGGTTCCGGTCGTCTCCGGGGCGATGGGTCCGGTCGCTGGTTTTCCGGCAGGGCGTCTCGTGGCGTCCCACTTTTCGGTGATGGTCAAGAACACGTCCCAGGTGATGGTGGGTGGTCCGGCTCTCGTTGAGCGCGCGCTCGGGGTCACGGTCACCAAGGAAGAACTTGGTGGCTGGCGCGTGCAGACGCGCAGCGGCATCTGCGACAACGTCGCCGACACCGAGGCCGAGGCGATGGCACAGATGCGCCAGTTCCTGTCGTATCTGCCACAAAACGTCTGGCAACTGGCACCGAGGATGGATTGCAGCGACGATCCCGGGCGGGCGGACGAGGAACTCATTTCCATTGTTCCGCACGACAATCGCATTCCGTTTGATATGCGCGCGCTGATCCGGCACGTGGTCGATGAAGATTCCTTCTTCGAAATCGCCCCGTTTTACGGACTTGGACAGATCATTGGCTTCGCAAGGTTGAATGGCGCCGTCGTGGCGGTGATCGCCAATGATTGCCGCCATTACGCCGGGGCAATGACGGCGGATGGCAGTCAGAAGGCGAAGCGGCTCATGGAACTGGCCGATACCTTTCATATTCCGATCGTTAATTTTCTGGATGAACCCGGCTTCTACATCGGCCCTGAAGCGGAGAAGACAGCCGCGATCCGGTACGGCATGAGTGCCGTAGCGGCCGCTGTGCAGTCCACGGTGCCCTGGTCCACTGTCATGGTGCACAAATCCTTCGGCGTTGCCTCGGCAGCGCACTTTGCCCCCAACACGTACCGACTGGCGTGGCCATCATTCGAATCCGGTGCGTTGCCGGTCGAAGGCGGGGTCGCTGTCGCCTACCATCGTGAAATCGCTGCGGCCCCGGACCCTGACGCCAAGCGTCGTGAGCTTGAGCAAAAGCTGCTTGAAGGCCGGTCTCCCTTTCCAATGATGGAGAGTTTCGCTGTGCATGAACTGATCGATCCGCGGCAGACGCGAAGCCGGCTGTGTCAATGGGTCGAGTGGGTGCAGCCGTTACTCGAGGACCTCAAGGGGCCGGTCACGTGGGGCATGCGTCCCTGAGACGGCGTACCCGCGATTCGTGCACGCCGGGTGGTCAGCGCCCGGAATGTTCCGGGCAGTCCGGAGCCCCTGGATTGCCTGATTGGCGCATGGATTCGTGGCATTCGTAACGGAACCGTCTATCCTGCCGACATGATGCGCATTCCTTCGATCAGCTCAGCAGCTCGCCGCATCGCCTGTGCCGGCGTCGCCCTGCTGCTGCTCTGCACAACGCCGTTCGGCTGTCTCGGTGCCGAGGGTAACGCTAGTCGGCATGTCGAGGTGACACTACTGAGCGAGGTGCGGGCGCTGCAACCGGGCACGTCTGTATGGCTCGGGGTTCACCAGAAGATCGAACCAGGCTGGCACACGTATTGGCGTAACCCGGGCGATTCCGGTCAGGAGCCCACCATCAAGTGGCAATTGCCGGATGGGTTCCGAGCTGGCGAGATTGTATGGCCTTATCCTGAACGCGTGCCTTACGGGCCGCTGATGAACTTCGCCTATCATGATGAGGTCATGCTGCCGGTGCGGGTCGACCTGCCCGGGACGTTGTCTGGCGGCGAGGTGACGCTTGCTGGTGTCCTTGAGTACCTCGTGTGCGCCGACATCTGCATTCCCGAGGACGCGCCGTTTTCGTTGACCCTGCCCGTCGTTCCCACGGGTACGGACCCATTGCTGGACGCGACCAGTGCCAGCACGTTTGCGCAGACCCGGCGGCGGTTGCCCGTGCCCCTGCCGGTGCCGGTGATAGTCCGTGAGGTCGAAACCGGCGTTTCGTTATCGGCAGATCTTGCCGGCGTTGACACGACGAGCATCTCGGCAGTCGAGTTCTTTCCGTACGCCGAAGGCATCATCGAGTACCCCAGTGACCAGACGCTTAGCGTCGCCGGTTCGACACTCTCGGTGGGCCTCACAACCGGATACAACTACACCGACACTTCCAGTTTTGATGGCATCCTGGTGGTGACGATCGGTGCGGGTGACAGTGCCGTCACCAGCGCGTACGAGTTCGAAGCGGTTCGCGGTGAGGGGCCCGGAGCGGGGCTCGACATGCCGAACGGTCAGACGGGCGTCGGCTTGTTGCTCAGTCTGTTGTTCGCGTTTGCCGGTGGTGTGGTTCTTAATCTGATGCCGTGTGTCTTCCCGGTGCTCTCAATCAAGATCCTGTCGCTGATGGAGCATGCCAACGATGGTCGCATTCGCCTTCATGGCTTTGTCTACGCGGCAGGGGTGATACTCGGTTTCCTCGCGATCGCTGGTGTTTTGCTCGCGCTGCGTGCGGGTGGCGCGCAAATCGGTTGGGGTTTCCAATTGCAATCACCGGTGGTCGTCACCCTGATCGCCTATCTGCTCTTTCTCGTTGGCTTGAACCTGTCCGGCATGTTCGAGGTGGGCTACGGCATCATGGGCCTCGGTGCCGGCCGCGGGACGGGCTCCGGGTTTGGCGGTTCGTTCATGACCGGTGTCCTCGCCGTGATCGTGGCGGCACCGTGTACGGCGCCGTTCATGGCGGCAGCAACGGGCTTCGCACTGACGGCGGACCCCGTTGCTGCGCTCGCGGTCTTCGCGATGCTGGGGCTTGGCATGGCGGTGCCGTATGTCCTTTTGTGTCACGCCCCCTGGCTGCTCGACCGGTTGCCGCGCCCGGGTGCGTGGATGGACACCCTGCGCCAGTTCCTCGCGTTTCCGATGTACGCAACGGCCGTCTGGCTGGTCTGGATCCTTGTCCAACAGATGGGTACGGACGGCGTGATCACGGCGGGAGGCGGCATGGTGTTGCTGGCGTTTGCGGTCTGGATGCTGCGCCACCTTGGCAGTCGCCGATGGGGTCGTGCTCTTGGCCAATTCGCCGCGGCTGATGCCATTGTGCTTGCATTGGTCGTCCCGTTCTGGATGCAGGGGGATGGGGCGACCGCTGCGACGATGGAGCAGGGGCACCCCAGATCTGGAGCAGGGCCGACCTGGACCGCATGGACGCCGTCGAAGCTCGACGTGATGCGCCGCGAGCAGCCAGTCTTCGTCAACTTTACGGCTGCATGGTGCATCACCTGCAAGGTCAATGAGGTTGTGGCCATCGATACCAAAGCGACAGGCGAGGCCTTTGTTCAACTCGGCATCGGTTATCTGAAAGGCGACTGGACCCGGGAAGACCCACAGATTACGCAGGAACTGGCGCGCTTTGGACGCAGCGGCGTACCGCTTTATGTGTTTTATCCCGAACAGGGGGTCACCCCTGTTGTCCTGCCACAGATTCTGACTGAAGGTGAATTGCTGCGTGTCATCGAGGGCAAGGGGCGAAAGGAGGGCAAGGCGAAAGCGAGCGTCGATGACGGGTTCGGGGCGGGCTGAACCGAATCCCGGCGCGTCGCGCCATCGTTTCAATTTCACTCCTGACGATTCTGGCACCGCCGGAGTTCAGGAGTCCGGTGCCTGTCGGATGACGAAGGCACCGGGATCTCGTGACCTAAACGACCTGTTTAGGCAGCCTGTTCGTTAACAGGGTTATTTTTCAGCGGTGTAACCCAAAGAACGCTCTTAGGTTAGGGGTCACTTAGGGGTCGATTCGGGCAGACGCGCTGCCTTTGACGACCTCGATACCTTCGGCATTGACCGTGGAAACTGCAAGATCGACGACCTTGTTGCCACCATCGTCTCTGATCTCCGTGACGGTTGCTTTAGCCGTCAGGGTATCGCCCGGCCAGACCTGAGCGGTAAAGCGGACCCCAAAGTTGGTGAGCCGTCCGTCTCCCACAGTGTTCGTGAGCATCTTGCCTGTCATGCCCATCGATAACATGCCGTGGGCGAAAACGCTCGGATACTTCGCAACTTCCCTGGTGAACAACTCATCGGTATGCACCGGATTGTAGTCGCCCGATGCCCCTGCGTACTGAACAATCTGGGTCCGCGAGAGGTTTTCGACGACGACCTCTTCAAAACTGTCGCCGACATTGATTTCGCTTGCTTTTAGTGTCATTTGGTTTGCTCTCCTCTCAGGCTTCTTTCTTGGCAGGATCGGCGGCGCGTTCAGTGCGAACACCAACGCTACGTGCTGTTACTACAAGCTCGCCGCTCTGATTCCGGTATTCGGTGATCGACTCATTGAAGGCAAGCTTGCCTCCCCGGCGTCCTTCCTTCTCCCACGACTTCCCGGGCTTGTCGGTTGCGGTCAAGACATCGCCGACGGCAAGTGGCTGGTGATACTCATAGTGCTGCTCGGCGTGCAGTCCGCCACCACCGCCGCCACCGCTGCCTTCTGCCGGTTCTTTTGGCGTAATGCCTGTCGGTCCCTTTGCAGATCCGAACCACTTCTGACCGACCTTCGGGCGCAGCGAATAATTCGGATCAAATTGTGCGCTCGCCTGGACAAACGTTGGCGGCGCGATGACAGCGCCAGCCTCTGTCCCGCTGGCATAGTCGGCGTCATGGTAAATCTGGTTGTCGTCACCTACCGAGCGGGCGAACATCATGATGTGTCCTGCTTCGATCGGAAATTTTTCTACGGCCATTTGGGCCTCCGTCGGGTTAATGTCGGGTCAATGGGTGTGCTGATGGCAAGTTTGTTGGTTGGGATATCTCCGTCGCAACTATCGGCCAGTTACCGGCGGGCCATCGAGGAAAACGCTTGCTCGTCTTCTGCTCCGTGCGCGGTTGTTGGCGCGTAATTGCGCTTTCAGACGCGGCTCCCGTCTTCCCAAACTCACCTGGTTCGGAGCGGGAAACTT
>CAVOBC010000183.1:0-9077 GCA_963693635.1 Gammaproteobacteria bacterium | reverse complement strand
GAGGGCGGCGCCTATCGGGAGTTTGTTGACCTGCAAACATCGCAGGGGCAATAGCACCGGAAAAAGTCCGGGATGCACTTTTCAGCAACCCGGATAGGGGCGTCATGGACGGCGCAAGGCGCAGGGAGTCCCTTTCAAGTCACCGAACGAACGACAGGAGGTGGGTTACACTCACACTATGAATGACATCTGCTTTGCTTCAGCTAGCGAAATCGCCTATCGGATTCGCCGCCGCGAGATATCTGCTGAAGAGGTGCTAAACGCGCACCTCGCGCAAATCGAGCGCGTCAACGGAACCGTCAACGCAATCGTCACGCTGGTGCCAGACCTCGCACTTGCACGAGCCAGAGACATCGACAAGTTGCTGGCCGCTGGGGAAGATCCCGGCGTCCTTGCCGGTTTGCCGATTGCGCACAAGGACCTCGTCGCCACCAAAGGCATTCGCACGACCCGGGGGTCCCGGGTCTTTAAAGATCACATCCCGGACGAAGACGCGATGATCGTCCGGCGCTTGAAAGCAGCAGGCGTTGTGACCCTCGGCAAGACCAACGTGCCGGAATTCGGTGCTGGCTCGCAGACCTTTAACGAGGTCTTCGGCGCCACGCGCAACCCCTACAACACGGATCGCACCTGCGGCGGCAGCAGTGGCGGCGCGGCCGTTGCGCTCGCAAGCGGCATGATTCCCATCGCTGATGGCAGCGACATGGGCGGGTCCCTGCGCAATCCCGCCAACTTCTGCAACGTCGTCGGCTTTCGCCCCTCGCCCGGACGCGTGCCCGATACGCCGGGCGCAATGACGCTGCCCCTGTCCGTCCAGGGCCCGATGGCACGGACCGTATCGGATGTGGCGCTGATGTTAAGCGCCATCGCCGGGCCGGATTCCAGATTTCCGACCAGCATCAACGAACCGGGCAGTCAGTTTCTGTTGCCACTCGACACCGAGACGCGTGGTCTAAAAATCGCCTATGCGCCCGACTTCGGTGGCTTGCCCGTCGATAAGGCCGTACGCGATGTCATCGCGTCATCGGTTTCCCACTTCGAAGCAATGGGCTGCATCGTGGAACCGGCGTGTCCGGATCTCAGCGCTGCAGACGAGATTTTCAAAACCCTGCGCGCCTGGGTCTTTGCCAATGGCTTCAGGGACCTGATTGAACAGCATCGATCGCTCTTCAAGGACACGATCATCTGGAACGTCGAACAGGGCCTCAATCTGTCAGGCGCCGATGTTCACCGCGCCGAACAGCTTCGTTCTACGCTGTTTCAGTCTGTCGGCACATTCATGCAGGACTACGATTTCATCATAGGGCCCGTGTCACAGGTGCCGCCGTTCGACATCACCGTCCCCTATGTCACCGAGATTGACGGCGAAAAGATGCAGACCTACATCGACTGGATGAAGTCTTGCTACCTGATCTCGGCAACCAGCTTGCCGGCTATCTCCGTGCCCTGCGGCTTTACACCCGATGGCTTGCCCGTCGGTCTCCAGATCGTCGGTCGATACCGCGATGAGTTGTCGGTACTGCAGTTGGCTAACGCGTTTGAGTCTGCCAACCCGACCTACCGGAGACGACCTGACATTGCCGGCGGCAGTTCAAACGAGAGATGAGCTTTGTCACCCACCTCGAATGCAGTGAAACAGGTGAGCACTATCCCCGCGGCACGGTTCAGAACCTGTCACGCACTGGCAAGCCGCTCCTTGTGCGATACGACCTGGCCGCGATTCGCAAAGCTGTAACCCGGGACGACCTACTCCGCCGCGCCCCGGAATTCTGGCGCTATACCGAATTCCTGCCAATGCAGGACCCTGCGAACGCCGTCCGTCTCGGCGAGGTGATGACGCCACTCTTGCCCAGTCGCTACCTGGAACGCAGCCTCGGCATCGGCTCCGTGCTCATCAAGGACGAGGGCCGTCTGCCAACCGGGTCATTCAAGGCGCGGGGCCTTGCCGTCGCTGTAACGATGGCACGCGAACTCGGCCTGACACGCCTCGCCATGCCCACCAACGGCAATGCCGGCGCCGCCCTCGCTGCCTACTGCGCTGCAGCAGGAATCGAGTCATATGTCTTCTGCCCGGACGACACGCCCGACGTTAACGTGCGCGAAATCAGCTTCCAGGGTGCGAAGACCTTCCTCGCCAACGGCCTCATCAATGACTGCGGCCGCGTGGTCGGAGAGGGCAAGGAAGCGATGGCCTGGTTTGATGCGTCCACCCTCAAAGAGCCGTACCGCATCGAAGGCAAGAAGACCATGGGCCTTGAGCTTGCCGAGCAACTCGGCTGGCGCTTGCCGAGTGCAATCTTCTATCCGACAGGCGGTGGAACCGGCTTGATCGGCATGTGGAAGGCGTTTGCAGAACTCGGCGAGGTCGGCTGGCTCGACGACGCGCGACCAAAAATGATCGTCGTCCAATCCGAGGGCTGCGCGCCCATCGTCAAAGCCTGGCAGGACGGCGCAGACCATGCGCCCGTATGGCAAAACGCATTCACGATCGCTGCGGGCATCCGCGTGCCGGTTGCGATTGGTGACTTCCTGATCCTGCGGGCTGTTCGCGAAAGCAACGGCTGGGCAACAGCGGTCAGCGACGAACACCTGCTGCAAACCCGCGACGCAGTCGCAAAGGAAGACGGCATCCTGCTTTGCCCGGAAGGCGCGGCGACGGTCGCTGCACTCGAGATCGCCGCAAAAGAGGGTCGCGTCGGCCGCACCGATGAGGTCGTGCTCTTCAACTGTGCAACCGGACTCAAGTACCCGCTGCCAGCGGGCCATCAGCATCTCGACCTCAACCAACCGGTCGACTATCAAGCGCTTGGCTAGTTCTTGTCCCAGGACCCGGGTCCGGGACAAGATCGCTAATCCACCACGGCTGTCGGCTTGGGTGTGTGGCTTGGGAAAAGCGTTCAGCCAAAGCGCTGAATGAAGCTCACCATCGCGTCGGCACAGTCGTCCGCTTCGGGTATGTCAGCCTGACCGAAGCCGTGATGCATGCCTGGAAACAGCCTGTACGTGACGTCGCCGCCCGCCATTTGATAGGCACCAACCAGTGTTTGACTCATGAATACCGGTACGTTCTGATCCCGCTCAGGCTGCACCACTAACACCGGCGGCAAGTACTGATACTCGTCTTCCGCCAGAATTCGCTGGATACTCGCCTGCTGCATCTGGGTCTGATCGCGATAGTACGCACGATGGCTCTGGGCGAGCCGCACCGGTTGGAAATACGCGACGTCATCGCTCTGCCTCGACATGACGTACTGATAGCGTGCAAGCGGGTTGCTCACAGGCCAAAGGCCGATCACAAAATCAACGGCGGCTGATGCCTCCCGTGTGCCGCCATGCTCCGGCAGATCGGGCTGCAGCCCGGCGAGCAACGCCAGATGACCGCCGCTTGACGAACCGACCAGGCCAAAACAACTCGTTTCGATGCCGAGCGCCGACAGATTCTCGCGGGCGAAACGAACAGAGGCCCGAATGTCGACAACCGCTGAAGGATGTTGATGATCAGGCCCGCAGCGGAAATCGATGGCGAGCACAGCGATTCCCGCCGCCATCAACTTGCGGTCATACCGCTGCCCGGAATAGCGGTCGCCGGAATTCCATGCGCCACCATGGACGTCAATCACAAATGGCACGGGCACCGATGTGTCGGCAGGTCGGTAGAGGACAGCGGTGGTGTCGCCACCGCCACCCCTGTAGGTCAGTTCTTCTTCGCCGCTCGCCTCGGACATCAACTCGCTCCCCAATTAACACCGTGCCATCAGGCGGGGCACGTCAAGACCCGCTTCCTACCAGAATCGCGTCGAACAGCCGGTTTCAAAACAAAAATGTACCGGACTCGAGCCCCAGTAACACGCGGCCTGCACCGTCGAGCCATTGCGGCGACACCATGATGTGCTGACGCACAACGAGAACGTCACGCATGCAGCGTTCCAGTGGATTGCTGACAAAGTTGGCCGACGCGCCCGCCGCCGCGTAGACCTTCTCGACCGCCTGGACCGACGCGTTGCACGCACCAGAACAGGCGAGTTGGAGACGTGCTCGCAGCTTCCTGTCTGGCACCTCGCCCGCTTCGACCTGATCCCAGATTTCACGTACGACCTCAAGCGCATAACTGCGCGCAGAACCGAGCGTCAGTTCCGCCTCTGCGACGGCCCGGTGGGCATCCGGCCGTTCGCGCAATTTGTTGACCGATCCCCGCGGTGTCTTGACGACCGCGAGGTCCACAAAATGATCGATCGCGGCACGCGCGATACCTGTTGCAACCCCCACCTTGTTGTAGGCGAGGCGGCTATAGGGCGGAATGCGAAAAAGCGTGCCGGTCTCGTCCAGGGTCTGGCGGGCCATCTGGCAAACCCGCACATCCGGAACAAAAACGTCATCAACGCGAACGTCATGGCTGCCCGAGCCCCTGAGGCCGGATACATGCCAGGTATCGAGAATTTCAAACTCGCCAGCCGGTATGAGCGTCTCGAGCAATGTCACGCCCTGATCGTCACGAGCCCGCTCGTCACCCACATGCAGGATGCTCTGCCCGATGAAATGCGTGGCATTGTGCACGCCACTCGCAAACGGCCACTGGCCGGAAATACGGTAACCACCGTCAACACGCGTCGCATGACCGAGCGGGTTGAGTGCACCGGCCGTGATGAAATCCGGATCGGCGAAGGTCTCGAGCATGGTCGCCCGATCGAAGTACGGGCCGATAATCCCCATCGTCTCAATGCCGATCATCAGCGCCCAGCCGGCGCCGCCATCAAGGCGCGACACTTCTTCGATGACTTTGATCTGCACCTCGGGATGGCATTCCAGTCCACCGAGCGATTTAGGTACGGCGACGCGGAAGAGATTCGCGCGCGCCAGCGCCCGCGCGATGGCTGCGTGCTGGTGTCGCTGCGCCTCGCTCGCGTCAGCATGTTCACGAATGATCGGCGCGAGGTTATCAATCGACCTTTTCAGAGACTCAAAGTCCGACATAAGTTCCTCATAAGGGTGGGTGGAGGGGTGGAGGGGTGGAGGGGTGGAGGGGTGGAGGGGTGGAGGGGTGGAGGGGTCGAGGGGTCGAGGGGTCGAGGGGCACGCTTGCCGCAGGGGATCTCAGACCATAAATCAGGTTGCCTGCGAGTGCACCCCGACCCGGGCAGGCAAGACCTCTGCCGACAGCCAACGTTTCATTTCACGCAACACATCACTTGCGCTGCGGTCGGATGAATCGATTCGATGACCCACCGTTGCCCGTAGCGCTGCAGCATCAATCAGCGCTTCTGCAAGGCGCTGCGGCGGATCATCCCGACGGCTGAGCCGTTGTCGCCGAACCGTGTCGTTGCAGTCGAGGAGGAGCCAACGAAGATGCATCGTCGCAAGCTCAGGCCATCGACGCCGTATCTCGTTGAAATCACGCTCATCGATCGGCGCAAACAGTAACGGGGTTAGCCCGTTTGCCTCAACAGCAGCTAGAACGTCCAGCCACAGGCGATTGTATGCCGGCCATGTGGCCCGTGACGTTTGAATATTTGCACTCGCGAGCGCCGACCCGGCGCGCAGCAGACTGTCCATGTCGAAGGCGACGACGCCGTCAAGCGGTTCGTTAAGCCAGGCTTTGAGAATCGTTGACTTGCCGGCACCCGGCGCCCCGGTGACAACGACAATCATCTAACAATCTGCCTCAGCGCAACGTCCGATCACAGTGCGTCCCTTCACAGTGTGTCCGATCACAGTGCGTCCGAGAAGAGGCTGTCTTCGACCTGGGATAGTGATTCGACCACCACGTGACCGAGCGCCAGCACGTCGGGCGCCGGCGCGACCAGATCAGGCACCTGCACGACCGGGATGCCCGCCCCATGGGCGGCTCTGACACCGTTGTCGGAATCTTCGAGTGCGAGACACGCGTGTGCAATCACGCCGACGCGCTCTGCAGCGACCCGGTAGATCTCAGGATCAGGTTTACCGTTGCTGACCTCATCGCCGCCCACCACAAACTGAAAGTGGTGATCAAGATCCGCTTTCTCGAGCTTGAGAAACGCGCGCTCGCGGTCTGTGGAGGTTGCGACCACACAAGGCACTCCCGCGTCGACAAGACGTGTCAGCAGGGACCTGGCGCCGGCTTTGACCGGCAGTGGGCGCTCCAGAATCTCTGGCGTGTAACGGACCTTCCACTGCGCCATCAGTTCGTCGTAAGGCAGTCCCGGACAGCCCTCAGTAAGGATCTGCCGGCTGCGCTTACCATTCGTGCCGATGCAGCGCTTGAAGAGCGCGTCCGGGATGTCGAGCCCGAGACTCTGACACGCCTCCATGAATGTGCGCAGGTAGACACGCTCCGAATCAAGGAGCAAACCATCCATGTCGAAGATTACCGCCCGAGGCTTCATCCGCTGTCCATCCACCGTTAGAGTGACGCATCATCGCACGGCAGGCGGTAAACGGGCTCCGCCCTGGTCTGGATATCGCTCGAGCGGTTGATGGAATCGCGCCATCTCTACCGAGGCTATCCCTTACCCCGAGCAGTTCACGTGACCATCGACAAGGCCATCTCGACATCCACGCGCGCGCTGTTGCAGCGTGCTGTACACGCGTTTGCGCCGGCTTCGACTTTGCTGGCCGCATCACCCCTACACGGTGGAGTCTCCGCCGAGACCGTGCGCCTCGAGCTCGCAGACTTCGATGTGCCCACTGTCGTCATGCGTCGGCACGGCGAACGCGACCTCGCCTTCAATCCGGACGTCGCCCGGGTCGAATTTGAGGCGCTGGAGCTGCTCGAACCTGCCTCGGTGCCAGCGCCGCGCCCCATTGCGCTCGTGGAAGGCGTGTACCCCCACCCCGCCATCATTATTAGCTTTCTGCCGGGCGCGCCGGACCCGGACCTTGCCTTCGCCGACAACCAGATCCCCCAGCTCGCGGGAGCTCTCGCCGAGATCCACGCGGTCAACGCCGGCAAGACCCGTACCCTGCCTCGTCTCGAAACGTGGGTGCACGACCGCCTTGCCGAACCGCCCGCGGTGCCCGATGAGTCCATGCAGGAAACCCTGCTACGCCAGGCAATCAGCGCACGTTGGCCCTACGCGCCCGGGCCGTCCTGCCTGCTGCACGGTGACTACTGGCCCGGCAACTACCTCTTTGAGAGCGCAAGACTGACAGGCATCATCGACTGGGAAGACGCGTGCATCGGCAATCCGGCGTACGACCTTGCGCGCGCGCGGATGGAACTCCTGTGGGCGTGCGGCGATGCCGTCGCTGCGCGTTTCACCGATGCCTACAAGCAGATCACAAACCGGCCACTCAATGCCGTTGAGCTTGCACGCTGGGATCTCATCGCGGCGCTGATGCCCGTCGGCTTTCTGTCATCGTGGAACGAGGACAAGAGCGAGGTCGAACGCATGCGAGCGCAACACCGCGACTTTGTTAGAAATGCGCTCGCGGTACTCGAAGATGCAGGTGCGTGACCGTCAGAGACGTTCCATCAAGGCGTCAATCTGACGTTGCTTCTCCTCGGGCGTGTAGCCCTCGAAGTAACTGTCGACGAGACGGTTCGCGATAATCCGGCGCAGTTCTGACGGATTTCTGCCATCACGGCTACCTCGACCCCCGCTCGTTGACGCGCCCGCAGCGAGCGCTGAGTCCTCGAGTGTTTGCGCCAGCTTCAACATTTGCTGCAACTGTGTCTGCGGCACGTCGGGTTCACCGAGGACGGTTGCCAGTTGCACAAGACAACGTTGACCGTAGGCTACGCCCAGATTGGCCGCAGTTTCCGCCTCAGCGCTCCCTGATGACGCCAGTTGTTCGAGCAGATACAGCCCCTCATCCAGATGAAACGCACCGTCGTCGCCGAAGAGTCCGGCCTCCGCCTTCGCGAGGTGGTGACGGGCCGCATCAAGATCGTCACTCATCGGCTCTGGCCTCGGTCAATGGCGCAACCCGCGGACACCGAGTGCCGCCCGCAAAGCGTCCCTCTTGCAGAAACTGCAATGTTTGAGCGAGCACGACCTTGTCGCGCATCATGAACGTGTGGGTGGCATTGACCTCCAGAAAGGCGCACATGCCGGAAACCCTCGCACTGCGAACCGTCACCTTGCCATCATCAGGCCCAGGCAGTACGGCCGACAGTATCGGGTTCAGGCTGCGAGTGCCGGCGATGACCCCAAGGGGAAAACTAACCGGACCGAGGCGCAGTGGCAGACTGTCATACCCGGTACCGAGTTGCTGACCGGCCGGGCCGTTGATCAGTTTGAATCCCGGAACGTGGCGGAGTTCATCGACCACCTCGCTGCCTTGATTGGGCGGGCCAAGCATGACGACGCGGCCAAGGGGAGGAATGGTTGCGGAAGACAGATACTGTCGCAGAAGAATGCCGCCGAGTGAGTGGGTGACAAAGTGCACCCGACCCTTCTTGGTGCCGCGCCTCGCCTCCTCTACTTCACAGCCACGCAGCCCGTCCTGTATCGCGCGCGTTGCCAGCGCCTCGACCGGCAACTGCCGAGACGGATAACCCGTGTTCGCTGTCGCAAAACCGGATGCCTCAAGAAATTCCGCCATGGGAGCCATAGAGCCTGCGGTGCGCGCCAGACCGTGCAGCAACACCACGCAATCAGCCTGCACTCCTGCAAGCGGTAGCAAAGCGATGCAAAGCGAAATGGCGCGACAGAACCTCCCCGCCGGCCGCATGAATGTTACAGTTAGCACGCTCTAACGACTCAACTCTGTCATTTCAACCTCGGTCGCCAACGCGTCGTTTGTTTTGGCAACGCCGATCACCCGGGTTATCTCAGTGACAGCAATCTGTAATTGCGGGCGGCGCATATGCAATCGTGCCAACAAGCGCGACACGGCAACTAAGAATGTTGGCCTTAATCGCACTCGTCCGTGCTCGCGTTCCATTCCGTTCTGTTGCACCCGGCACCTCGTTGGCCAAACCCAGGTGAGAGCCTATTCCACTTCGTCGCTTGTGCGAAGAGCCCTCAGCCAGGAGAGTCTTCAGCCCGTTAGCCAAGAGAGCCTTCAGCCCAAAAAGAGCCCTTAGCCAAAAGAGCCCTTAGCCAAAAGAGCCCTTAGCCAGAGGGCCGGTAGCCTGAACGCACCCCTGATGTTCA
>CAVOBC010000182.1:0-9107 GCA_963693635.1 Gammaproteobacteria bacterium | reverse complement strand
TGACGGGCGTTGCCGGTTCTTGACCGCAGCCCGTAGAACGGTGGCGAGATTCGTTTGCGGACCAACGAGTCCGCTTGACTGGCGGGGGGCGACACATGTCCGATGAACAACCTGACCCCGGCGACAAGGGCCGTCTGATCGGCAAAGCCGGCGATGCTGTGGATTCCGTGGCCGAGGATTCCGTGGTCGCTCGCGAGAGCGCGGGCCAACAGCCTGAGCCGGATAAACAGCTTGAGCCTGATGATGATGTTCCCGAGGAGCCCGAGCGAATCCTGATTGTGGGCCCCGCCTGGGTGGGGGACATGATCATGGCGCAGGCGCTCTTCATGCTGCTCAAAGCCCAGCCTCACCCGGTTGAAATTGATGTGGTGGCCCCGCGATCAACCTTGCCGCTGCTGGAGCGGATGGCCGAGGTCAACCGCGGCATTTTCTTCGACGTTGAGCACGGCGAGCTCAAAATTGGTGCGCGCGTTGATCTCGGCAAGCGCCTGCGAGGGCGATATCAACGCGCAATCGTCCTGCCGAACTCGCTGAAGTCGGCGATTGTGCCGTTTGCGGCGCAGATCGAACAACGGACCGGTTTTCGCGGCGAGTTTCGCTTTTTCTTGCTGAACGATATTCGGCTGTGCGACAAGCGCCGACCGCCGTTGATGGTCGACCAGTTTGCGTCGCTCGCACAACCCGCGGACAAACCGCTGCCCGACCCCGTACCGAGACCGCTGCTACGAGCAGACCCAAAAAATATCACGGAGGTCTGCAGTCGCAATCGGTTGTCGCTCGGACGAGCCGTGCTCGGGCTTGCGCCCGGGGCCGAATACGGCGAGGCGAAGCGCTGGCCAGCCGCGAAATACGCGGAGGTGGCCGAGCACTGGATTGGTGCGGGCGGTCAGGTGTGGCTGTTTGGCGGTCCGGGCGACCAGCGCGTGTGCGGCGAGGTGCGCGGAAAGCTGTCAACAGAGCGCCGACTGCTCGTCGCCGATCTCGCCGGCAAGACGTCGCTGCTCGACGCGATCGATCTCATTTCGATGTGCGACCAGATGGTCAGCAACGATTCGGGGCTCATGCATATTGCGGCGGCGTTGCAGGTGCCCACGGTTGTTGTCTACGGCTCATCGTCGCCAGCGTTTACCCCGCCCCTTTCGAGCAACGCAGAAATCGTCACGCTATCACTGCCCTGCAGCCCTTGTTTCAAGCGCACATGTCCACTCAAACACCTCGACTGTCTGAACAAGCTGCCGGCGGCACAGGTGATCGAATTGTTGCCAGCGCCCTCGGCTTGATCGGGGCGGCGCCACTCGGCTTTGCCTGCGCCGGCGCTTGCCCGCATCGCCCCGGTGTATCGGGCAACGTTGGGGGCGCATGCGGGTTCTGCTAGTCAAGATGTCGTCGCTCGGCGACGTCGTCCACACGCTGCCGGCGGTCGTCGATGCGCGCAGGCACTGCCCGGGTCTCGTGATTGACTGGGTGGTGGAGGAGGGCTTCGCAGACATTCCGCGGCTGCACACAGGGGTTGACCGCGTCATCCCCATCGCGCTTCGGCGCTGGCGCCGTTCGCCGCGACAGAGCGGCCCCGAGTTTCGTCGCTTCGTCGCCTGTCTCAGGGCGCAGCAATACGACCTTGTCATCGATGCGCAGGGTCTGCTCAAGAGCGCGGCCGTCAGCGTTCTCGCCAGGGGCCCCGTGGCTGGTTTCGATGGGCGCTCGGCGCGGGAAGGTGTCGCGTCACTTGCCTACCGCGACGCGTGCGCGGTGCCGCGGGGACAGCATGCGGTGGCCCGAACGCGGCAGCTTTTTGCGAGTGTGCTCGGCTATCCGCTCCCCGCGGCCCCCGGCGAGTTCGGCGACCTACATGGCTCCGCACTCGGCCACGCGCCCGATGACGCACTACCGCAGGGGGGAGACGCAAGCGTCGGCGACCGCGGTTCGCGCGAGATCCTGTTGCTCCATGGCACAACCTGGGAGTCCAAGGAGTGGCCAGTGACCGCCTGGATTGAACTCGCCCGTCTCATCGCCGCAGATGGCTTTCGGCCGGTGGTCAGTTGGGGCGATGACCGAGAGCAGCGCCGGGCGAGCCGGATTGCCCGGGAGGGCGGCGCCCAGATACAGGATCGTGTGGGGCTCGCCGAACTGATCGGGCGCATGCGCGGGGCGGCGGGTGCCGTCGCGGTCGACACCGGACTTGCGCATGTCGCCGCGATGCTCGGGATCGCGCAGGTCAGCGTGTTTGGATCGACGAACCCGCGCCTGACGTCACCCTATGGACCGGCACAACGAGCGATAGTGAGTGATCACTTACCTTGCATCCCCTGCCTGCGAAGAACCTGCAAGTTCGGTCCAGATTCCAGTAAGATTCACCCGCCCTGCTTTGCGGCGGCGAGTCCTGAAAGGGTCTGGGAATTGCTCAAGGAAGCACTGCCTTGAAACTAGCGTTTTGCCTGTACAAGTACTTCCCTTACGGCGGTCTGCAGCGCGATTTCCTGCGGATCGCGGAATGTTGTCAGGCGAACGGGCACGACGTCCGCGTCTACACACTGTCGTGGGACGGCGCGATCCCGGTGGGCTTCGATGTCGTCATCGTGCCGGTCAATTCGCTGACCAACCACAGTCGGTACAAGAAATTCAGTCTGTGGGTAAAAGACGCCCTCGCCGAGAGTCCGGTCGACATTGTCATCGGCATCAACAAAATGCCTGGACTCGACTTCTACTACGCGGCGGACTCCTGTTACGAGGAAAAAGCACGAACCCAACGTAGCTGGCTGTATCGCAAGTTGCCCCGCTATCGCCATTTCGCGGAGTACGAACGCGCGGTCTTTGCGGGGGATAGTCGTACCGAGATCCTGATGATCTCAGAGGCGCAAAAGCCCTTCTTTTTGCGCCACTACGGCACGCCGGCGCGCCGCATGCACTCTCTGCCCCCAGGCATTGCGCGAGACCGGATAGCGCCGCCGAATGCCGATGAGATTCGGGAGAAGTTCCGTGCCGAATTCGGTATCGGCGAGACCGACTTCCTCGTCATCATGGTCGGCTCCGGCTTCATCAAGAAAGGCCTTCGCCGGGCCCTCTATGCGGTCAGATCGCTGCCGGCACTGCTGCGCCGGCGCACGCACTTTTTCGTGGTCGGCGAGGATAATCCGGCGCCGTTCAAACGCCTCATCTTTTGCATTGGCCTGCGCAACGTCCGCTTCCTGGCGGGCCGGGATGACATACCCCGATTCTTGCTCGGCGCTGATCTGATGATCCACCCGGCGCTCGATGAGGCCGCGGGCATCGTGCTGCTCGAAGCCATGGTCGCAGGCCTGCCGGTGCTGGCAACCGACATTTGCGGGTATGCGCACTACGTACAGGAAGCGGGGGTCGGCAACCTGATCAGCAGTCCGTTTGAGCAGGCATCATTGAACGAGGAGTTGAAGCGCATGCTGCTCGACGACCGACGCGATGAGTGTCGGGAAAACGGTCGACAGTTTGCCGAGAACGCGAATATCTATGCGCTGCACGAGGAAGCCTCGCGCATCATCGAGACCGTGACGCTCGATCGGCAGCCTCAGCAGAACAAGCGAGAACTGGCGTTTTGTCTATACAAGTACTTTCCGTTTGGTGGCCTGCAGCGCGACTTTCTTCGGATCGCGCTTGAATGCCAGGAGCGCGGCTATGCGATTCGGGTTTATACCCTGTCCTGGGAAGGCGAGATCCCCGCAGACTTTCAGGTCGTGATGGTGCCGGTTGAGGCGATCACCAACCACACACGGTACGAGCGTTTCTCTGAATGGGTCGGGAGCCATCTGAGTGCACACCCTGTCGACGGCGTCATCGGTTTCAACAAGATGCCCGGCCTTGACGTTTACTACGCCGCCGACTCCTGCTACGAAGAAAAAGCCCGGACCCAGCGCGGCAGCCTGTATCGATCTATTCCGCGTTATCGGCACTTCTCCCGGTTCGAGCGGGCGGTGTTTCAAGCGGACGCCAAGACCGAGATTCTCATGATCTCGGAAGTCCAGAAGCCGCTTTTTTTGAAACATTACAAGACGCCGCGTGAGCGCTTCCATACGCTGCCGCCGGGCATCAGTCGGGACCGGGTTGCGCCGCCCGACGCGGATCGGGTGCGGGCGGCGTTTCGCGCGGAATACGCCATCGGCGACAACGATCTGCTGACGCTGATGATCGGCTCAGGCTTTGTGACGAAGGGCCTCGACCGGGCGCTGCTTGGTCACCGGTCGCTCCCTGACGATGTGCGCCGCCGCACCCGCATGTTCGTCATTGGTCAGGACAATCCGTCGCCGTTTTTGCGTATGGCAAGGCGCCTCGGCATTGCCGACCAGGTCACCATCTTCGGTGGTCAGGACGACATCCCGCGCTTTCTGCTCGGCGCGGATCTGCTGATCCACCCGGCGTACAATGAGAACACGGGTACGGTGCTGCTCGAGGCCGTCGTCGCCGGGCTGCCGGTCCTCGCGACCGACATTTGCGGCTACGCGCATTACGTCCGCGATGCCGATGCCGGCAAACTCGTGCCCGCGCCCTTCAAGCAGGCAACTTACAACCGGCTCTTGCTGGAGATGCTGATCTCGGATCAGCGCAGTTGCTGGGGCGCGAACGGGCGACAGTACGCCGAGCAGGCGGACCTTTATAGCCTGCCGCAGCGCGCGGCGGAGTTGATCGGCCGCGTGGTCGGCTGACGTGGCATCTGTGGCACAAGAAGAGGGGGTAGAAGCATTCGTGGCAGAAGAAGGTGTGAGAGAAGAAGGTGTGGCAGAAGCCTTTGTTGCAAAAGAACTGCGCGGTCTTTGTGACGACGCGACCGATCCGCACGGTTTGTTCGGGCACCTGGCGGCGATCGACGGCGAAGTGTTCCGCGATCAGGGCATACGGCGTACCTTTCGTTTCGAGGTAGACGGCCGCGGCTACTTCGCGAAGCTTCACTTTGGTGTCGGCTGGCGGGAGATACTGAAGAATCTCCTGCAGCTAAAAGCGCCGGTCCTCGGCGCCAGCAACGAGTGGCATGCAATCAAGCGCGTTCAGGGGCTGGGGATTGATACCCTGACGCCGGTTGCCTACGGATCGCACGGCCGGAACCCCGCCAGCATCGAGTCGTTCATCGTGACCAGAGCGCTCGATCACACAATCAGTCTTGAGGATTACTGCGGCGCCTGGGTGCGCGAGCCGCCGCCGTGGGTGCGCAAGCAGCGTCTGCTGGACCTTGTCGGCAGCGTGTCCGCGCGGCTGCATGACAACGGCCTCAATCACCGGGATTACTACATTTGCCACTTCCTGCTCGAGGCCGCGACCGTGGATGAGGAGCAGCCGAGGCTCTTTTTGATCGACCTGCACCGGGCCCAGATTCGCGCACGCACGCCCGGGCGCTGGCGGGTCAAGGACATGGCGGGCCTCCTCTTCTCGGCCGCGGACATCGGTCTCACGAGGCGCGACCTGCTCCGCTTTGTGCGTCGATATTCCGGCAAGTCGCTGCGGCACGTGCTGGTCGAAGACCGGGTGTTCTGGCGTCAGGTGATTGACCGGGCACACCGGCTGTACCGCAAGCAACACGGACGGGTCGGCGGCGTGCTCTTGCATCTGCCTGCCGTCTAGGACGGCCTCGGCGTTGGGACACGGTCGCTTCCGATGGCGCACTCGCGGGAATGTGCCTCCGCAGTTCCAGCGCGCAGAAGATGCGGTTGCGGTATGCGGCGAGATGGTGACGGAAGACCTGATCAGCCGCCTGGAGCGGGTGACGGTCGGCGGCGAGACGTTCTACGTCAAGACCTACTACGAGGCGGGTCGACACCTGCGCCGGTATGTGGGACGCAGCCGCGTACGCGCCGAGTGGGAGAACCTCGAACGCCTCGCGATCATCGGCATTCCAACGGCAGAAGTGGTGGCCTGGGGCGAACAGCAGCATTGGGGTCCCGGTCGACGGGGGCTGATGATTACCCGCGAGATCGCCGGCGTCGCGGATCTGCAAACGCTGGCGCGCCGCGGTGACCCCATTCTGCTTGACCCCGCCTGGGTGCGGCAGGTGGCCTGCAGACTGGGCGCGCACGTGCGCCGGATGCACGCTGCGAACTTCATTCACAACGACCTGAATTGGCGAAATGTGCTCGTTGAGCTTCGTCCTAGGCCCGAAGTCTATATAATCGATAGCCCCGTTGGGCGAAGGCTGCCTTCCGTGCTGCGGTCCAGAGGGGTGCGCAAGGACCTTGCGAGTCTGGATCGCATGGCGCTTCAGTATCTGACCCTTCGGCCACGACTGGCGTTTATTCATGAATATCTGTCGTCTCGCAAACTGGGGTCTGGCGACCGGGCCGCGATGCTTCGGGTAGAAGCGTTCTTTGCGGGCCGCATACCGGCTCGGTAGGCCGGAACAACCTGCAGTGGAGGAGCGGGTTTATGCGACGCCGGGTCAGGGGTATCGCTGCGCCTTGACGCGACTGAACAGGGACTATAGACGGGACTCAGACGGAGAAAGTTGGCCGCTGAAGCGGGCAAAGGAATGTAAGTCGCGGTAGTCGGCACCAGGCGGTGGGACGGCTATCGTAGGAGCGTGATCTTCGATGGAAATGCTGGACGCAGATAAACTCATCACTGCAAGGCGGGCGATCCCGATGCCGTTCTGGCTACGCGTGCAGTCAGGCAGTGGTTTTCCCGGCGGGTTGCCCGGCGGGGTCGACGTCGTCGATATGACCGTGTCTGAAATCTTGCGGGTGCTGCCCGGCAAGCGGATTGTTGCCAAGGCGCGGGTCCACGGCCGAACCTATCTCATCAAGACGTTTCTTGGCCGCAGTGCCCAGAAATATGCCATTCAGGAAGAACGTGGCATGGACGCGGTGGCCCGCGCCGGCGTTCGATGCCCGCGACTTCGCTGGTCCGGGACCCTGTGCGGCGGCGAAGGCATCGTGCTCGCCTTTGACTTCCTGGATGAGGCGCACAATCTGCTCGACATCTGGAATCGCGCCGTCACCGATCAGGACAAGATCGACGTGCTGACGCGCTTCATGATCATGATGGCCCGGTTACACGCGGTCGGCGTCAGTCAAAGCGACATTCATCTGAACAACTTCCTGCTGCGGGAAGGCAAGCTCTACGCCATCGATGGCGGCGGCATCCAGGCGATCGGCACGCCGTTGTCCGAGAGCGCCAGCCTCGGCAACCTGGCGCTCTTTTTCGCCCAGTTGCTTGCGCGCCACGACGATCTGATCAATGTCGTCCTGCCGGCCTACGAGGCGGTGCGCGAGTGGCCGCGTGAATCCGGCCGGTTGGCGCGTCTCCTGTCGCTGGTGGCCGCCAAGCGTCAGACCCGCAAGCGCCGCTACATCGAAAAAGCGTTTCGAGAGTGCACCCGTTTTGTCTGCGAATCGTCGTTCACCCGGTTCACGATCTGTGACCGCAATGCGTACGGACCCGAAATCCAGCAGTTGCTGGCGACGCCTGATGATGTGATGGCGACCGGCACGTTGCTCAAAGACGGTAACTCGGCAACGGTCGCGTTGGTGCATCTGGGTGACCGTGCGCTCGTGGTTAAACGTTACAACATCAAAAACCCCTGGCACTTTTTGCGGCGCGCCGGACGCAAGAGTCGGGCGTGGGTCTCCTGGCGCAACGCTATGCGGCTTGAGTTCCTGGGCATCGACACACTGACGCCGGTCGCGCTCATCGAAAAGCGCATGGGACCACTCCGCACGACCGCGTATCTCGTCACCGAATACATCCCGGCGGTTGATGCGGCGGAGCACATGCGGCAGGGGATCGAGTCGGTTGACAGCGCGCAGGCGATAGCCGAAATCCTTGGTGAACTGGCGCGCGTGCAGATTACCCATGGTGATATGAAAGCGACCAACTTTCTGATGGCAGACGCAGGCCCCGTTCTGATCGACCTGGACGCTATGCACGAACATTCGTCCGAACAGCGGTTCCGGCGAGCGTTCAACAAGGATCTGGATCGGTTCATGGCCAATTGGAAAGACAATCCACCGGTCAAAGAATGCTTCCAGGGGTTAATCGCCCCGCTTCGGCCTTAACGCCTTTTCTTGGCCGAAGGGCGGCTGCGGTCAACCGAACAGGCGTGGCTGCACGGCATCCACCCATCGGATCACCGCCTCGAGCGCGATGTTCGCCGCCCAACGGCCGTCTCCCCGGGACCTTGCGCTAGGCGGCGCAGGACCGCACCTTTACAATCGCTCACTTTGTTTAGCGGCAGCACACGTTGTTCGGATCAGACTCCATAAAGACCGCCGATTCGAGTAAGCCCCTCGTTGTTCTCGGCCTCTCCGGTGCGCTGGGCCACGACCCGTCTGCAGCGCTCTTCATCAACGGTGAACTGATTGCGGCCGCTGAAGAAGAGAGCTTCATTCGCAAGAAGCATGAGAAGAATCACATGCCGCTTGAGGCCGCGAGTTTTTGCCTCGACTTTGCATCGTTGCGGCCGTCGGAGGTCGACGTCGTTGCCTTTCCGTTTGCGGGGGCCGGGCTCCTGCAACCGGACCGCTGGCGCTACGCACGTCGGTACTGGTACGCGCCCGACCGTGCGCTCGATGCGATCTTTAATGGCAACCGGCATTACCGCGGCAACGTCAGACGTGTGCGCGATGTGCTGGAAAAGCTGCACATTTCCTGGGATCGGGTTCAGTTCGACGCGGTGCCCCATCATCTGTCCCATGCGAGCAGCGCGTACCATCTGTGCGGGTTTACCGAGAAGACCGCGATCCTTGGCATCGATGGCAAGGGCGAGTACGCCACCACCTTCTTTGGCTGGGGCGAGAACGGCCGCATTCATCGCATTGCCGAGTTTTATGATCCGGACTCGCTCGGGCAGTTGTACGCCAGCTTCACGGAGTATCTCGGCTTCGAGATGCTGGACGGCGAGTACAAGGTGATGGGCATGGCGCCGTTCGGGGACCCGGACAAGTATGACTTGTCGCGTCTTGTCGATTTCGATGGCAAGAAGATCCGCGTCAACACCGACTTCGTCAACACCGTGGGCTTGCGGCGCTATCGGGAGGCCGGCAGGGGTTTTTACTTCTCGACCAAGCTGGTCGAATGGCTGGGGCCGAGGCGCGTGGGTGACGTGGCGGATGACTCGTATGTGCATTACGCTAAGGCGATCCAGCGCCTGTATG
>CAVOBC010000181.1:0-9118 GCA_963693635.1 Gammaproteobacteria bacterium | reverse complement strand
GGTTGGGTGGTGGGTGTCGGAGCGCCCGGACTTCGCGGCATGCCCATCCATGCTCGACACGCATGTCAGTGCGCTGGTCAACGCCGGCATCGGCATCGATGACGTTGAACTGATGGATTTCTACAGCTGCTTTCCGAGTGCGGCCGAGATGGCGGTAAAGATGCTGGGGTTGTCGGCACGGGACGCACGCGGTTTCATCGTGACCGGTGGATTGCCGTATGCGGGCGGGCCAGCGAGCGCGTACACCCTGCATTCCGGGTGTGAGATGGTGGCACGCCTGCGTGGTCGTGATGCGAGAGGCCTTGTGACGGGCAATGGCTGGTACTTGACCAAGCACTCCGCGTCGGTTCTGTCGGGGACGCCGCCGACCACCGGGGCTGCATCCGGCCTCATCGATCCGCTACCGTCGATGGCGATGCCAAAGGACGCTTGCCCTGTGGAGCCCAATGCCGAAGGCTCTGGTCAGGTGCTGACCTACACCGTCAAGTATGACCGGGACGGCAAGCCCGAGCGGGGTATTGTGATTGGCGAGATGGGCGATGGTCGACGTTTCCTGGCTAACACCTCGAGTGACATTGGTCTGCTGGAGGACTTCGTCGCGGTCGAGCAGGTTGGCAGGCAGGGCCGCGTAGCTGCAGGGAAAACCTGCGAGTTTCTGCCTGCTTGACCCCTCTTGATACTCTGCTAATTGCATTTTGCAGTTAGACTGCGGTCGCGAAATGTTATTGTGCCGCTAACGTAGTGCGAACAATCGGTTGACTATTGTAAGTGAAAACTTACATCGGGAACCTTTCGCACGATTACAATGTTAGACTAATTACATCAGGTCGAACTGACCTGGGTGATTCATTAACTATGAGGGGGAGACCCATGGTAGACGCAGAACAGGTTAAGTTCGTATTGAGGCTTCCGCCGAGCTTGCACAAGAAGATCAAGCGACGCGCGAAGCAAAACAATACGTCGATGAATAAAGAGATCACGAATATTCTCAATGAGTCGTTCGGATCGGCAACGACAGACAAGGTGCTGAAGGACCTTGTGTCACGTCTGGAGAAGAAGAAAGTCATCTGACCGACTCATCTGACCGACTCATCTGAAAGACAAGGGGGTCGGTTCCTCCGGCAGGATCTTGTTGGGTCGCTCTTGACTCTTTCTTCGACGATTTCTTTCAAAGACGCTTTTCAACGTGTCTATAGTTGGGCCGGTGTTCTTCCGGCCCGGACAAGTCGGATTGCTTGCGCGGCGCAGGCAGTCCACTTCGCTTCACGCCATCAAGTGAACCTTACATGCCCTGGCCGGTGAGTCGGTGCAGAGCATCTAACCGACGATCTTGATCTCGCGATTGGACGGTTCGTTATCCACCTGAGCAAGTCCGTGGCGCATCGCATCGATGGCTTCCATCAATTCCTGGCGTCCACGCAGCAAGGCCTGGTCCGTGTCGTCACCAAGTCCGCCGGGTGCCAGCGCGACAAGATGCTGGATGGCCTCTGCCGTTTCCTTGATGGTCTGTTGCACGCTGCCAACAATGTCACCCTCGACAGGCCGGACCTCGCCGACGATCGAACGCCGCTTTCGGTCAAGTTCGATGAGACACTGCTTCCGGTACTCCTCGTCGAGCGCCATGACGAGGTGGTCCCCAAATGAATAGGGTAGTTTTACCGTTTCGTAGCGCGAGAAAAACTTGTCGATCTGGTGCGCCCGTTGCTTGGCCGCGGAATCGAAATCGGATTCGTCTTCCGGCACCTTGAAGACCGGGTCGACGTTCTTCTGAATCTCGGTATTTTCCAGGTAGCCCCGTACCGCGCGGTGCGCGATCGTCTGCTTCGACGACCCCATCTCGTCTTTCCAGTTCTTGACGTAGTAATCGTGGATGATTCTGCAATAGGAATAGCCGAGTGCCACAAGGTCCATAACACTACCTTCTGAGTTGACGCCAACAGATTCGTCGCGCTGCGTCGGAACGCCCGGACCATAAGGCCTCGGCGAAAGTATCAACTTTCGTCAGGCATCACAGATCTTTGGGTCTCCGCGGCTTGGTCTGTTTCGCGGTTGTTTCAGGCTCTGGCAGCGGCGATTTGGTTATTCGGAACTACCAGTCCAGATCATCGGGAATCGCGAAGTCCTTGTAGGGGTCGTCCGCGTCGACGGTCTGTGCCGAACGATCGTAGAGGTACAGGACGATGTCTTCACTGCGTGTCCGGATTTTGCGAGCGACTTTCTCGGGAACCAGCTCGTAACCGGACGCGTACTTGACGATGGCGAGGTGGCCGCTGTTTAACTGCGTCTTGTTAAGGGTTGATACGTAGATTGTCTTAACCTTGTTTTGTTCCGTGAAATTGTAGCGGACGTCGCCGGGTTGGCGTTGGCGGTTCATGTTGATGATCTGGGTGATCTGGCCCTGTAGTGCCCGGACCTCGGCGGCAGCTTGTATTTCGCGGTTTTTGGCCCGGTCACGCGCTTGCTTTTCAGCAATGGTATCTGTCGCTGCGCGCCTGTCTACGTCCTCGTCGATGCCCTGCTTAACGCGGACTTCCTGTCTGTGGATCGCTTTGTTGGCCTTGCGTAGCTGCTTGTCGGTCACAAGCCCCGCGCGCTTGAGCTGATCTTGCAACGACCCACCGGTCGCGCCAGTCTTATTTTTCTTCTTTGCCATGTTCGCGGTTTGCCATGTACGGGGTTTTTTGTGGGGTGGGGCTCAGGAGTCGGCGACACGTTTCTGGAGCCCGACGTGGAGCGTACGGCCTTTCATCAGCGTTGCTCCAAAGAACTCCCTGTCCCGTGCTTGCGTAAACGTCACGCTTGTCGATTCGGCTGATCGCTGCAACCTGCGAGGGCAGCGCGATAGGGCGTCATATCGATGCCGAACACGCCATGTCTTGCTTCGACCGCGTCGATGGTTGCGGCCGACCAGTAGGGTGAGCCCGGTTGCGGGAAGCCTAAAACGGCACGCTGATCGAGACTTGCCCGCGCGATCAACTTCTCAATGAGCTTGTCTTTGCGGTAAGCCGACCAGGCCCAGCCTTTGTGAACGGTACTGATCCATTCGCTCGACGCACGTCGGAAGCTGATGTTCTGGACGAGCCGCAAGGTGCCATTGTGCATCGGTGTGCCACGATGCCAGGTGTCGTGTCGATAGAGCAGTACGTCCCCCGCTTGAAACCGGACTTGCCGCTCCCGGTCATAGAGTGCCTTGCGCCACGCCTCGAGGTGCGGACGTTTCCCAGCGAAGTATTGTTCCGCGGCGTCTCGATCATTCACGTATTCGAGATCTGCGACGCCGGGCGTGTCAACGATGGGCCATCGGTAGGCGGGATCGTTGCTGCCCTCGCGCGGAACGATGGCTGTCGCGCCGCCCGTGGTCTCGACATCATTGAGATAAATGATCATTTCAACCGCTTCCGGACGAGTCCATTCGGTTGGGTGGGCGAGGGTATGGTTGGGATAATCGACATGGATACGTTGGTCGGCGTTGTCCAGGTGTTTGCCGGGACGATCTTCCCTGCCGTACTTTGCCCACAAGTCCGATTGGGTAAGACGGAGCGCCGATACGGATTCGGACAGCAGCGTGCTGACGGATTGGAGGACCGCCGGATGCAGTGTTAGGTCGTTGAGACCGGGCAGATCGCTCGGAAAGTTGAGGGGTCCTCCAAAGCTCGTGAAGCCGCGCGCTTCATCTGAATTTGGTGGCGGGAAACGTGTGCGCGCTGCTGCGGCTAATCCCGTGATCAATGACTCGGGCAAGAGGCCGCTCACAAAGGCATAGCCGGCGGAACGCCAACTCTCGACCTGTGCCGACGTCAGTTCGCCTTCTGCGGTCGGGGTCGTGGCGACCCACCGAGTGGCCGGGACCTTAAGGTTCAAGGTGGCGCGCTCCCTGCAGGACGGCGCCTTGCCAGAGCCGGGTAGATAGTGAGTGTGACATCGTTAGTAACGAGAGCGAAAATTGGTTTGCGCCCGCGATGCTCTTCGGCACAGCGAAAGTGAACGCGAACTGGGCAACGGTAGCCATGAGCGAGTTTGAATACCTGATTGTCGTCATCTCCGTGCTGTATTCCGTGGTGGTCGTTCGACTGGTGAACGGCGCGGTTGAGTTACTACGTCATCGCAACGGTGGCTGGATACATACTTGCTGGCTGGTTGTCATCTTTCAAGCGGTAACACTCAACTGGTGGGCCTGATCACATTGACGCCCTGCTTCGGCTACTCGTGATCTGTCTCATCTTCGTCGTCGCACCGTCATGTGGTTGTGAGGCGCGCTTCGGACTACCCCAGCAGGTCGAGTGCTCGGTTGATTAGCGGGCGCATCGACAACGCAGTGACCTCCCAACTTGGGTCGTGGCGCTTGCCGCGTCGATGCAGGCTGAGATTGAGCCCGGTAATAATCGCAAACTTGTATGCCGCGAGCGCCCTGAACCAGTTGATATCAGGCACGGCAGCGCCCCATGCGTCGGCATAGAGTGAGATCAGGGTGTCAGGGTCGAGAAATGTGGGGCGTTCGCCGTCGCCGGTTGCCCATGCCGACTTGTCGGCAAACGTGCAGATCCAGCCGACATCGTTGAGCGTGGCACCCACGCCCACGAGTTCCCAGTCGATGACGGCGAGCAACCGATGGTCCGATGAGAAGAAGAGATTGGAGACCTGAAAGTCGCCGTGGAAGACGCCGATCGGTGCGTCGGTTGGGATGGTGCTGAGTAACCGCTGCCGCACGTGGGGTGCATCGCTTAACTCCTCTGGGTCCGCGGCGCGCGCCAGAAACCGGTCCCAGCGCGTGACGTCTTCTGCAAACGGAATGGGAGGCCCAAGGTTGGGTACCGTCACTTGCCAGTCGAGCTTGTGCACAGCGGCGAGGGCGGACATTATCTGACGTCCCATGTCCGTGGCCGTGTCATTGCTAACATCGTGAGCCCATTCTCCTGGACCCACGCGTAAGACGTCGCCGTCGAGTCTGGGCACCACGAAGTAGGGCCTTTCGAACCAACGCAGGTCGTCGCCGGACCATCTGACCGAACAGTGGGGAACCTGGGTACCGTCGAGCGCACTCAGGATTTGCACCTGGCGAAGGACGTCTGCGGTCCCCCGCCAGTTGACGTTCGGCGGTGGCAGACGCAGGAACCAGGACTGGGTTGAGCCGGACGCGTGAACCGTGAATCCATACGCGAAGCCGGCATGGCCAGGCATCATGTGGACCTCTGTGACCCGGGCGTCGGGGTCCTCGTACATCGCTTGCGCAAATGGCCCAAGTCGTTCGGTCAATTCTTCGAGCTGCATAGTCCCCCGATTGCCAGGTAAGCGCGTAGTAATTCGTGTGAAACATACCAGATGGTGGATTGACGGTCATGGATGGCCGGCGAAAGCACCCTTTCAGACCGAGATGTGCCGACTGTCCATTCGGAGTGATCCCTCGGGCTTGATCCGCCAACATTTACCTTCTACATAGACGGGTCAACATGGACGGTCAACACAGACAGTCCCAATCGACCAACCGAGAGCGTCGTCAGCCCTGACGATCGGCGCCCTGGGGTGATCGCAGGTTCGCAGCATCGATGCGCCTTAGTTGGTGGTACCCGTCGATGATGCGTGTACCAGTGGTTATCCAGCAAAGAAGTCCGAAGCCGAAGGCGATGATGGGGAATTGTGCCGGGAACAGGCAAAGTAGGATGAGGCAGGTCACGGTTTCCGTGCCTTCCGTCAATCCGCCGAGGTAATAGATGGATTTGCGACCCCGATGGTTTGTAACCAGATCGTAACGCGCAGCGAAGATTGCAAAGGCGAGAAATGTGGTGCCGGTGCCGATGAACGCAAAGATGAGGAACGCGGCTGCCAGGGCGTTCGCCTCGCTGTAGAGCGCGAAAGCGAAAATGACTGCCGAGTAAAAAATGAAGTCGAGAACGATGTCCAGAAAGGCACCGGTTTCAGTGGGGGTTGACGCCCGGGCCACTGCGCCATCCAGACCATCGGCGATTCGGTTGAAAATGATCGCAATCAACGCCGGCTCGGTGGCCCCAAATGCGATGAGGGGAGCGGCAGACATGCCGACCAGAAAGCCGCAAACGGAGATCGCATTTGCCGTGAGTCCGATGTCGGCGAGTCTACGACCAAGGAGAGCGAGCGGCGGGTCGATCGCTTTTCGAGCGAGGTGGTCAAGCACAGCTCACGGTCGGCCTCGCCCTGCAACAGCGACAGATTGTGGCGGTTAAGCCGCGCTTGCTCAGTTTATTCTGGTTCAAGGGAGCTTACCTGTTGAAACGGTGTGCCCCGCAATGTCAGGTGTCGGTTAGTGATCACACATTCCGCAAGCTGCCGCGCGGGCATGGAAGCGGCAAGGGCAAGCTGAAGGTTGCAAGCGTGACAGGACGTTTGTCAAATGATGCTGGTCAGCGCTGACAAATCTTGCGGACCGATTGCGACCGCTCCCGTCGATTTGGTCACCGACTTTGTTTTCTCCATAAAAAAGGCCTCCACCAGGGAGGCCTTTTTTATGGTCGCGATTTGTGTAAACGATTTGTGTAAAGAAACTCGACGAATCAGGTGGCTGGTCGTAGCCGGTCGGCCAAGAGTGCCTAAGAGCGGACCATCTTGCGCCGTCGTACCCGGGCTAACCCGATGCACGCTACGCCCAGGATCAACATCGCTACGGTCGTTGGCTCAGGCATGCCCTCGATCGTGTCGTTGCCGCATGTGATTGCCCAGTGGAATCCGAGCTCCCCCACCGTCTTGCCATGCAGGCTGGTGTCAACGGTATCAATCGTAAACTTGATATCGCCACCAGTCATGGCCACATCGTCGACCGCCTTCTTCCACTCGGTATCGCCGACGCTTGTGTCGACAGCGGCCTCTTGTCCATTCCTGAACAGGCCGGCGGACATGAAGTCCTCACTAAGGTAAGCGTTGTCGTCGTTGGTCGCCCCGTTCAGTGCATAGAGCGCTGCAGTGCTGCTGCTTGCGTCCCAGCGGTCATCGAGTGCTACGCCGTACTCCCACTTCTCTCCGTTGGTATTGTCATCGTCCCAGTAGGGCGCGGGTCCAAACGGGTCCCAACCATCGACAGAGATGAACAGGTCACCCCAGCCAATGCCTTTGCCCTCGCTGAGCGCAGTCAGGGTCTTGCTTGCCGCCGTCCCAAGACCGGCGTCCATGTTGGTGCTGATGGTGACGATCAGGTCGTCCCCCATAAGCTCAACCACCATGTCGTTGATCTGGTACTTGCTGGTGTGGCCGATTACGTCGCCCTTTCCGTGACCATCGGAACCAACATAGGTGTCGGCGATCGTGAACGGTGCGGCGTGCGCAGTCGCTGACATTGTGATGGCTGCGGCTGCGGTTGAGAGGTGCCGGTAGAGCTTGTTCAAGTTCGTATCTCTCTGTGTGGTGCGGGTGTGGAGATATATAACGCAGGATTGATGCCAACTTTTATAAAGGTAATATAAATCAATGACTTATGGAATTTTCGGTCGAGGGGTTAGCCGGGTTGCAACAAAAATGTAAATTTGACCGACACTTCGTGCCTGTTTTTTTGACCGTATTGGCGGTGATCTGGAGGACCGGGGGTGCGAATGTCGACGATCAGCGCTTTACCGTGACCGCTTTCATGCTGGATTCGGCATCTCGGATCGAGACGGCCACGCGTCGCCCCCGGTCATGTTGTCAATTTTCAGCGATGGCACTTGCAACCGTTCGATGACCTGTGGCGGTCAGGTGCCTGTCGTTGAGAAAATAGCTTTCTTGGCCCGCCGCTTGCAAAGAAGGCGTTAGATCGATGACCGTTACGCCGGGGATCGCGAGTGCGGTGATTTCATCTCGCGCTTGCAGTTGATAAAAAGCGCTGAGAGATTCTGGCCGGTTGACAACACTGGCTCCTGGCAAGATGGCAACGGTAACCGGGTCGACCGTCCTCCTCCACGTCCTTCCGCCACTCCCTCCACCACGCGAGACGACGGCGTCATTGGGATTACCCTCCGCCAGAAGCCCGCGTCCGATTTTGAGAGGTTGCAGCGAGCAATTGGGCGTCGCCGATTCGTTGGCTCTGTTGAAGATGTTGAAGGGTTGCCCGTTCTGCATCTTTGCGACGGATCAGTGTCACTTAGGTATTGCGTGGCACCATTGCGCGGTGCGTTAGCTGAATCAAGCGGCCTTGCGCTCCCGGAGCGTCGCCGCACGAGACTGGTGGGCGTGAAGGAAGTGGTGCAACGGTGTCAGAAACGGTGATAGTTCGGGGCGCCGGGCGAGCGCGCTGATGGTGGGTGCGATTGTGTCGAGAAAGCCCTCGTAGGGCTCGATGCGACAGGCTTCCGTCTCCACAAAGCCCTCACTGCTGACGACCCTGAAGTCGTCAACGTAGCCAGTTTCGTCGTACACAACGATCAATCGCAGCATTGTCGCCAAGTTGGTGAGAATCTCTCGTTTGTCGCGGGAGGCGACGTCGCTGAGGTCCGCCAACCATTCGACGCAAAAGTGAAACCTCGGCGCAATCATTCTTACATCATGGACGCGGGAGTAGTCCACGTCGCGTGCAGTCATATGCTTCCGCAGCGTACGAGCGACTGCGTGAATTCGCCGGTCGCCTGTGCTCGTTAAGCCCGCGAGGATAGCACCGCGATTGCGGGTGTCAGGCGACTTGATGATTTGAACCAGGTCTTTGACTGGCTTCATTTCGTTGCCGACGGTACAACTGTGGGCAGCGAGATATTGTTTGATCGCATCAGCGACGAGTTTGCCATCAGAGTCACAGGAGATCAGCGGGGATGAGATGCTGTGCCGGGCGGGCGGATGCCGCGACTTCCGATGACATGTGATGGTGCAACGCCTGTCGCTCCGTGATGCGTGCGGTGTCGAGGCGCCTTGCGAGCTTTCGTGTCAGAAGATGACTGGACCAGGAACAGCTCATCGATGGCCTCGATCAGGCTGTCCGCACGCAGGACGTGGCGATTGGTCTGTGAATCCCATGACATGAGAGTGGCCATGAATGTCTCTGCAACAACGATTGTTGAATCAGTATAGACAAGGGATTCTGAACCGCACCGGGATTCCTGGAGACTCCAAATCTTGAGAGGATTGGAGTATGACGAAGTCAAATCGGTATTCCCCCGAAGTCAGGGAACGAGCGGTTCGGATGGTATTC
>CAVOBC010000180.1:0-9122 GCA_963693635.1 Gammaproteobacteria bacterium | reverse complement strand
TCACGTGCGAATCGACACTTTGGCTATGATCTTGCGGTCCCGGAAGACGGACCCGTGTCCGGGTAGCGGGTCAATGGCAATCGATATCGCTTGGATGGGCGCGTTGAGATGACTGAACTGATCGTGATTGCAGGAGCGCCGGGTTCTGGCAAGTCGACGTTGAGCGAGCAGCTAAAGGCCGATCTGGGCTCTGTCGCGATCGATTTCGGGCATCTTCGCGATCCCCATCTGGACCCGCTCTGGTCGAATACCAGTGAATCAGAGCACGAGATGGCTTTTGAGAACCTGATCTTCACACTCAACAACTACTTTAAGCATGGCTATCAAAACGTGATGGTTGAAGATCTGCTGGACCGGCGTATCGGCGATCTGTGCCGCATCTTTGCAGAGCGATCTGTCCGTATCTTTACGCTCGTGCTCAATGCGGACGAGCGCCGCGCGCGAATTGAAGCACGCGCTGCAGGTTGGACGGACGTCGACAGAGCGATTGTGTGGGACGGCGCAATACGCAGGCGTCCGCTTTACCCCAACGAGACCCTCATCGATACCTCGGGTCGATCCGTTAGCAGCATTGCCGATGAGGTGCTCGAATTGTTGAAAACCCGTTAGATGGTTGCAAGAATCTGAGAGCGATGACACCCGACACCACACTCAAGGCGCTCGCGGCGATCCGCCGCGGCCTTTTTCTGATTTCGACTCCCATGGTGTTTCTGTCGTTTGCGCTTCCGCTCAGGGCCCGGGAACTCGGCGCCTCGGCATTGGAGATCGGCGGCCTGTTCAGCATCTTCACCGCCGCGCTTCTCGTTCTGCGGCCTCTGGTTGGGATAGGGCTCGATCGATTCGGGCGACGCTGGTTCTTCGTAGCGGCCCTCGCGTTCTATATCGTAACGAACGGCATATTCGCCCTGAGCGAAGACCTTGCCTCCCTGTACTTTGGTCGTCTGGTCCAGGGCGTGGGGCTCGCCCTGCTGCTGATCACGACCGACACAATGACGGCGGACCTGACGACCGCCGAGTCGCGGGCCGCCGCGCTCGGTCGCAACGTCGAGAGTCAGGGACGTGGGGGTATGGCCGGTGCGTTTCTCGGTTTCACGCTCGTCGGGGTTGTCCCTGTGCATGCGTGGCAGTTGACCTTCTCGAGTTTCGCGCTGGTCGCAGCAGTCGCGGTCGCGTTCGCGATCCGTACGGTGCCGGAAACCACCGAGCCAACGGTGCGGGCCCGCTTCACCTGGCGCTTCGAGGTGCCGCCCCAACAGGAACGCTTGCTGCTGGTGATCTTCATCGCTGCGTTTGCAACCTCGCTCATTCAGCCCCTGTATCTGATCTATCTTCAGGATCGGTTCGGGGTCGAACTGCGCGTGCTCGCTTTTGCCTTTCTTCCCGTCGGTATCGTGTACGCGGTGCTGCCGTCACGACTTGGCGCATTGGCACAGCGACTCGGACGATCCCGTTCGATGGCGAGCGGATGGTTGCTCACGGGAACCCTCTACCTGGCGCTGCCCCATATGCCGGGACTGGCCGCCATTGCACTCGGCTTCACAATCTCGGCCGTCGGTATCATCATGGCAGACATTGCCCGCAACGCCTGGGTCGCCGACATGAGTACGGCAGAGACGACTGGCCGTAGCTACGGTGTCGTGGAACTCGCTGCCGGCGTTGGTGCGACGATCGGTCCGCTCGTCGGCGGTCTGATTTACGACGTGCTTGGTAAGGACCTCGTTTTCTATACCAACGGCGTGATCATGTGGCTGGCTGCGATCCTCGTCATGCTCTACGTCGCGAAGCCGGAGGACGGGAAAACCAGTGGCTAGCAGCATTTCACGGTGCCGGATTACCGCGCTGTTGCGCAGGAAACTCACAGCAGCATATTGCTTTAGTTCCATGAAAGACTCTGAAGAGTACCAGTCTGGACCGATACACGGATCTGACGTTCGTTTCGCGACCGCCAATAGCATCGACCACAATGCGACATAGTTAAGTCGTTTGGTTGTCTTGAGCGGACTAAGATCGCGATTCTGAACACTGAACCTCAAAAGATCGAGCGTAGAGTCGGGAGGCTCCCTAATCGGGATGAACGAACGATCGGATGAACGAACGAATGACTGAGCTGAGGCGATTCCTGAAACTTGCTTACGGTGACCGGGGCGAACAGGACCTGAGCGATCACCTGCGTATCACGCACGGTATTGATATTGCGGGAATGCTGAAGCTTGACGCAGGCGTTTTTAGAATTGATCGGGATGAGGGTCCGGCGTGGGTCGCGCGCGTCTTCATTCCGGAGCGCACGAGAGATCGGGTGGAGGGCGACGCCGCTGCGCTGCGCTATGTCAGCTCGCTGCGCAGAATATGAATGCGGAACGGCTTGCGGCCGCAAACCCGGTCTCCATGCTCGATGATCAGCCCGTACTTGTGACGGAGTTTGTTGTCGACAAGTCGCCGGGCCGTGCACGATGGGTGCTCAAAGATGTCGGCGACACGCTTGGGTGTCTCCACTCGCTCAGCCTGGACGACTTGCCGAAGCGGGATGGTGGCTCTCTACACCACATGCCGGGTTTCGAAGGATTGCCCGGCGAGGACATACGCCTGGCGCACGCGATTCTCGGCGGCATTGAACCGAAGTTGCCGGGCAAGAACCGGGAGGCCTTCGACAGCTTGCGAGCGATCTGATGATTGTGGTGATCTGCCGCGGTCTTTCGTGCACCCGGACCCGGCGCCGGTCAATCTCGTGGCCACCGACGACAAACGGGTGGTGCTGATTGATTGGACGGGGTGCGGGATTGGACCGAGGATTACCTGTCTGCTTCAGGTCATGGGTTTGTGCAGAAGCCGCGGCATGTGGGACCCGGTGAAGATGCAAATACTGGCTGATGCGTACCGAACTCACGTCGATCTGACGGGCGATGAAATCGAAAGGATGGCCGACGCGGCCAGGCTTCGGGTCCTATGGCTTGCGGCCTGGAACTATTGGATGCGCACGCTGCTCGGGAAGCCGCCGAAAGGCGATGAGTGGTGGTTGCGGCGGGCCCTCGCTCCGGCCGATCAGACGCTCACAAGCGCCGTGCGCGCGGCCTTCTTTGGACAACGCTAATCTCTCGGGTTTTGCGTGTTTATTGTTATCTGACATCGACAGGTACAGTTCGGCCAAACTGTGGACAGAGTCCACTTGGCAGGTCTAAGCGTGTGCTGCTCTCACGCCCGCCGCCGGTTTCCTGCTGACTTCCCGGAAGCTCCCTGGATACACCAGGCCGGTTCTCACTCCTCGGCATCCTGACGTCCAATCGGTACCATCGAAATGCGCTGCAGGCAGCTTTGACGGTGACTTATCTCGTCTTCTTTGAGCTCGCGCAGGTTACGTTTGTGCGATGGGGCGTGGGACGATCCCGCAAATGGGTTCGACGGACTTCACGCCTATGCCACCGCAGCAACAATCGGCTCGCCGACGGTCTGGGTGCGCCTGACCACGCGCCGCTGGTTCATATCAAACGGATGGCGCACGTGCATGGTGCCGCGGTTGTCCCAGATGAGCGTGTCGTGCACCTGCCACTGGTGCCGGTAACAAAACTGCGACTGCGTGGCATGGTCCGTTAGTGATGTGATCAGCGTCTCTGACTCGTCAGGTGCCATGCCATCGATCGCCTGGGTGATCGATGGGGACAGATACAGGCAACGCTTGCCGGTGATCGGGTGGACGCGAACCAGCGGATGACGCACGGGCGCTTGCTCGCGCAGAAAATGCACCTGATTCAAGCCGAAGAGGCACGACAATCGATTCTGCTCATCTGCGGGAAGCGCGAGATAAGCGGCGGCCATGTCACACCACTCCGTGTCGCCGCCGGTAACGGGAATCTCGAGCGAGTGCAGCATCGAGTACACCTGTGGGTCAGGCATGTATTGCAGGTCGGAATGCCAGCCAGATCGGCGACGGTGCCGCGTTTCATCTGTTTTGGCCGCCGCCGGCGCTCTTTTAACCTTGGGCTTTGCAGGCGCACCATCAAGCCCGTTAGTCAGGTAGAAGACACGTTCGTCTGGCTGATCAACGGGTGCGGGTCCCGCTACGTTCGGCACTGGATGGCCCTGCAACTCGCCGAACTGCTCAATGAACGCCAGTTGTTGGCGTTCATTGAGCAGTTGCTCGCGGATGAGTAACACACCGTACTCGCCAAGGCGCTGTTTGAGTTCCGAGATCTCGCCATCGGTCAATGCTGAAGCGAGATTGAGTCCGTCGACCTCGGCGCCCAAGCCTTGCGTGGTCGGACGATAAGAAAAGTGCGTTGTTGTCATGTTCTTCTCCAATGATCAGGACGCTCTCGCGAGCCATTTTCTGCAGGCCTCTTTTCTGCAAGCCTCTTTTCTACAAGAAGTGCGAGGTTTGCTTGCAAACCGACGCCCAAAAATTGTCAGGATGATAATCTTGGGACAGGAAAGAGCTTAAGGCGTCGTCGTTTTGCGCATGCTGCTTGACTGAGATCGTTTCCGTATTGGGTCACTCTGCATTAGGTCGCTCTCTATTGCTACAGGGCGGCTCGCGCGAGATCGCTGCCAGTTTCGGGGGAGCACGGTCCGGGACGGGGGCAGCCAATTCGGTCATAGCTGTATGTATGCACAGTATTGGTTATAGTTGCTCCCATGACGCTCTATATCGCAGAGAAGCCAAGCCTCGGGCGCGCGATCGCCGATGCACTGCCCGGCACGCAGCAACGCGGGGACGGTTTTATTCGGGTTGGCGACGCGACCGTGTCGTGGTGCGTCGGTCACCTGCTCGAGCAAGCCGAGCCGGAAGCTTACGATCCTGTCTTCAAGCGCTGGTCGCATGATCATTTGCCCATTGTGCCGGCGTGCTGGCAAATGCAGGAAAAGGCGAAGACTAAAAAGCAGCTCGGTGTGCTTCGCAAGCTGGTTAAAGAGGCCGATCAGATCGTTCACGCCGGTGACCCGGACCGGGAAGGGCAACTCCTGGTGGACCAGGTGATTCACCATCTGGGCGCGAATCCGAACGAAGCGCAGCGTCTGTTGGTCAACGACCTCAACCGGGCGGCGGTAGTCTCTGCACTGTTGCGTCTAAGGGCGAATTCGGAATTCAAACCGCTGTCGACATCGGCCCTTGCGCGATCGCGCGCGGACTGGCTCTACGGCATCAATCTGACCCGCGCGTACACCCTGCAGGGCCGCAAGGTTAACTATGGCGGGGTGCTGTCGGTCGGACGCGTACAGACGCCGCTGCTGGGGCTCGTTGTGCGGCGCGACGAAGAGATTGACGCGTTCGTTAGCAAACCCTTCTATGAGGTGTGGGCCAATCTCGAAACGTTGCCAGATGCCGACGGTGACACCTTTCGTGCGCGCTGGATACCGAGCGACGGGTGCGCGCGTTTTCTCGATAGTGAGCGCAGGAACCTGTCAAAGCCGCTGGCGCAGAACGTTGCCCGGCGCATCTCTGACCAGCCGGCGACGGTCACCAAAGTTGATCGCAAGAAGCGTCGCGAACGCCCCCCGTTACCGCATTCGCTCTCCAGTCTGCAAATTGATGCTGCGCGTCTTTATCGACTCTCTGCGCAGCATGTCCTCGACATCTGTCAGCGACTGTACGAGCAGCACAAACTCATCACCTATCCGCGGTCTGACTGTCGCTACCTGCCGGCAGCTCATCACGGTGAGGCGCGCAGCGTGATTGATGCGATCGGGCGCAATCCGGGCGTGGATCGAATGCGCGAGGCGATTGACAACCTGGACACGTCGCGCCGGGCCCGCGCGTTCGATGACGCCAGCGTCGGGGCGCATCACGCGATTATTCCTACGGCCAGGTCGGTGTCGAAGCTGACCGCCGACGAATGTGACGTCTACGCACTCATTGTGCGCAATTACTTCGCGCAGTTTCTACCAGATCACGAATACGCCGAGACCCGGGCCGAGATTGATATCAGTGGCGGGCTCTTCATTGCGAAGGCCACTGAGGAAGGCAAGGCGGGCTGGCGATTGTTGCTCGGCGCACCATCGCGGGGCCGCGATGCCGCAGCGAGAAACCGTCCCGATAAGGCCTCTCATGACGGGGCGGGGCGCGCGGCGGCCAGGTCGGAGAACGCTGGCGGTTATCCCGGGCAGGCGAAGCAATCTCTGCCCGCGCTGCATTCGGGCCAGCAGTCGAAGTCATTGCAAGCCGATGTGCAGGAGCGCCACACCACTGCGCCAGCCCGTTTCAACGACGCCAGTTTGCTCTTGGCGATGACGAATGTTGCGGCGTTCGTTGCTGATGCCTCGCTTCGTGCCGTGCTCAAAGACACCGATGGCCTGGGCACCGAAGCGACTCGCGCGGGCATCATCGAGTTGCTGTTTCGCCGGGACTTCCTGGTCCGGCACGGCAAACACATCGAATCGACAGTGCCCGGCCGAGCGCTGATTCACGCGCTGCCTGAGGCCGCGACATTGCCTGATATGACAGCGCGGTGGGAGGCAATCCTGACGGCGATCACGGAACGCACAGCATCCTACGACACCCTCATGCAGCCGTTGGTTGAACAGGTGACGCGGCTAGTGGTCGAGAGCCGGGGTCAATTGCCGACGGGCCTCGCCGGGCTCGGTGGGACAGCCGGCCACAAGACTCGTGGTGCTAAACGCAAGCCCAGACCAAAGAAGGCGGGAGAGGGTCGGCCTGGCGGCGCCGCGTCGGGCCGGGCGCCACGGAGACGAAAGTCAGGGCCGGCGGGTAAAGCAGAGCCGAGTCGCACAGCAACAACAACACGCGGTGCAAAATCGCGGCCCCGGGTCCGAACGCCCAAATCGGAAAAGCCGCCCGAATGAGCGGGTCTGCTGCGTCCAGGGCGCGGATCGTTTGATGCGTTGCTGGAGGCTCCCCGAGCGCATCGGTAAAGAATGCCAGGTTGCAAGCCGCAGACACCGTGCAGCGTGTCGTCGATGATTGAACTCAGCAGCGATGATTTGGGCTGATTTGCTTGTTTTCGCCCAAATTGCCGTCATGACAATTCCTGAGCGTCGGTTGTAAGCAACCTCGCATTTTCTTGCCGAAAATGGCGGTGCATCCCTGCACCGCTCCCGAGTTCCCGCGCAGAACGGAGTTCTGCGACAGGACTCGCCTGGCTGCCGAAAAGCCTGGCAGCAGGGCCACGACCGTCGCGTTCGCATCGAGATCAGTCCAAGCGGTTGCCCCAAGAAGAGGACTTTCATTGGTTATCGCCGCCGGCCGGCCACGGCCAGAGATCCTGAACCCGTGGCCCTGATCCCCGCAACCCCAGAAGTGCGGATGCGCACTCTTGAGTAACCTGCGATGGCATTCATCGAGTGACGTCATATCGGGTGGCCATTCAATGGCGTATTCTCGTCGCTTAATGATTGACGGATGACCTGGTTGTTACGAGAAGTCCGAGTCATTCAACGCGCAACCGGCCGTGCAGGTTGACGCAAATGTACGAAACGACGGCAACGGGAGTGAAAGCATCATGGCGCATGACATCGTTATTCGTGGTGGACTAATCGTCGACGGGAACGGCGGCGAACCGTTCGCTGGCGACGTCGCAATCGACGGGGACCAGATCGCGGCGGTCGGCGACGTCGGCGGCAGAGCGCGACGCGAGATCGATGCGGACGGCGCCGCCGTGACGCCCGGTTTCATTGATCTGCACACGCACCTCGACGCGCAGGTCGGGTGGGATCCACTCTTGACGCCGAGTTCCTGCCACGGTGTGACGACCGCGCTGATGGGCAACTGCGCGGTCACCTTCGCGCCGTGCAAGCCGAAAGACCGGGCCTTCCTCGCAGAGATGATGGAGACGGTCGAGCAGATTCCGCGTGAGGCGATTCTTTCCGGGCTACCGTGGGATTGGGAGTCGTGCGGTGAGTACCTCGATTCAGTAGAGCGACTTGGGCCCGCGATCAATCTCGCCGGCATGGTCGGTCACGCTGCGCTGCGCTATTACGTGATGGGCGAACGCGGCATCGATGAGAATCCGAACGAGCAGGAGATTGCAGAAATTGCAGCCCTTGCCGGGCAGTCCGTGAAGGAAGGCGCGATCGGATTCTCGTCCAATCGACTGCCTGCTCATCGCGTCCCTGACGGTCGTTCCATCCCTGGGACATTTGCAGAAGCGCCGGAGCTGGAAGCGATCGCACGCGAGGTTGGCCGGCACAACGGACTCATCCAGAATGTGCCGCATTACTCGAAGGACGCCATCGGCAATGACCTCGACCTACTGGGTAAACAGGCCATCGCAAGTGGTGGTCGGGTTCTGTTCAGCGTTGTTGAGACCCAGTCTTTCAACTTCGACGACCCGCACCAGATCATTGAGGATTACCGGGCAAAGGGCTGTCAGATCTATGGCACCACAGTGCCACGCTGCGGCGGCAACGTGTCCAATCTGCAGACGGTCATGCTGTTCCCCGGCTGGCAGAAGTTGCACGCGATTGCACCCGCAAAACGTCTGGCGGCGATTCAGGATGCATCCTTCCGTGACGAGTTGATCGAAGCGGCGCGACAGCATGAAGGCAGCATCGCCTTTGCGCGGCGCATGCGGTTTATGGGGGACGCAGAACGCCCCGTGTACACCCGCTCAGCCGACGACAACCTGGCCACGATGGCGGCGGGTCTTGGCGAACACCCGGCCGAGACGTGGATCCGTCTGATGCTTGAGACGGACGGACGCGCCGCTTTTCACATGCCGTTTTTCAACATGAACTTTGATGCTATCGAGACCCTGATGAATCGGGACTGGGTCGTCCCTGGCCTCGGTGACGCGGGTGCGCACGTGAACGTGATCATGGACTCGGGCTGGCCGTCGTTCTTTTTGAGTCATTGGGTGCGCGATGAGAAAAAGCTCGACCTTGCGACCGCTGTGCATCGGATGACCCGGCGCGCCGCGGATGTTCTGGCGCTCACGGATCGGGGCGAGCTGAAACCGGGGATGCGGGCCGATATCAATGTCATCGACCCGTCGCGTGTGGCCGAACAGCAACCGCGCGTGGTGCAGGACTTTCCCCATGGCAACAGTCGCCTGATTCAGCCAGCCCGCGGTTATCTGGCAACGCTCGTCAACGGCACGCAGATTCTTGCAGACGACGAGCATACCGGCGAGCGGGACGGGCGTGTGCTGCGTCCCGGTCCGCTGTGATGTGCGGCA
>CAVOBC010000179.1:0-9132 GCA_963693635.1 Gammaproteobacteria bacterium | reverse complement strand
AAAGTAAGAAAAGTGCAGCACGTATGGGAATGACTCGAAAAGGGTGTGCCGGGATCCGCTCAGACGAACCGAACCGCCTTGCTCGCCTCCGCAAATTCATCGATGCCCGTGTCGCGGCGCATCTCGACGGTCGTTTCCTCGGTGTTTGTATCGAGCGGAATACCGGTCGCGTTCGCAACTCGCGTGATGCCATTGAAACCGGAGGCAACGGTGATCACATCGACTGTCGCCTGCGCTCCCATTGCAGCAACCGCCGCTGCGCGCGTCTCACCTATGCGGACTACTTCGCCGTCGACCACCGCGTCTGTGAGGGCCAGAATGATATCCTCGCTGTCGACGCCAATCGCATCATCACTCGCGCCGGTGACGCCCGGCAGGTTAAAGCTCTTGCCTTCACGCTCGCCGCTTCCACGAAGCAGCATGGTGTGTGACGCCGTTCAGTAGAAACAGTCGTTGTGGGACGACACCCGCGCTGCAATCATCTCTGTCTGGGACCGGTTGATCGCGAGGTCCAGCGACTGCAGTGCGTAGTGCGGCCGAAAAACGCTGAAAAAGCCGGCGACCGCCGAGGGGACCAGTCCCATTGCCCTTGCAATGTTGGGCGCGCGCGGCAGGCCGAATGTGGTGTCCTCAACGTCAGTCCGCGTTAGCGGCACCCATGCCCCGCCATCGACCACGTCGGTGCTCGTCTCATACGACGGTTCACCTGCGACAGCATCCGGCATGGTCGCGAGCGGCTGGTTCGTCGCGACGGCGAACGTGTCCATGATGACGCTTTGCGCAACGAGGCTCGTCACCTCCAGATACGCTTCGCGCGAAAGGCCACCCTCGATGACCTCATTGAACCATCGTTCGGTCAGGCGCCCGGAGTCTGTCCGCAGCCGATGAATGACATCGACGACGGCGGCGTCCAGTTGCCCACCGTGGTCATGCTCGCCGCCACCGGTATACGGGGACAAGGCTGCTTTGCGTGTGACACAGAGACTGCACGCTGGCGCGCGTCGCGCCTCTTCGACAATGGCTACGCGATCTGCGCCTGACCACCAGGCACCGGCTTCGCCGATGAGGCGCACGCCAGCGCGATGACTCGCCTCAACTTCAGGCCGGACGGGAAGTATCACTCTCGACATTGTTCGGTCTCGCAAGGTGAACCACTTGGACTCGCAACACTAATAGACGGATACCCGCATGTAAAACGGTGATCCCTGACACAGTTGACGCAAGATTTCGCAGGCCAGTGCGTTTCGCATTTGACAGCCGCGTTGCGCATACGGCACCTTTGTTCCGCGCAACATCAATCGATGATCTGCAGCCAGACCCAATCAACCCCCGGAGAACCCATCATGACCGTCACCAACCGCCGCATCGTTCTTACCAGCGTTCCCGCAGGTGTGCCAACCGCTGACGACTTCGAGGTAGTCACTGAGACCATGCCCGCTCTTGCAGATGGCCAGATGCTGCTGCGAACCCGGTGGCTCACGCTAGATCCCTACATGCGCTCCGGGTTCATGGCAAACCCGGACTCGGTCGGCAGCACCGTAATCGGCGGCACGGTCTCTGAGGTGATCGAGAGTCGATGCACTGGCTGGTCAGAGGGCGATTTCGTGGTCGGCTACTGCGGCTGGCAGGCGTACAGCGTCGCCACCGCCGATGACCTGCAATGGAACAGCGCCGACATGCCTATTCAGAAATGGGACGGCAACCTCGGCCCCGCATCCACCGCTCTCGGCATTCTCGGCATGACCGGATACACCGCTTATGAAGGGCTCCTGAATGTAGCTAACGTTAAGGCCGGCGAGACCGTCGTCGTCAGCGCGGCGAGCGGCGCCGTTGGCCAGGTTGTTGGACAACTCGCGAAGATCAAGGGCGCGCGCGCTGTCGGCATTGCGGGTGGGCCGGCAAAGTGTGCGTTCTGTACGGATGAACTGGGCTTTGACGCGTGCGTTGACTACAAGGCCGGCAACCTGCCCGCAGACCTCGCCGCGGCCGCACCAGACGGCGTCGATATCTATTTCGAAAACGTCGGCGGTGATGTTCTGGAAGCGGTCATTCCGCTCCTCAACGAGGGCTGCCGCGTGCCCATCTGCGGCTACATCTCCCACTACAACCTTACCGAGGGCGAGCGCAGGCCGACGCCCCTGCAGCGACTGAAGGCAGAAGGTCTGCCGGTCCTCGGCAAAGATGGCAGCACGCAAGGATTCAGTTTCTTTGCGTTCATGCGCCTGTCAGCGAGCCATCCCGAGGCCGAGGACGCACTCACCGACCTTTCCAACTGGATCAAATCCGGCAAGCTCAAGTATCGCGAGAGCGTGTCCGATGGCATCGACGCCTGCGTACCCGCGTTCATCGGCATGATGAACGGCGAGAACTTCGGCAAGACGATGATTCGCTTCGACGACTAGCCATCTTCTGCAAGATCATGCGAGGTTTGCTTACAAACGACTCCCACGAATTGTCTTGTATAACAATTTTGGGACAGAAATTAGCGACGACAAAGTGCGTGCGCGATGGCCTACGGCTGCAATGGCCCGCTGAGCCTTACAGCCGTCAGGGCCCGGCGAATCGTCCCCATTCTAAATTTCGCAGCGCGCGGGAAATACGGCCCGGCAGAGCGCGCCAGCCAATTGAGCTACCAAAACATGCGACCCACCTGGAAGTCGAGACCATCGCCGTCCGGCAACGCGCGCACCGACTCATACCCACGATGAAAATGCGCCAGCAGTCGCTCATACTCGTCAATGCCAACCAAGGTCGCAGGGTCGAGTAATGCCATCGCGACGTCATGGATGCGATGGCCGAAGACAGTGTCCTCAAAGTCAAAAGGCGCAAGTTCTTCGTCCAAAACCTTGATGTTGTCGTGCCACAAATCACAGTTGATAACGGTGAGTCCCTTGCGCTCCAACCTGGCATAAGCAAGATCGACACGATCCACAGCCGCGGCTACCACGGCCCCGTCGTCCGCACTGACCTGCGCAACGATGTTGTCATCAATCAGCAAATTGTCTTCACCTCGACCAAGGAATGCTTCAAACGCGAGGTCGCGGAAGTCATCCGGCGCACGTCAGGAATCGGCGTGATCGTGTAACTGGCCGAAGAGCGCACCCATTCTGCAAACGTTTTGCGGCGTCAACCGATGTCCAAGCAGAGTTCCGGGCAACCAGGACATGAGCAGTCCACGGCGCTCCCGGCCACTTGCCTCGTGAAATCGCACAAACGGCTCACCGCCTGATGTGCGGATGACTGTCGGAACCGGCACACGCGTGTCGCGCGCGAGCGCATCGAGCCACGCGATCTCAGCTCGCTAATTGGCTTCGGTACGCCAACCGGGAGCGACGAGACGAAACGCGTAGGCGCGTCCGTCGACTCCCACCGCACGGTAGATAAAGTTGGTGTCATGACTCACCAGCACCACGCGTTGGAACACCACCGGGTACGCCGAGAGCGCTCTCGTCGCCAACGACCGCTGACGCCGCAATAACCCAACGCGCGTCAACGCGGAATCAGGTTTCAAGCAAGCACCGCAGGCATCGGAGCAAGATTCACCAGATCTGCCCGGCCGAACCCGTCACAACACCAACCCGCCGCACTTCGCGCGCGGGAACCAGGGCGCGAGTTGCGGCCACTGGTAGTAAAAGTCGCGGGTCAGGTGATACATGATCCGGCCCGTCATGGACGGCCGCGTCACTCGCGTCAGCGTCTCGATATAGACGATCCGGACGCGCGGAAAGAAGAAGCGCGCAACCAGGGCAAAAGGCACGATGGGCCCCGCGCCAGTGGACAGCAGGACCTCCGGGCGCTCACGCCGGAGGATCGAAGCCGCCTCCCACAAATTGACAAAGAAGCGCCAGTCCCGCTCCGAATGGCTGATGAAGCGGGTGCAGTCACGCATGTCGTCCGGCAACTCCGCGTAGTCGTTCAGCACATAGTGATGCGGATAACGTGCATAAGCGCCGCGCAGGGCGCGCACCTCAGTGAGATGGCCGCCGCAACTGGAAACAATACAAACCTTCATCGGCTCACCGTCCATTCCCGGTGTGCGGCATCCCTTGCACGGCATCTCTTAACATCACGCGAAGCGCCTCAATATCGCCCAATGTCTGTCAAGATTGGGAACACACGGTCCTGATATCAGGACGCCGCCTGCAGATAGTCGTCAATGACCTGCTCAAACTTCTCCTGCGACTTCTCGACCAGCTTCGGCAGGTGATACGTCGGGAAGAGATCATCCGACCCCTTGTAGTCCCGCAGCATCAGCTTAGCGAGGTTGGATTTGTGCGCCTCGGTGGTGCCGTCCATGATCCCCATCTGCGGTGCAGACATCCACATGTCACCCAGCGCTGTCTCGTTGGACATGCCGAGCGCCCCGTGAATATGAATCGCCCGGTAGATGATGTCGTGGTTGACCTTCGCCGCGCTGATCTTGATAGACGCGATCTCCTTGCGGATCTCCTGGGTGTACGCCCCCGTCTTGTCGATCAGCCACGCCGTGTACAGGACGTGCAGTCGAAACTGCTTGAGCTGGATGTACGAATCGGCAAGGTCTGCCTGCACCATCTGCAGATCCGACAGCAACTCACCCTTGGCGCGCCGGCTAAGTGCGCGCTCGCACGCCATGTCGAGCGCCTTGGCACACACGCCCACCGCCCGCATGGCGTGGTGCACGCGGCCGCCGGAGAGTCGTGTCTGCGAGCCGACGAACCCGGCACCTTCCTCGCCCAGCAGCGCACTCGCCGGCAATCGAACATTGTCGTACCGGATGTAGGCATGGCCGCCGCGGCCAGGACCGGTGTTGTAGTTCTCCATGAGCGGTGTGCCAAACGTGTGCACGTTGCGTACGATTTCAACGCCGGGTGTCTCCCGGTCAACCAGGAACATCGATGCACGTTCCAGCAGCGGCTTATCGGGCGAGGTTATTGCCATCACGATCAGGAAGTCAGCGCCGGTACCGTTGGAAGTGAACCATTTCTCACCACTCAACACCCACTCATCACCGTCACGAACCGCCTGGCATTTGAACTCGCCCGGCTCGCCCGCATGGGGCTCAGTCATCGAGTATGCGGAGCGAATCTTGCCCTCGAGCAACGGCTCGAGATACTTCTTCTTCTGCTCCTCATTGCCGTTGTGCGCTATCAGTTCCATATTACCCGTGTCAGGCGCCTGACAACCAAACAGCGTGGGACCCATGCGGGTGCGACCCAGAATCTCGTTCAGAAGGCACAGTTTGACCTGACCGAGGCCCGGGCCGCCCAGGTCCGGGCCAAGGTGGAAGCCCCACAGGCCGACATCCTTCACCTGCCGCTTTAAGTCATCCATGTAGGCCCGAATTGCTGACCACCCGTCCTCATCCAGGTGTTTGCCATCCCGTGTGCGCCCGGCCGACATGAAGTTATCCAACGGCTCGACTTCTTCGGTTACGAAATTGTGAACCCAGTCAACTTTCTCCTGAAACTCGGGTTCTACATCAAAATCTATAGGCATTGCTCTTCCTCTGCTCTTTCTTGGATTCGGTGCGCGCTGGGCGCCTGCATGTGGTGGTGCTGTTCGCAGCAAGGGTTACCCGCGTGATGCGAGGCGCGCCTGCGTCGTCGCCATCGATCCGCAGGCTGCCTGATTGCAACTGCGCGGCGAATCGATGGTTGGGTGGCTACCTTGCCACCCCCTGCCGTCCAAATAAAGAGAGAGCGGTACCAGCGCTAGCCGCGATGAACCGGCTCAACCCTCACTCCGGTCGTCACCCGGCCATTCACGCTACCTGCACATCCCTCGGCGTTGCCGCAACGCTGTTGTCGGCCACCAGCAGGGACACGACCCGCATCACCGCCGGCAGGGCCACAACGAGGCCCATGGCGGTGCCCGCAGTCGTGTCAAAGAGGTCGCGCTGGGTCAGGAACAGAAAGAGCGCACCGAGGCCCACCAGCACCAGCAGCGGCAGGCGCATGAGACCCCACGGGCTCAACGTTTCAGCGGTCGTCAGCCTTGCCACATCGGCCTTGTCAACGGCGGTCCTGATCGTGCGTTGCAGTCCCACGCTCGCGAGACGCAGCGCCGGGTCGCGCAAGGCAAGGCCGCGGGCCTCGAGTTTCAGCACGGTTTCCCACTGGGCGGGATTCACGTAATTGACATGGGCAAGGTTGTAGAGCACGCGCCGCTCAGCGAGCGTCGACAGATGCCACTGGTTGAGACAAAAAGCCCGCTGCGGATTGGCGAGCAGGCGTACGGCAGGTTTTTCAAGCGTCATCTTCGCGAGACGGTTTGCATACACATTCAACTGCTGGTGCAGTTCCCACGTCCAGCCCAGTTCAACCTGGGTCACACTCGCCACTGCTTCATCCAGTCCAAGTGCATCCACGCGCTAGTCGAACGCTTTCACGTTTCGTCGAACGTCGCTTTGCACCAGATGCAGATTGGCGAATAAAAGCCCCCAACGCTCACTGGACAGCGTCGGCTGCTCCTGGATGAAGGCCATCGGCTCCATCTCGCTGGTGATGATGAGGCGATGGTCTGAATACAACTGGCGCTCGAGCGCACCCAGAACCCGGCCAGCGACCGCCGGGTAGACAAGACAGCTCTCAAGATGCCGAAGGAAGATGGGCTTGGTGGGATCCTCCGGGATCAGGACCGGGACCCGGGACGGGTTCACATACGCCAACAGATCGAACCGGTTGCCTGGCGGGATACCCTCGAGGATTGCCTCGTCCTGGTCGTCAAACCCCACCCACAGATAGCTTGTGTCCCTCATGTCCTCCCATCGCCAGGTACTGACCGGCGGCTGGCGCTGCATGTAAAGACCGAAAACGTGACGTCCGAACCAACGCTGAATGAGAATGAAAACCAGCGTTGCGACGAGCGCAAGTGCATAGAAAGACCCGTACAGCGAGCGGTCACCGGCCGAGCGCAGAAAGACGCGGATAGGCCCGTCGCTCGATTCCTGGGTCCAGTCAAACATCGTGTCTGCAAGGGGTGGGTGTGGCCCCGATGCGGGCTGCCTGGTCCCGGACATTTGACGCATCGTCTCGCACCAGGCCACAGGCCGTGCAGACCGGGGTTCGGCGGCCGCATCCCGTAATGCCTGGACCAGTGAACTCTTCATCGTCATCGGAACATGTCTCGCAAACGACGCGGGTAACCGCTCTAGCGCCGACAGGTTGCCAAAGCGGCAATCCCCGAAAAACCGCGCGGCCCCGATCGTCGATTCTTCGAGCGTACGAACCCCATACGACAGCGAATCTGCCAACTGCCGGTACTGCGCCTTCGCTGCCGACGCGGGCCCAACCGATTCATCGGCACCATTGGCCCTGTCAGCAGTATCCACCCGCACATGCCAGAGTTCGGCGGCGACTTTGAAATGTTGCAACAACCTCGGCACGTCCGGTTCCTCTACGGTGCCGCTGGTGCCACCCGGTTGCGTTAGCTGCGCCAAAGCGCCTCTTCTTTCGGGGTCGACACGTTTAATATCACTTAGCCACTTATAAACTGATTCTTTACCTGTTCGCCTGCTCTGCAACCACTCATCGACTTCCTTTTGCTCGAGCATCTGCAGCCTCGACAGTCCTTCGCTTCGTGCATCGCTGTAGACGCCGACCGCGGGCAGAACCGCAACATTGACGATCACGAGTCCGGTGATCATGAAGAAACCGAAACGTTGTCTGTAAATCGGATGCGCACGCTCCCACCACGCGGCCGGAAGCAGCGATGACACCCAGCCATCCGACTTAAACTCTTTCGGCACGAAGACGCTCGCAAGAATCAGCGTTGTCATGAACAAGACGAAATTAACGGCCGCGAGCACGTCGGGACCGACCGCGATCTGCGGCACCGACTGCAGAGCGTCGACCATCCCATCGCGTTCGCCTTCACTTAGAAAGTCGCTCGCCGCAGCCAGAAACATGACGTGCACCAACAGCGGCAACAGAACTGCCGTCCACGCGATGCTCACGACCCACGTCTTGCCGGTCTCAGCTCTCCTGCCCAATATCAAAAAGGCCGCGACCGGCAGGCCTGAAAGCAGGGTTGCGCCAATCGGCAAGCCGATGCCGTCATTCGTAAACAAAACAAACAACAGCCAGATGGCGATGCCGAGAGGCCACAACATCCGCCCAGGGTCGCGACTCCGTGGGTCGCGCAGTGACGCGCCAGCCAGGGTCAGCGCCATCAGTCCACTACCGGCGACTGCAAGCCCCCACCCCTTTGCGCTGTCACTGCTGCCGGCACCCTGCTCGTTGAGCAGGAAGCCAATGAGCAGGCCGACGTTGGCGAGAATCAAAACCGGACCGGTAATCCAGACGACCACCCGTGCGTACCCCCGCACGCGGTCGTAAGCGATGCCAACTCCCGATTCAAACCGGAGCAGCATCAGCGCCAGGACCAACATGCTCTGCATGACGATGATCACCGCGGCCACATCGCCCCGCATCATCCACACGGTGGTCGCGAACCAACCCGTGCCGGGGACCAGCAGCGCAATCCAGACATAGTACCGGTGCGACAGCGCCCGATTGGGCCAGAACCACGTTGCATTGTCCGCCCCGCACGCAAGCACTGGCATGATCAGCAACGTCGCAAGCAGCACCAAATAACCGAACATGGCGATGAACGCCTTCAGGATAGCCTCAAGGTTCAGCGTACCCGTTACGCTCGTGTCGTGCAGTATCAACAAATGGCCATCCAGTTCGCTGAGCCACGCGTGATGCAGGCGATGGCGGACGCCGTGGTATGTCACCGATATCGTTTCTGTCGTGCGCGACTCCAATAACGTCTCAAGTCGGCCGCGCTCCGGCACTTCATCAAGCACGTTCTCCGACAGGTTTCTCTCCGATAAGCTGTGGAACTGCACCTGGCCCTTTCGGTCGACAATCGCAAAACTCATCCCCGGTGGCAGGAAACTCTGCGTGAGCGTATCGATGGCGATCGTCGCACCGAACCCATCCCGCCTGGGTTCACTTTCTGTGGGCCTGGCTTCTCCTTCTGTGAATTGGGATTCGTCGAAAACGCAATGCCCGGGGAAGCCAAGAAGTGCCATCCTTGCGCCACTATTACGTGACACAACGCTCTCAAGCACCAGCGCATCACACGCTGCGCCGTGGGTGCCCCGGAAATACTCCCGCGTGCTGACATCAATCAGCGGGGTCTGTA
>CAVOBC010000178.1:0-9134 GCA_963693635.1 Gammaproteobacteria bacterium | reverse complement strand
TTTCAATAGAATGAAAGAAAAAGAGAGTACTCATCGATGGCCGAATACTCACACATCCTGCTGGCAGTCGATCTGACCGAAGAATCCCGCCACGTCGCCGACCGGGCCGGTGCAATGGCAACCGCCTACGGTTGCCGACTCAGTTGCGTTCACGTCATCGAGCCATTATCGCTTGCATACGGCGGCGACATCCCGATGGATCTCTCGACTATCCAGGAGCAGATTCAGGAAACGGCCAGGGCACATCTCACCGAGTTTGCACTCGACATGAAGATTAGCAACGAGAACCAGCATCTCATCTTCGGGCGGCCCGAGACTGAAATCGATGCGCTCGCCCAGCAGATCGATGCCGATCTCATCGTTGTCGGCAGCCACGGCAGGCATGGGTTGGCACTCATTCTGGGTTCAACCGCAAACGGCGTTCTTCACGGCGCCCCCTGTGACGTCCTCGCTGTCCGAGTCGGCACCTGACGTCGGTTTAGTCACGGCGGTTCTCATTCGTGCCCTCTTGAACATTGATGACGTCGATCGTGATCACCGTGATCGTCAACCTGCCATCATGGATCAACCAGCTCCTTCTGGCCGACCAGGGTGCGAATAAAAAAGCACCAGAAATGAGATGAAGCTGTTCCCAGTCACCCATCACGTCATGTGCGTGTACTTCATCGCGATCAGCGTGTGCCTGACAAGTTGTCTGACGGGTGCCGCAACGTCCGTACTCGAGACCTCCCGCTACGATCAGCGCGCTAAATACCAGCAAGCGCTGATTGCAATTTCAAACGGCCAGTTGACACGGTTTCGGAAGCTGAAGTCGGAACTTGACGGATATCCCCTGCTCCCTTACCTCGAATTCCGAGAGCGCAGTCGACGTATCAGCCGTGAATCCGCCACAACGATCAACGCTTTCGCCGACACCTACCACGACTCACCCCTCGCCGATCAACTGCGCCGCCGCTGGCTAACGAGCCTTGCCAGCCGCACACGCTGGGATGACCTGATCGATGCCTATGATCAACGCCTGGCGTCAAAGGAGGTTGCCTGTCGACATGGGTGGGCGCTCTACAAGTCGGGCCAGACAGAAGCTGCTTGGAGCATGGCAAAGACCCTCTTTCTCGTTGACTATTCGCAACCGGAGGAATGCGATCCGTTATTCAAGGCATGGCGCGTTGCTGGCCAACTGGGCCCGCTCACCGCATGGAATCGCTTCGTCATCACGCTTGAAGGCGGCAATGTCGACCTCGCGTCCTATCTGGTTCGATTTGTAGCACCATCCGACCAGGCCACTGCGAACATCATGCGGGACCTGCATGTGCGCCCTCGACGCGTCGAGAAGACCAGCCGTTTCAAGCTGGACACCGAGCACCAACAATACGCCGTCCTGCACGGCATTCGCCGGCTCGCACGACGAGACGCTGCGGCCGCCCTGAACGCCCTCAAGGCGTTGGTAGATCGCACCGAGTTCGTCACTCCGCTCGACGCCACCTATGTCTACATCGCCAAACGTCTTTTGCGAGACGGCGATGACGGTGGCCACGTCGACAGCCTGCCCATCGACCTCCGCGGGTTCCCCGGCCTGATCGAATCGAAGCTTAGATTGGCACTTCGCGAAGGAAACTTTCAACGGGTTCTGGCTTTGATCGAGCAGTTGCCGGTTGACCTCGCAGAATCGAATCGCTGGCGTTACTGGAAGGCTCGAGCGCACGCTCTCTCGGATACCGCGGCCAATCAGACACTGGCCCGCAACCTCTTTCGCGAACTCGCCGGTGAACGAACGTTCTATGGCTTCGTCAGCGCCGACCGACTCGGCCTCAGCTACGACTACAGCGACGCCCCAAAAACCTTCAGCGACGATGAGATCAAAGCTATCGAACGCGTTCCGGGCATCCAGCGTGCCCTTGAGTTGTTCGCGCTCGGCGACCTGGCCGCCGCGCGGCGAGAATGGCGCTTTACCCTTGCCCGCTTCGACCCTACTAACCGTCAGATCGCGGCACGGGTGGCCACGCGGTGGGGTTGGCACAAGCGCGCCATCCAGGCAATGATCGACGCCGAGGCATGGAACGATCTCGCGCCGCGATTTCCCCTCGCGTTCTTCGATGACTTCGCACGACGGGCGCGAGAGCAGGCGCTGCCGACTGACTTTCCAATTGCTGTCGCCCGTCAGGAGAGTGCGTTCATGCCCGACGCGCGATCAAGCGCAGGTGCGCTGGGGCTGATGCAACTCATGCCACGAACCGCCCGAATCACCGCGGATAAGTTCAAAATAAGCTACCGTTCGGTTAATCAACTCGTACAGCCAAGGCTCAACATCGAACTGGGTACGTCCTACCTCGGCCAGATGATGCGCGCCTTTCACAACAATCGCATACTCGCTGCCGCCGCCTACAATGCCGGTCCGTCACGAGTCCGCCGATGGCTCGACCCGTCACTCGAATTCGATGTCTGGATCGAGGTCATTCCGTTCGGCGAAACCCGCAGCTACGTCCAGAACGTACTCATGTTCTCCATGATCTTTGCACGACGCATGGACATGCCCCGCAGCCTGCTGTTTAAACACGAACTCGCGTACTTCAATCAACCCGAAGCCCCGCCCGAAGTCTCTGGTCAATAGCCAGACGACAGCTCTGCACCGTGACGGCAACGTCACGCACCTGACCGCCGCCTAAGGCCGATGCCATCTGTGCTTACCATGGCCCAGATGCCGCTGCATTCGCTGAATCATTGGCTATGCTCAAAGAGGTCAATTCAACGAACCGTGTCAGATGAATCCAGCTTTCAACGTGGCTGGCGCAGACCCCGGTGTGGGCGGTGCGCCGGTGCCTTCTATTCTCATGGCTCGTCAGCCGCTCTTCGACGTCGACGCAAACGTCGCTGCGTACGAACTCCTGTTCCGCGACAGCGAGGAAAATCGCGCGTCCTTCATTGATGGGGACAGTGCGACGTCTGAAGTATTGATCAACGCCTTTACCCAGCTCGACTTTGACGGCCTGGTCGGCAACAAACGCGCCTACATTAATTTCACGCGCAACCTGCTCGTAGAGCCGCCACCCTTCGATCGTTCCCGGTATGTCATCGAGGTGCTCGAAGACATCAACATCGATGATCGATTCATCGCCGATCTGACCACGCTGCATAAAGCGGGCTACACCATCGCCCTCGACGACTTTGTCATTCGCGAGACATCACATCAGATTTTGCCGCTTGCCGATATCGTCAAGATCGATGTTCTCACCCTCAATCCAACTGAGCTTCGCGACCACGTGGAGCAACTGCCCCGTACGACCTCACTCTGCTCGCGAAGCAAGTTGAGACCCACGAGATCTACCACACGTGCCGTGAACACAGTTTCGAGTTGTTCCAGGGGTACTTCCTGTGCAGACCCGAGTTAGTACACGGCAAGCGCATTCCGGCCAGAAAAATGCAGGTCATGCAACTGCTGGCGCGACTTCACAACGCAAATATTTCGACGGGTAAGCTGGAAGATATCATCGGTTGCGACCCGGTGCTCAGCTACAAAACGCTCAAGCTCATCAACTCGGCGTATCACCGGACCGCCGCCCGCATCGAGTCGCTCGGGCGCGCCATCACATACCTCGGCACCGATCAGATTCGCGCGCTGGCGAGCCTTCTCGCGCTCGCTACCCTGTCCGACAAGCCCCTCGCCCTAAGAGCCAGACCCTCATGCGCGCCCGGACCTGTGAACTGCTCGGCACCCGCATCCCGGGCGCGGCCAGGACCACCTTCTTTTCGGCGGGCTTGCTATCAACCCTGGATGCTTACTTCGACCAACCGCTCGACGTCACCTTGAGACCCTGCCACTGCACGAGGACCTGCGGCGTGCGCTCCTGGCTCACACGGGCGTGCAGGGCCGCGTTCTGCACACCGTTATTTGCCAGGAGCAAGCTAACTCGTCGGGTCTCGACTGATCCTTCCTCGAGCGATACGGCATCACCGATGCCTGCCTTAACGGCGCGTATCAGAATGCGATCGCAGTGCGTCAGGAGAGCCTCGCGGTCGCGACAGCCTGATTGCCCGACACCACCGGACGATCACCTCGCCGCTGCTTGCGGGCCCCGGTTTCGCTCCGCCACCAATTGGACGCACTCACCGACGGCAACCGCGGAACGCTTCGGTATAATCAGCCCAGATTCCTGATCGAAGCGACCCTGTCAGATGAACCTCATCGATATCGGTGCAAACCTGACACATGATGCCTTCGCGCCCGATCTCGACGACGTGGTCGCCCGCGCAACCGCCGCTGGCGTTGCCCAGATGATCGTCACTGGATCGACAGTCGACGAAAGCGCACGCGCTGTGGCGCTCGCTGAGACCAGACCCGGCGTGCTGCACGCCACCGTCGGGGTGCACCCGCATCACGCGGATGAACTAGCCGATACCGGTCTCGCAGAGCTACGCCGCCTCGCGACCCGAGAAGTTGTCAAAGCCCTCGGCGAGATGGGCCTCGACTTCTACCGTGATCTGTCGCCGCGTGAAGCGCAGGAACGTGCGTTTGAGTCCCAGCTTGACCTGGCTGTAGACCTGAAGATGCCAGTTTTCCTGCATGAACGAGACGCGCACGAACGCTTTCAAGCGATATTGCAGGCGCACCGGAGCCGACTCACCGGTGTCGTCGTCCACTGCTTCACGGGCGATCGACGCGCGCTCGCCGACTACCTGGACCTCGACTGTCACATTGGCATCACCGGCTGGGTCTGTGACGAGCGTCGCGGCAAACACGTGCTCGATCTCGTGGGCAGCATTCCGCCAGATCGCCTGATGGTGGAGACCGACGCGCCCTACCTCTTGCCACGAACGATCCGTCCGAAACCAAAAGCACGACGAAACGAACCGTCATACCTGCCACACGTGGTCAATACGATCGCAGCCGCATGCGGCCGCGACCCGCAGGAGGTGGCCAACCAGACGACCGCGGTCGCACAAAGATTCTTTAAGCTCGCACAGGAACGATGAGGGCAACCCTTTACACCACGTCCGGTTGCCACCTCTGTGAGATCGCGCTCGAATATTTGAACGCCATCGGCGTCACCGTCGACGCCGTCGAGATCGCGGACGATACCGACCTGATGGAGCGCTATGGCGTCACGATTCCAGTGGTCGCCCGCACCGACGGCACCGAGCTTAACTGGCCATTCGACATCGACGCACTTCGCCATTTCCTCTGCAATGATACCCCGCCGGCAACCACCAGGGATGAGATCCCCGCGGGTGACGGCGGGCAATGAGCACACTTCTGCATTGCCAGCACATCCACCACCGGATTGGGGACCGTACCCTGCTGACCGATATTGACGTCAGCCTGTCCCCTGGCGACCGGATCGGGCTCGTTGGTCACAATGGCTGTGGAAAATCGACCCTCCTGCGCATTCTCGCGGGGGCTGCGGCCCCCGATGACGGCGACGTCACCCGCAACCGGTCCTTGCGGCTTGCCGTCGTCGAGGCAGTTCATCGACCCGCCCTTACATACGCTCGCACTTACCGCGGCGGTCGCAGACGTTCTGCCGCCGGATGTCAGGGTAGAAAGACAGTACAAGGCCGAACAGATGTTGGCGGAACTCGGATTCACCGAAGACGAGTTCGCGATCCCTGTCAGCGGCTTATCGGGCGGGCAGCAAAATCGTCTGATGTTCGCGCGGGCAATGATCACCGAGCCCAATCTCGTACTGTTCGATGAGCCGACAAGTCACCTCGACGTCAAGACCATCATCCAGTTCAAGCCCTATCTCGAAGGTTTGCGGCTGCATTTATTTTGATATCGCACGACCGCGACTTTCTGGACGCCGTGACTAATCGCACCCTCATCCTTCGTGACTGCCAACTCTACAGCTTCGCACTCCCGTTCTCGGCCGCGCGGGCACGGCTCGCAGAACAGGATGAGGCTGCCGAGGCGGCTCGACGCGCGGAAGACAAGGCGATTGACTCGCTCGCTACGAGTGCCAAGCGTCTCGCCACCTGGGGCAAGGTCTACGACAACGAGGACCTCGCCAGAAAGGCCAAGTCCATGGAAAAACGCGCCGAACGGATGAAGGAAGAACGGACGTTCGTCAGCCGCGGCTCACCGCTCAAGCTCAACCTGGACCCCGCATCCAGCCGGGCCCGACGCATGCTCACGCTCGAGTGTCTGACCGTTCCCAACCCGGGTACCGGCACGCCCCTTTTCAACGTGGGAGACTTCTTCTTGCGTCCAGGTGATCGCGTCGCTCTCCTCGGCGAGAACGGCACGGACAAATCAACCCTCATTCGCATGATCATGCAGGCATCGGAGGCCCAGCAGGCCGGCGGCCAGCCAGAGAGATTCGCCTGAATCCGCAATGTCACATCGGCTACTACGATCAGGAACTGGATACATTTGTGCCGTCCCTGTCTCTCATCGATACGGTCAACGACCTTTGTCCAGAAACCGCAACTGAGCACAAGGCCGCCCTGATTCGAAGCGGCTTCCCCTATCCCACCCACATCAATCGCGTGTCCGTCCTTTCCGGCGGCGAACGCGCCCACCTGATGTTTCTCACCATCAATCTCAATCGACCGAATTTCCTCATTCTGGACGAGCCAACCAATCACATCGACATCGAGGGTAAGGGACAGCTCGAAGCCCAGGTTCTTGCGAGCGGCGCAACCGTTCTTTTGACGTCGCACGACCGCCGCTTCGTCGACACCATCGCTAACCGTTACGTGGTCATCGCCGGCGACCGACTGGTGGAGGTCCACAATCCCGAGCACTTCTATACATCCTTCAGCCGCCAGACAACACGCGTTGGACAGGCGAAGCCGACGGATGACGCAGACCCGTCGCTGGATACGCTGGATCGCATCATCGAACTCGATAGGCTGCTGGCAGAAGATCTGGCTCGCAAACCCAAGTTTCAGAAACCGGCTCGCCAGGCCGAGTGGCAGCGTGAACTGGATCTCCTGAACGAGCGGCTGTGACGCAACCACAAGGATGACACTTCCGGCGGGGGCAGCGAGACGACGCCCGCTAACCCGGGCGCGCAAGTTCCGAGAGGATCGCGCATTCGGCAACTGATTCGTCGCCGCCAGCAACCTTTCATCGAACTAAAGCAATATGCTGCCATGAGTTCCCTGCGCGACAGCGCGGTAATCCGGCATCGTGAGATGCTGATAAGATCGAGGATCGCATCAACGGATCTCACCCGGCGCGGGAACGCACACCCAGGGGAAGATCGAGGCCGTCAAACGGAGCAATAACAATGACTGAGGTGCTCGTCTCGGGGCTGGCATTTGGAGAAGGTCCACGGTGGCATGAAGGGCGCCTGTTCCTGTCGGACATGCACGCCCATCAGGTACTTGCCATCAGTGACAACGGTGACACAGAACTGATCGCAACGATCGATCAGCAACCTTCGGGGCTGGGATGGCTGCCCGATGGGGACCTCCTGGTTGTCTCCATGCTTGATCGCAAGATCCTGCGCGTCGCAGGCAACGAGGTCACCGTGCATGCCGATCTTGCTCATCTCGCAAGCAGCCACTGCAATGACATGGTGGTTGATCGTGCGGGGCGAGCTTACGTCGGCAACTTTGGCTTCGATCTTTTTACCCGAGCAGAGCGAAAACCGGCGGAGCTGATTCGGGTCGATGCAGACGGCACGGCAATAGTCGTTGCAACGGATCTCCAGTTTCCGAACGGCGCGGTGATTACACCTGACGGCTCAACTTTGATCGTGGCGGAGACGATGGCCGCGCGCCTGACCGCCTTCGACATAGACCCATCGGGCGCCCTCACCAACCGCCGACTCTGGGCCCAACTCGACAAGGCAGTTCCCGACGGCATCTGTCTGGACGCGCAAAGCGCTATCTGGGTAGCGTCACCGTCCAGTAACGAAGCGCTCCGGGTTCGCGAAGGTGGAGAGGTCACCGATCGGGTGCCAACGGAGTCCGGTGCCTATGCCTGCATGCTGGGGGGCATTGACGGGAAACGCCTTTTCATCCTCACGTCAGGTTCGTCAGAACCCGACGTTTGCCGCACCAAGCGATCAGCGCAGGTTGAGTACGTCGACGTTGCCGTGGCTCACGCGGGACAACCGTGACCGCGCCATGCATTGTGATCGTATGCGGCGGCGAGTCAGCAGAAGCCGAGGTTTCACGCCGTTCAGCGCAAGGCGTCACCCGGGCGCTCGCTCAGAATTTTGATCAGATCCACACGCTCGAACTTGACCGTCATCTTGCTCACAACCTGACCCGTCTTGCGCCCGACGTGGTCTTTCCAGTGTTGCATGGTCCTCCTGGCGAGGATGGTACCGTGCAGGGGTTCCTGGAAATCTTGCAGATCCCCTATGTGGGTAGTGGCGTCCATGCAAGCGCGACGGGCATGGATAAGGTGCTGTCCAAGCACTGTTTTCGCGACAGTGAACTCGACGTCGCCAGACAGATGGTAGTCCACCGAAGCGATTCCATCCCCGCAGCGGTTTCAGACATCCTCGAGCAGTTGGGCGACTACATCGTGGTCAAACCGGCGCGTCAAGGGAGTGCGATCGGTGTCTTTCGAGTCGACAACGCCAACCAGTTGCACGCCGCCATTACCGCTGCATTCGACTACGACACGACGCTGCTCGTTGAACAGCGGATTGATGGCCGTGAGATCACGGTTGGCGTACTTGAGACAGACGAGGGGCTCGAGGCTTTCCCGGTGATAGAGGTTCGAACCCCCGAAAACACGTGGTACGACTACGAACATCGCTACACGGCAGGACTGAGCCAGCATGTAATGCCGGCAGAACTTGACGCTGAGCAGACCGACCGGCTGCAATGGGCTGCGATTGCCGCACACACGGCATTGGGTTGCCGGGATCTCTCCCGCGCCGACTTCGTCGTGCCCAACCGTGCCACCGAGATTCTGCTTGAGGTCAATACGCTGCCTGGAATGACGCCCACCAGCTTGTACCCCGAGGGCGCTGCCGCTATTGGCTATCCGTTTGAAAAGCTCGTTCAACACCTGATCGAACGAGCCCTTCGGCGGAAACAATAGTCGGGCGGCGAGCGCGACACCCGGCCGGTTAGCGTTAGCCGATCACTGGCCTCGCAAAGCGCACGTGAAATCTATCAGGCTGCTGAAAAAGCAGCCTGATAGACCGATACATGGATTGCACGTTCGCTTCGCG
>CAVOBC010000177.1:0-9169 GCA_963693635.1 Gammaproteobacteria bacterium | reverse complement strand
ACCCGCGCTCGATCATCTTCGATCAAGCCGCCAATCGCGCACATGCCCAGAAGGGACTGCTGTGGTGGCTATACCAGGAAGCCGGGAATCTCGGCTAGAGAGCCCTCAGCTAAAGAGAGCCCTCAGCTAAAGAGAGCCCTCAGCGAACAAGAGCTCTCAGCGAACAAGAGCCTTCAGCCGAAAAAAACATGTGGACGCCCACCACTAGCCGCGGAGGCGGCTCGCGATAAACGTTGCATAGTGCATGACCGGCGTCTCAGCGATTCCCGACAACTGGATGTGACAACCCACATTGGCGGTGACGATGACGTCGGGATCATCGCCCGTCAGTGCGTGCACCTTCCGCGTTGCAAGTTCCGCCGACAAGGCCGGCTGCATGATCGAATAGGTTCCCGCCGAGCCGCAGCAGAGATGGCTGTCGCGAGTCGCCGTGAGCGTCATGCCGGCGTTTGTCAGGAGCGCCGGTAAGGCATCCGGCAGTTTCTGACCGTGTTGCAGCGTACAGGGCGAGTGAACCGCAACCCGGGCCGGTTCACATGTGAACGAGAATCGTTCCAGTAATTCAGTGCCATCAACGCAAAGCTCACTGATTCGGCGCGCTCGGTCCGCATAGTCCGGGTCATTCGCTAACAGGTCGCCGTACTCCTTGACCATGACCCCACAGCCCGACGCGGTCGAAACGATGCTGGTCACGCCGGCCTCGACCGCTGGCCACAGTGCGTCACACATACGACGCATCCGGGCCAGCCCCTTGTCCTGCGCCGACAGATGATAATCGAGCGCACCACAACACCCCTCAGCGGCCACCCGACGTACCGCAACGCCGTGAATCGCCAACAGCTTTTCAAGGTCGCGATTGACGCCCGGTGTCGCCGCCCGCTGTGCACAGCCCTCGAGCACGACCACTTCCTCGGTCGCTTGTGCTGTTCCCGTCGCGAGCGGGGCCGACACCGCCAGCCCCGGGATCTTGCTGCGCAGAACCCGGGGCAGCAATGGCCGCAGGAGCCGGCCAAGCCAATAAAGCAAGGAGATGACAGCGACATTCGGCACGGTGATGCGCAAGCCCACGCTCAGCAAACGTTCGCGCACGCTGCGGGTGATCCGTTGTTCCGTGAAGCCACGCGCGATGTCCAGCAGCCGGCCGTATTGAACACCCGACGGGCACGTAGTCTCACAAGACCGACAGGTCAGGCAACGATCAAGATGGGCGACCGCCGATGCGTCGATGGCATCCTCTTCGAGGAAATTTTTGATCAGATAGATACGCCCGCGCGGGCCGTCGGCCTCATCGCCAAGGATCTGGTACGTCGGACAGACCGCCGTGCAGAAGCCGCAGTGCACGCAGGCGCGCAGAATGTCATCGGCTTCCGCGACCAGTGGGTCACCCGCGAGGTTCTCGTGAATTCGTGTCTGCATAGCGTTTTGCGCCGGGTCGACTGAGGCAGCCCCGGCCCAATTCCTGATTGAGTGAGGCCGGCCTACAAGTCCGGATACATCCTGCCCGCGTTCAGTATGCGGGCAGGGTCAAATTTGTCCTTTAATCGCTGATGCAGTCGCTGCACCACGGGCGCAAGCGGTTGAAAGCGCTCCGCATCACTCTCGCCACGAAATCGCGTCGCATGGCCTGATTCGAGCGACGCCCGGGGATCAGCGCCATCGGTCCGCCAGCACTGGGCACCGCCCCATTCGACCAGCACGCTCAACGGGTCTACATCATTTTTCGCGACCGACAGACGCCACAGGTGCTCTGCGCCAACGACGGCCGGGTGCCGTTGATCCCGCACCAGGTCCCACGGCCCGTCCGTCGTGACGTCACCCTCGATCGCGTCGACACCCTCATCAATCGCAGCGCCATCACCGGCCAGTCGCACGTACGACCGGCCACCGGTCCAGGCCGTCGCTGTCACTGGCAGGAATCGACGTGCCGCGTCCCGCCAGTGACCAACCGCATCGGCAAGCGGCGCCGTGCGCACAATGGTCACCTCGCGCGCCGGCATCGGCAGCACCTTGAAGCTGACGTCTAGAATGACACCAAGGGTTCCCATGGCACCCGCCATCAACCGCGATACGTCGTAACCGGCGACGTTCTTCATCACCTGGCCGCCGAACGAAAGGCAGCGCCCTTGCCCATCGATGATTGTCGCACCCAGCATGAAGTCCCTGACCGAACCCGCATAGGCGCGGCGCGGGCCGGAAAGACCGGTCGCAACACAGCCACCGATCGTACTTGCGGCACCCATTCTCGGCGGCTCAAAAGCTAACATCTGACCCGCATCAGCAAGGGTCTCCTCAAGCTCACAAAGGGGCGTGCCCGCGCGAACCCTGACGACAAGCTCCTGCGGCTCATAGCTGATGATGCCCCGGTGAGACGCGACATTGAGCGGCTCGTCGTTCATCGGGTAGCCGAGGAAATCCCTGGTCGCCCCGGCAACGATCGACAGACGTCGTTTGGCCGCAAACGCACGCTTCACTCCGGCGACTAATGCGTCGGTCTGATCAGACATTAAAAACGCTCCAGACCCGGAAACTTTTCATTTCCGGCGTGCACGTGCATTGCGCCGAACTCGGCACAGCGATTTAGCGTCGGCACGGCCTTGCCGGGATTGAGAATCCCCGACTCATCGAACGCAGCTTTCACGTCGTGAAACATGGCAAGTTCGTCATCCGTAAACTGCACACACATCTGGTCGATCTTCTCGACCCCCACGCCGTGCTCGCCAGTGATCGTTCCGCCGCGCTCAATACACAGTTCCAGAATCGCAGCGCCCAACGCCTCTGCCCGATCAGTCTCCCCCGGCTTGTTGGCATCGAACAGGATCAATGGATGCAGATTGCCATCACCGGCGTGAAAGACGTTGGCGACGGCAAGTTCGAAACGGCGCGACAAGGCCGCGATCTCGTCCAACACCGCACCCAGTTCCCGGCGGGGTATGGTGCCGTCCATACAGTAGTAATCCGGCGCGATTCTGCCCACGGCCGGAAACGCCGCCTTGCGCCCTTTCCACAGCAAGTCGCGCTCTGACTGGGACCTTGCCACCTTGAAGCTGGTGGCCCCGCAGCGGGTCATGAGGGCCTCAAGGCGCGCGAGTTGGGATTCGACCTCCAGCGCCGCACCGTCGAGTTCGCAGAGCAGCAGCGCCTCGGCAGCGAGTGGATAACCAACCTTCACAAACGCTTCGGCGGCCTCGACTGCCATCTTGTCCATCATTTCAAGACCTGCCGGCACGATACCCTCTGCGATGATGGCCCCAACGCTCTCACCCGCGCGCGATACCGAATCAAAGCCGGCCAGAAAGACGACGATCGCCCCTGGCTTGGGCAGCAACTTGACGGTGACCTCGACGACGATGCCGAGCATGCCCTCGGAGCCGTGAAGCAGCGCCAGCAGATCGAAACCCGGCGCGTCCAGCGAATCAGCCCCTACTTCATAGATCTCGCCCTCGGGCGACACGAGCTTCAACTTGAGCACGTTGTGCACAGTGAGGCCGTACTTCAGGCAATGCACGCCACCGGAATTCTCTGCCACATTACCGCCGATGCTGCATGCAATCTGACTGGACGGGTCGGGCGCGTAGTAAAGGCCACGGTCACGCACATGCTCGGTAATGGAGAGATTCGTCACCCCCGGCTGCACGACGGCGGACAGATTGTCCTCGTCGACGGCGAGGATCCGGTTGAAGCGGGCGAGACTCAGCAATATGCCGTCGGGATGCGGCATGGCACCGCCAGACAGACCCGTGCCAGCGCCACGTGCAACGACGGGGATGCCGTGGCCATGGGCGAGCCGCATCGCCGCCTGCACCTGCTCGATCGTTTCCGGCAGAAGCACGAGCCATGGCTTCTGCTTTTTCGCGGTCAGGCCATCGGTCTCGTACACGGCCATGTGGCGCGGATCGTAAATGATCGTATGCGCCGGCAACGCTCGCCGGACATCCTGCAGGTATTGTTGTTGATCTGGCTGTTGTTGGTCGAGCTGCTGTTGATCGGGCATTGGGGAGGCTGACGGCATCGGTAAGAAGGCTCACATTCTACCAGCGAAGCCCGTTTCACCGGGACTCATGGAATAAATTCATTGGACCCGGTGGCACCTGACAACGAACGTGGCAGCGTGCCAGCAATCCGCCACGGTAATGGCCGGCGTTCCCTCGCCCCTACCCGACCGAGGCAGGTATAATGCGCCACCCCATCAACGCCAGAGCCACAAATGGCCTTCAGCACTGTCGAAGAGATTCTTGAGGACTTCCGCCACGGCCGGATGGTTCTCATCATGGATGATGAGGATCGCGAAAACGAAGGCGACCTGATCATCGCCGCAGATGTCGTGACCGCTGAACACATCACCTTCTTCGCCCGCTACGCCTGCGGCCTGATCTGCCTGACACTGACTGAAGAGCGGGCGGCTCAACTCCAACTACCCTTGATGGTCGATAACAATAATTCGCTGCACGAGACCAACTTCACCGTCTCCATCGAGTCGGCTGAGGGCATCACGACCGGCATCTCTGCCGCCGATCGCGCCAAGACCGTTCGCACCGCTGTTGCCCGCAATGCCAAGCCGACGGACGTCGTCATGCCAGGCCACATTTTTCCGCTCATCGCCAAACGTGGCGGTGTGCTGACCCGGGCTGGGCACACGGAAGCTGGCTGCGATCTCGCCCGCCTCGCAGGCTTTGAACCCGCATCCGTCATCGTCGAGGTTATGAACGAAGACGGCACCATGGCACGGGGCGACGACCTTGCGCGATTTGCGGAGACCCACAACATCAAACTCGGCACGATCGCAGATCTAATCCAGTATCGAGCGATCTATGACACAACCATTGAACTCGTTTCAGACAAGCCCATATCGACGCGGCACGGCGATTTTCAACTGCGGACTTATACCGACCGCGTGTCAGACGCCGTACACCACGCCCTCATCAAGGGCGAAATAACGGAGGAAGACCCTTGCCTGGTCCGGGTCCAGGTGATGAATACGCTGCGTGACCTGCTGCTAACGGAGCGTCCCGGTTTCAAACTATCCTGGAGTCTTAGTGATTCGCTTGAGCGGATCGATCAGGAGGGCAAGGGTGCACTCGTGCTCGTCGGCCAGGAACACTCCCACGCCGACGAACTCGCCCAGGCGATAGCGTTCCCGGACGTACCACCGATCCAGCGCGCCAACGATGAGATCGGGGTCTATCGGCTCGTTGGAACGGGCTCCCAAATTTTGCGAGACATCGGCGTCGGCAAGATGCGCCTGCTGTCATCGCCCATCCGCTTCAACGCCATCTCGGGATTCCAGCTCGAAGTTGTGGAATACGTTGAGAATGACCGCGGCTAGACATCGCCCAGTTCACGTAGAGGGGTTTACGTAGCAAGGTTCGAGCAGAAAGGGTTCAGGCACAAAGAGTTCACGCCGAAACGGTCCACACACGGCCGACGTTGAGCCCATGCCAATCCTTCAACACCCCCCATTGTGGTCCACTCGCGTCAACCTCGACCGAGCCTCCGCTTTCACGCGCCGCCGCAACCTGGTCGCGCGTGATATCGAGATGAATCCTCAGACGATTGATCCACACATTCATTCCTGTGTTCACGATGTAACGCCAACCGAGATAGAGATGCTGCGCCCGACCACTGCCCGCGTGCACGTAGGGCCCGCGGAAGCGCGGTGTGCCACCGGCGCCATCGACTACGACGGGTACCTCCAGACGGAAGGCCAGCCCGGCAGACGCCGGCTCGCCGGACCGCAGCAAGCGCTTCTTGTCCTGGAGGCCGAACTCGGTTCTTTGCCCCCGCACCTCGCCCGGTGCCCGACCGGATACGACACTAAGCACTACTGTATCAACCACTGTCTGACTCCTGCGATTGTTAGCATCCGCGCTCCGGGCGGGCCAATCATATGCTTGCGGTCGACTTCGGGATAGCGCCAAAGCCCTTGCCCACCGCGCTGCGATGGTTACCTTTACCAGAGAGATTTCATGGACGAAGACGAACTTTCCGATTGGTTTGATCGCCAGCATGTTGAAGTCTTGCGAACACATGCGACGACTTTCACGGGTATCGGCATCGGCGCTTTTCTCACGCGGCGACGATTCCTCGAACTACTGCCAGGCGGACCGCGCTTTCCTGCGACCAGCGTCGAACAAGGCCACGCCGGTCCCGGCCGCCACTTGTCTGACTCCACCGCCGAGTTCGTACCCGACATTGCTACCCTGTCACCGGATGGTCGAGACAAGGACCTCGGCCATTGCCTCGGGAGTTTCGTCAACGACGACGGCAGCGCCCACCCGCTCTGCTGTCGTTCTCACCAAGCGTCTCGCCGGTGAACTCGCTCAGGTCGGCTTGTCTCTCGAGGTCGGCACCGAACTCAACTTCTACCTCTTCGAGGAATCTCCCACCGTCGCCAGGCAGCAAAAATGGCGCAATCTAACGCCGGTCACCGCGTCACCGATCAGCCACAGCATCCGGAACAGTCGCCTCTCGGCTGACTTCATGATGCAAGCACGCAAACGACTCGACTTTCGTTCCATCGAGTGGGATGGCTAGCACGACGCCCAGGGACCCGGCCAAATCAGCCTGCAACTCGCGGTGACCGATCCACTGCAAGCCGCTGACAACATCGTCGTCGCGCGCTAGGTCCTGGCCGAGATCGCCCTCGACAAGAACCTGTCGCTGACGTTCCTGCCACGACCCTCGCTTGGTCCAAGCTCATCGCTCACGCTGACGCACCGGCTCAAGAGCCGTGGCGCAGCACGGCTCGACCCCTTCATCGGCGAGTGGCAAGCCCGCATGCGTGACGCGAGCGGCATCGTGCAAGGATTTTCGGTGTGCAGCATCAACGGTTGTCGGTGGGAACCACCGCCCTCGACCGTACCGGGCGATGCGCTGACAGCACGTCATGCCCTGCCATCTGACCTCAACCCGTACGTGACGCTGATGATGATCTACACAGTCGTCATCGCAACGATCAGTCACGAGCCGATCTCATCGCCCCACGAGGTGACGTCGCCCTACAATCTGGTTCCGGTGACCAATCAACTAACGCGCGCGATGGTGGGCCACGAGACCGCCGGTCACCTGTTGCCGGAAACCCTCTTTGCTGCAGTCGCTGCGTCACGTGAGGACCTTTTTGGCAAGTTTAACAAACAAAACACGACGCCGGACGAGGTGTCCGACAGGGAGTTGGCGCAGGGGTTTCTACTGAGCTAACAAGCTAAGCTTGTTAGCCGACACACACCGTCATCCAACGCACGCCGAATGCAAAACGCCCGGCTACGGCACCACCCACGCATAGGTGTAATCCGGGTCCGCCCCCATGACCCGGCGCACCACGCCGCGCAGGCGACGATGCTGCACATACGCTGATCCCGTCTCGGCCATCGGCAGCACCGGAACGTCGCGAATCAAGAGCGCTTGCAGTTCGGCTGCTGCCCGCATGCGGGACGTCGGGTCGATTGATGTCACAACAACTTCAAGCGCCTGATCATAGGGACGGCTTTCATAGCGTGACCGATTATTGGGATTGGTGGAGCCCAGCAGGTCCGCGTAGGTCACGATGTCATCGAAATCCGGATACCAGCTCGATAACGCGATGTCGAACTCCCCGCCTCGCGCCTTCGCCAGGTACTGCTTGAAGATCTGCTGATCGACCTTCACTTCAAGGCCGAGATGCCGCTTGATGATTCCCTGCAAATACTCGGCGATCCGGTTGCCGGTCACTGAGGTTGTGGTGATCAACGTCAGTTCCGGTACGTTGCCGCCCGCCTCCGCGCGCACGGCCGCAACAAGTGCCCGCGCCGCGCCGACGTCACGCGGAATCCGCGCCGGCGGATGTTCATCCTGGAACTTGCCCGACGCACCGTTGATCCACGCCGGAAAGAAACTGTACGCGGGCACATATCCTGGAATGCCGATGACCCGGTTTACGAACTCCTCGGGGTCGAACACCATCTGGACCGCCTTGCGCAGTCGCGCGTCGGCGGTGGGATGGCCAGGGCGAAGATTGAATGTCAGGTATGCGAGCCCCCCGGAACGAAACGTCCGAACCTTGAGTTTCTGCGCGACCGCCTCCCTGACCGTTTCGGCACCCAGCCGGGCGAGGGCGATACGCCCATCCTGAAAGAGATTGAGACGGGTCCGATTGTCCTCGGTGATGTAACCGATGTTGATCTCCCTCAACCTGATCGCACCCGCGTCCCAGTAGTCCGCATTCTTTTGCAGTGTCAGCGACGCGCCGTGGGTCCACCTGGTCAGCTCAAACGGCCCGTTGTAGAGCAGATGCTCGGGTTCTGCGCCGTAGCGCTCGCCCTGCCCGCGATGGAACGCCTCGTTCACCGGGAAAAAGGCGCCGTGACTCATCAGAGATGGGCAGTACCCACAAGGTTCCTCAAGGTCTATCACCACAGTACGGTTATCCGGCGCCGTCACGCCGAGCGCCGTCGGCGGCAACTGGCCCTGTCTGATCTTCGCGGCATTGCGCAGCGGTTGCATGATCGCGATGTAGGGCGAACCGTGCGCCGGGTTCGCGACGAGCCGAAGCCCGTAAACAAAGTCGCTCGCAACGACCGGCAAGCCGTCACTCCACCGTGCGGTCTCCTTCAGGTGGAAGGTCATGCGCCGACCTTCGTTTTGCCAACTCGCCGCGACGCCCGGAACGAGGCGTCCCCGCCGGTCGTATCTCAGCAGACCTTCGTTGACGTGCGAGATGATGAAAAAACTCACCAGATCCGTCGACCGGGTCGCATCGAGGTTCGGCGGTTCCTGCGTGAGCGCGATCGTGATCGATTGGCCCACAGCATCCACGCCATCAGCGAGTGCGCTCGCCACAAGGAAACAACTGCAAAGCGTGCACACGAGGGCCGCACGACGGTAGCGTGCCATTGTGCCCACAGAGGGGCAGCGCCGCTTTTCGTCCTTCGGCACACCCCGATCGATTCGCGTGCCTCGGCTCATCGCTCTCCCCAACATGTCGCTCCCCGCTTCGCTATTCATGGCTCGCGAAGCGAACATGAAAACCCACCTATTCATGACTCGCGAAGCAAACATGAAAATCCACCTATTCATGGCTCGCGAAGCGAACCTGAAAATACACCTATTCATGGCTCGCGAAGCGAACCTGAAAATCCACCTATTCATGGCTCGCGAAGCGAACCTGAAAATACACCTATTCATGGCTCGCGAAGCG
>CAVOBC010000176.1:0-9301 GCA_963693635.1 Gammaproteobacteria bacterium | reverse complement strand
TCGGCAGGAACTTCCTCGAGGTCGTTGCACCCGTAGAAGAAGGCACCGCCGGCGGCCGTTACCTTGACCGCCGCAATGGCGACGGCGGCTACATGGTAATCACGCAGGCTGACAGCCGCGAAACCCAGGCGCAGGTTCGACAGAACGCAATCGACAACGGTGTGCGGGTGGCGCACGAGACTGTGCGTGACGAATGGAATCTGTGCCAGTTGCACCCGGGCGACATGAAGGCAGCTTTTCTCGAAATAGAGTCGGACCAGTACAACGATTTCAATGGCCACTGGAACCCGGTGGGCGGTCTCGGCTGGGAGGATAAGGTCAAACAGGACGTCACGGTCGATTATCGCGCAGTTGAACTGCAGTCGCCGGACCCGGTTGATCTCGCGGATCTCTGGGGACGGGTCACCGGCTTGCCGGTCACCCGCGATGGCAGCGTGCTCAACATCGCCATCAACAACGTGACGCTCCGTTTTGTTGAAGCCACAGACGGGCGCAGCACCGGTCTGGGCGGTCTCGACATCGCAGTTGCAGACCGGGACCACATCCTCAGCCGCGCCAAAGCGAGGGACTGTTACATCAACGATGACCAGGTCGACATCTGTGGCGTCAGATGGAACCTGCTCTCTGCTTGACGTCTGCGCAGCAGCTTCTGTCTGCAGACGGCCTGCGGGGCTAACCGTTGGACGCCCCTTGCTGAGCACTCTCTATAGGCAATCTCAATGAATAGGACGGCAGCCACAAGCCCGCCTCGATCCGGTGCAGATGCCCCTTCGATTGATCTCGACCAACTGTCGAAGGATTTCGCGAGCCGCGGACTCGTCATTCTGCCGCCATCGACGCTGGGCGTCCCTGATGAGATCCACGCGCGCATCTACGCGGACGAGCACGCGGTCTTCAGCGCGAAAAAGCCGGTCACCACCACTGGCATACCGGATGTTCTGGAGATCCTGCGCGCACCGGGCCTCATCGAGGCGTGCGACCAGCTGGTGGGCCCCAACTGGGCAGTCGTACCTTTCACGCATTGCGCACCCTTTGTCAGTGGCACCCATGATCAACACTGGCACAAGGACGACAACGGCCCGTTCAACAGCCGCAAGCACCGTCACCATCAGCCGGTGCAGATCGAGATGCTGTATTACCCGCAGGAAGTTCGTGCCGACATGGGCCCAACGGCGACAATTCCATACTCCCAGTACTGGACCTTCAACCACGAGGAGAACCACGACAACTTCGCGGGCGCTGACCATCTGGACTTCAACTACCAGATCGACGGCATGGAGCGCCGACCCGTCAGTGGTCCGAATTCGGCGTATGACGCGGACGACATCGCCGGGCAGCGCACAGCGCACGACATCCGCATGCGCGATGCCGTCACCAACACGGGCTGGCCCCTCTTGCGTCAGTTCGAGGCCGGACCGCTGCAGGCCGGCAGTGTGATCCTGTATTCACACAACCTGTTTCATCGAGGCAACCATCGCCGCGATGCCTTTAGCGACTGGCGTGAAAACCCGCGCTTTATGTGGCGGTTCTGGCTGTACCGCACGACCCAACCTGACCCCCGCGATTGCGACACAGAATTCGACTGGACGGCGCAGGGGCTGGACGAGTTAACCGGCATCGACCGCACCAATGCACCCGATGACGCCACGATTGTCTGGCGTGCCCAACATCACTTTTTGCAAACGGGCACCAATCCGCCCGCGACGCCCGATGCCGCCGCACTCGGCGATGCGGCACGCAGGCGCCTCGCCGACGATTTACAGGTGCAATTGAAAGAGACAGGCGACATCGCCGAGCCACGCCGGATTGGTGCCGCGTACAAACTCGCAGCGATAGGTGACCCCGAACTCGCCACCAGCCATCTCGGCAATGCCCTCTTTTCACATCGCGAGAGCGTGCGGCGCGCCGCGACCTTTGGCCTTGCTGCTGTTGGACCGGCTGCCACCCCGACGTTTCTCTCGGCGATCGAGTCACCTCTCAAATGGGTCCGCAAAGCTGGCGCATTCGGGCTCGGCGAGGTCGCACAAATCAACTCGCAGGTGCTCGATGCGCTGCGTCGCCGACTTGAAGATGAGCCGTCGGTATACGTTCGCTCCGTCGCCGCTGGAAGCATCGGCTGCCTCGCAAGACGAGCAGTCGCAGGCGGGGACGCCGACGACCTCATCCCCGACTGCGCCAGCGTCTTGATCGATTGTCTGGGGCGGGAGGTAAACCGCCTGAGCATGGATCAGGCGCAGGATCGCAGCATCAAGTTCGTGCGTCCAACCGATGAAAGCGACGTCTGTGAAGGCATCGGTATTGACTATTCCGTGCCCCGCTTCAACCCGGTGCGGTCAGCCGTCCGCGAGAATGCCCTGTGGTCCCTCGTCATCATCTGCTCGCACGGCGCGCACAGACTCGGGACCACGCTTGAACCGCTGATCGCGTGTCTGATCGACATTGCGGAACAGGACGACAACGTCTTCAACGTGGGCTTCGCACTCGACGCGCTCACGCGGCTTGCGCATATTGACCCGCGCGATGCCGATAGCGATAACGATGCAGATGCAGATGCAGATGCGAGGATCATCGAACTTAACAGCAACCTGCGCGCCCGGTTGCTGGCCCTGCCAATTCGTAGCTGGGAATCGCTCGTCGCGTCCGGCCTGACGCGCGAGTACGCCGACGCCGTCGAAGCCGCAGCCAGGCACACGTCAGCCCCAGGCAATTAGCCGCGAGCAACTCGCAAAGCGTCGGCTCCGCCATTCATACAAACGAATCCATTTCACCGGAGCGTCAAACGAATGACATCGAAATACACAATCTACGGCGGCGAACTCAGCTACTTCACCCGCAAACTCGAAGCCGCGATGATCTTCTACAGTACCGACTTCGACTTCCTGGCGAAGACGCCCGAAAACCGCAACGACGTGGAGTATCGTTCGGGCACACACCAGGTGCCCGTGCTGCAAACGCCCGAGGACTGGATGATCGGGGACACGACGCCGCTCATGACGATGCTGGACGCCCGCTTCCCGGCCCGCCGCATGTTCCCCGAGGGCTCCCCAGGCGTGCTTGTCCACGTCCTTGAAGAGTATTTCGACGAGTGGATCGCGCGAACGATGGTGCACTATCGCTGGCACTATGAAGAAAGCGCGCATTTTGCGTCGATGAAGATGAGCGATGGCGACCCCGACGCCGCCGCAACCGTCCTTAGCTGGGGGCCTCGCGCCTGTCGTGCCACGGGCACCGAGTCAGAACGCCAGCAGCGAGCGGCAGAAGATGAGTACGTGCGCATTCTCGAGGCAGCGGAGACCCAGCTCAACTCAACACCGTATCTGCTCGGCGACCGGCCGACGGCAGTTGACTGCATCGTCCTGGGTGGCCTGCGCGCCCACACCCTCATGGACCCCGACCCGACCCGGGTCGCGTCCCAATACAAAACCGTGGTTGAGTGGACACGCAATCGCGCGGACACGTGGGACGGCAGGGGCGCACTTGCGTCCATTGACGCACCGACACCGTTTGCAGAATTCGTTCTGGCCGAGATGCGAGATACCTACAAGCCATTCCTGCTCGCCAATCGGGATGCCAACGCCGCGGGCGCCAAGGCTTTCCATGCACGCATTTACGGGGAAGACGTCAGCTACCTGACCCGCCCCTACCCGCCGTTTTCTGCATCACTCGTCACTGACCGGATCAGGAACACGCTTGATGCTGCCGAGGCGTCCAGGGTTTCTGCCTGGCTAACCGAACAACAACTGGCCGACTGTTTCGCTTGAGCTGCATCCAACAAGACCATAACGGTCGACCATAATCAGGAATCCGACAGCTACCACTCGAGTGACGCTTTGATAATCCGGAACGCGGGCATTACGCTGTGTCCGCGACAACCGTGAATCCGTTGTAACTTGAATGGCTCGTATTGTGGCATCCACACGAAGCTGAAACGGGACCGAAATGAGCCGGACCGAAAGAAAGCCGAACCGGAAGAAGCGGACCGGAAAAAAAGCAGGAACGAATATGTCAGAGCCAGCCCACGCAAACGGCCCCCTTAAGGGCATACGCATACTCGACATCGCCGAAGGCATTGCGGGCCCATTCTGCAGTAAATTGCTGGGCGATCTCGGCGCCGAGGTCGTGAAGCTCGAAAAGCCCGCGGGCGACGAATCCCGGCGGCTCGGACCCTTCCCCGATGACAACCCGAATCCCGAGGCGAGCGCGAGCTATTTCTTTTTCAATACCAGCAAGCGCTCGGTGATCCTCGACGTCGATGACCCATCGAACCACGAGACCTTCGCGCGACTCGTGCGGCACTACGACATCATCGTTGCCAGCGACACGGCAGAGGGACTCGACAAGCGCGGCATCGGCTACGCGCAGATCAAATCCTGGAATCCGCGCGCGATTCTGACAACCGTCAGCGGTTTCGGCTCGTTCGGGCCGTTGTCACACTACGAGTCCTCGCACCTCGTTGCCTGCGCGGTCGGCGGCTGGGCACACCTGTGCGGCACGCCCGACCGAGAGCCCCTGCAAGCGGGCGGCGCCATTTCAGAGACACTCGCCGGCGCATTTGCGGCGGCTTCAACCCTGCTTGCGGCCCTCGGCCGGGCGGCCCACGGACACGGCGAGCACGTCGACGTTGCAACCAACGAAGCCGTCCTCGCCGCCGCACAGATGCCAACGTTGCTCTATGAATATCACGGGCTATTACCGGGCCGATATTCGAGTATTGGCTCCGGTGCAGGCGCCGCGTACATACTGCCGACCGACGACGGCTACATCGGGCTCAACGCCCTAACGGGCCCACAATGGCAAATGTTGTGTGAGTTCCTCGGACGCAAGGACATTGCCGAGGACCCCGCGTATGCCGGGATTTCATGGATGAAACCGGACCCGCGCCTCGAGGAAATACGCGCGGCATTTCAGGCAGCGCTGTCCGGCCGCACGGCCGATCAGCTGTTCCACGCGGCCGAGGCGGCGCGCGTGCCATTCGGTTTGATACCGGATCTTGCCATGCATTTCACGATGCCTCCGCACCGGGAGCGGGAGTTTTTTGTACCTCTCGCGCATCCCGTCGCCGGTGACGTGGCAACACCCGGCGTACCGTTCAAGTCGACGGCCACCGCGCCGTTGCCGTTTCGGCCGCCTCTGCTCGGCGAACATACAAAAGAGGTGCTGGCAGAGCTTGATGACCAGCCACCGGCGGCGTCGCCCACGGGCAAGCAACACCTACCGCTGGCGGGCGTGCGGGTTCTTGATCTGTCGATGTTCTTTGCCGGCCCGGTCGCTGCGCAGGTCTGCGCTGACGCCGGGGCCGATGTTGTGAAGGTTGAATCACTGCAGCGCATCGATGGCTGGCGCGGAGCGGGCACCGGCGGGACGGGCGACCTGCCGTCGTATGAGGGTTCGCCCTACTTCAACTGGGTCAACCGCGGCAAGCGCGACATCACGCTGAATCTGAAGGACCCACGTGCCGTTGCCGTCCTGAAAACGATGGTCAAAGACGCCGATATCCTGATCGAAAACTACACGCCGCGGGTCATGTCCAACTTTGGTCTGGACTACGACGTGCTGAAGGCGATCAATCCACGGCTCATCATGCTGTCCCTCTCCGGCTTTGGCGCGGACACCTCCTGGCGCGACTACGTGGCTTTTGGCATGTCGACCGAACAGATGTCCGGCTTGTCTCACCTCACGGGATATGAGGACGGTGAACCCATCTTTACCGGCACGACCGGCGGCGACCTGTTTGCCGGAATTATGGGAGCCACGACGCTGATGGCCGCGATTCACCATCGTCATCAAACCGGTGCAGGGCAGCACATTAATCTCAGCCAGCTTGAGGCGTGCAACCTGTATCTGGGTGACGCGGTGACCGGTTGGTCTCTCGCCGGCGTCGACCCCGGGCGCACCGGCAACCGTCACGCGTCGTTCGAGCCGCAGGGCATCTACCCCTGTGCCGGTGACAGCTGGATTGGACTCACGTGCAAGACCGATGAGCAGTGGCGCACGCTGGCAACGGCGGTCGGCCGCGCCGACCTCCAGGATTTGTCTGCGGCGGAGCGCCGGGAGCGACGCCCGGAGATAGAGGAGGCCATCGCGGCTTTCACGCGCGAGTTCGAACACATCGCCCTCATGCATCAGTTGCAGGAGCAAGGGGTGCCCGCGGGCGCCGTCATGCGCGGGCCCGAACTGCTCGCAGACCCGCACCTTGCCGCGCGTCACGCCTTTTTAGCGCAGGATCGACCTGGGGTAGGTGTGAAGCATTACCCCAATCAGCCCTATCGTTTTGCGAGCGCCGGCGAATCAGTCCCGGCCCGGGCACCGCTGCTTGGCGAACACCTGAGCGAGGTGCTGACGGAACTCGGCGGATTGAGCGACGACGACATTGCTGAGCTGATCATCGACGATGTTGTGGGTACGGTGCCGATCGTGGCGCGGTGAGGCAGCCGCAGTACGGGTGGGTCAGGGCATCACGAGGTGCCTGGTGCCCCAGCGATTCGTCGACGAGAGCAACCTGACTGACCAACCGCGCCGGAGACATTGCTACTATCGCGATTCCGCAATTCGGCCTTGAGAATCCAGCCCTATGAAACAGCTCACACTCGCCACCATGCTCGGCCTCCTCCTCGCCATGTCCGCCGCCGCGACCGAAATCTCGGTTCGGCCCATCGTCACCGGGATAAACAACCCCTGGGGAATGGTCTGGCTGCCGGACGGCGACATGCTTATCACTGCCAAGACCGGCAAGATCTTACGCGTGCGAGACGGCAAGATCGCGGCCGAACTGAGCGGCGTCCCGGACGTCAGCGTCAACGGCCAGGGCGGGTTGATGGACATCGAACTGCACCCGGACTTCGCCGACAACCAGATTCTCTACCTGAGTTATGCCACCGACATTGAGATGTCGGGCGAAGCGGGCGAGAAAGGGAGCAACACGGCGATCATGCGGGCGCGACTCGACGGCGATACACTCACCGACGCTAGGGTTCTGTACAAGGCGACGCCCAACTCGCGTCGCGGCCAGCACTACGGCAGCCGCCTGGAGTTCGGCGGCGACGGACATCTCTATTTCTCGATCGGGGATCGCGGGCAACGCGACGTAAACCCCCAGGACCCGACCAGAGACGGCGGCAAGATCTACCGCATCACCGCGGATGGCGACATACCCACCGACAATCCGTTCGCTGCGCACGCGCAGAACAAGCGCGCCATCTATTCGTTTGGGCACCGCAATCCCCAGGGCATGGCGCGTCATCCGCAAACCGGGAAGATCTGGGTCCACGAGCACGGTCCGCGGGGCGGTGACGAGCTAAACCTGATAAATGCCGGCGCCAACTACGGCTGGCCAATCCTGAGCTATGGCATCAACTACAGTGGTACGAAATTTGCCAAGGGCACCGAGCGCGAAGGCTTCGAGTCTCCAATCTGGTACTGGGTGCCATCGATCGCGCCTTCGGGAATGACGTTTGTGACCAGCGAGAAATTCCCGGAATGGCAGGGCCACCTGCTCGTTGGGTCATTGAAGTTCAACTATCTCGTGCTCGTAGCAATGGATGGCGACAAAGCCACCGGTGCACAAATCGTTGCCGAGAAAATCGGCCGCGCCCGCAATGTGCGTCAAGGGCCTGACGGCATGATCTACGTCAGCGTGGAGGGCGTCGGCATCAAGCGAATCACGCCCAGCAAATGATTCGATCACGATTGTCCACAGCCACAAGACACTCTTCATTCACATCACCAAGACGGCCGGTAGCAGTATAGAGGTTGCGCTGGACGCGCTTGCAAACACCAATGCAGGGGCCACTTGACCCCGCGACCGGTGAATTCAACCGCGTCACCAAGGGTGTCGAGAAGCACATGAGCGCACAGGAGGCGAAAGACTTCAACGATGACGACGTCTGGACGTCGTACTTCAAGTTTGCCGTTGTTCGCAACCCATGGGATCGTCTGCACTCAATCTGGTGGAACTCTCGACATATCGACCGACTACATGACCTTGGCCTCGATGAGTTCTTCGACACTTATCTGCAATTGCCATGGCACCGTCGCCTGCTCGCAAAGCTAAGCCGCCGGTTCGACGTACTCCAGGCGCTGAAGCCACAATCCGAAACACTTCGGCTCACCAACGGTTCAATGGAGTTGGGCGCCGTCTATCGGTTTGAGGCAATCGCCGACGCCTACAGGGATCTCGCCGGGCGCCTCACGCTCACGGCTGATATGCCGAAGATCCTGGTCGCGAACCGGGCACCTGAGACCCGACAGCCCTACGTCGACGACTTCACACCCACGCTTGTCGACGTCGTCGGCGAGTATTATGCCGATGACGTCCGCACATTCGGCTACGAGTTCGGACGCTGACCCGTCGCAACCGCCCGGTGGATAACTCTTGGCGCATTCTGCATTCCATCTTCGGGGACAGCGCCGTTACAAGACAGGGCTCAATCGGAAGCTGCCCGAGGCGCAGCTGACCGCCAATCGTCGCCGGTGGCGTTCCACCCTGCAGCACACGACCAGCCGCCTGAACCGTATCAACCTCAGACCACCGAGCGTCCTACTTCGACACGAGCGACCGTCGGTTTCTTTTACACTCTGGCGGACAGTCGAGATCTCGCGGTGCATTGCCTTTACCCAGGTGCTTGAAATTTATGCGATTTCTCTTCCGCAAACTCTGGCACGAAGCGTGCTCTTCAACAGACGACGATCACACAAGCATGCGCGGCTCGACATCCGCTGAGTCGCACGAGGGACACAATGAATTCCACCCTGAAACTAGCCGCCGGCACAGCGTTCGCGCTGCTCGCCGCACCCACTTTCGCGACCCAAATTCTCTACGGCATTTCAGGTGACGGCGCTTCGACCCCCGAGAGCCTGCACACGCTCAGCCAGATTGACGCTTCCGCCACGTTCAACCTTGCCCTTGGTGCCGGCGACGACGGCGAGGCCATTGCCTACAACTCCACCGACGGTTTGATGTATCACTTCTCCGGTCCGACCGATCAGAAGATGGACGCCATTGACCTGTCTACCCACACGGTGACCGATGTGCCACGCACCGGGCCTGCCATGGGCGAGGTGACGGCAGCGACCTTTGATGCAGCGTCGGGTGACTTCTTCGTCACAACACTAGACTGGCAGATGTATCGCGTCACCAGCGGCGGCGCCGCCACCAAAATCGCCGATGACATGGGCTTTACCATCAAAGGACTCGCCTTCATCGGATCGACCCTTTGCGACCGAGCACTTCGACGAATTCGATTTTGACGGCGAACTCAATCTTCTGACCATCGACACGACCGACGGCTCGGTCCTTACATCC
>CAVOBC010000175.1:0-9322 GCA_963693635.1 Gammaproteobacteria bacterium | reverse complement strand
CTATGCGCGCCTCGGGGGCGGTGCGATGACGATCGCGCTTGCGGGAGTGGTAAGTGTGGCGTCATTCGGTGCAGGCGGCGAAATCCTACTCGGCAGCTCCGTCCTCGGGGGCATCGGCGTCTACTGGCTGTATTTGAAGCCATAGTGCGAGCTAGTTCTTGTCCCAAAATTCTCATCCTGACAATTGTTGGGAGTCGGTTTGCAAACAAACCTCGCATGATCTTGCAGAAAAGAGGCCCACGGAAAATGGCGGCGCATCCCTGCACCGTACGCCAGTGCCCGCCCCAGAACAGAGTTCTGGGACAGGAACGAGCTAAGCACAAACGCGTCAAATGCCCGTCGCCGTCATGTAACCTGCCGCGCGCGCCCCAGGCCTGGTAACCCGTCTTTCGACAGTCTTCTGAAAAAGGGCCCTGTGCTAAGATGCCAGACATCCGGGAACTGACCCGAGTCAACCTCACCGAGAAAATCATGTCATTTGGAATCACTGAACTGATTGTCATCCTGGCCATTGTCCTCTTGCTCTTCGGCACCAAGAAGCTGAGCAATATGGGCAACGATCTGGGTTCTGCCATCAAGGGTTTCCGCAAGGCAATAGACACGGAACCCTCGCGGATCAAGTCGGACGCTGACGCCACGACTGCGGCCAACGCCAACCAGACCGTCAACGCCGAGAAGTAACCGCCCGCCATGTTCGACATCGGCTTTCCCGAGCTGATGCTGGTCAGTGTTGTCGCACTCCTGGTCATCGGCCCGGAGAAACTGCCTGGCAGCATCCGCACACTGACACTCTGGATCGGCCGTATCCGGCGTTCCTTCAACAACATCAAGGCTGAAGTTGAACGCGAGATCGGTGCCGACGAAATCCGTCAGCAACTCCACAACGAATCGATCATGCAAGCGCTCAATGACACCCGCGATGATCTGCAGGGCGCGATCAACGATGGACGAGCGCAGATTAACGATCCGCTTGGCATTCGGGCACAGGCCGGACCATCGCTCGATGGCGCGATAGACGACGAAAGCATCGCGGTCGAGAACCTCGCACGCGGGCAGGACGCCCGAGACCCAAAGGCGCACGAAGAGTCGACCGGTTCAGACAGCAGCCAGCAGACGCCCGCGACAAACACCGATGCCGTAATCCCTGAACTCGAAGCGACGAGCACACAACAGGACGAGGCGCCGGGGGAGACAGCCTTGAGCGATAAACAGCCCTGAGCCATAAACAGCCCTGAGCCATAAACAGCCCTGAGCCATAAACAGCCCTGAGCCATAAACAGCCCTGAGCCATAAACAGCCCTGAGCCATAAACAGCCCTGAGCCATAGCAGCCCTCCGCCGCATCCGGCGCAGGGAACAGACAATAGAGTCAGCGTAAGGTGAGCGAGAACAAGATAAGCGATGACGAGAAGATCGCTGAGGGGCAACCCCTCGTCAGTCATCTCGTCGAACTGCGAAGCCGCATACTGTCCAGTCTGGGGGCAATCCTTGTTCTTTTCCTGCCGCTCTTCTATCTGCGCAACCCTATCTATACCTACGTGTCAGCGCCGCTCAAACGCTATTTGCCGGAGGGCGCGAGCATGATCGCGACCGGCGTCGCGTCGCCATTCCTCACACCCTTCAAGCTGACACTGTTCCTCGCCATCTTTGCCGCGATCCCGTTCATCCTGCACCAGGTCTGGAGTTTCGTCGCACCCGGCCTTTACTCCAGTGAAAAGCGCATCGCGTACCCACTTCTTATATCGAGCGTGATCCTGTTCTACTGTGGCATGGCCTTCGCCTTTTACGTGGTCTTCCCGCTCGTCTTCAGCTTCTTTACGAGCGTCGCGCCGACCGATGTCGCGGTCATGACCGACATCAACAGCTATCTGGACTTCGTGCTCAAACTGTTCTTTGCGTTCGGTCTCGCCTTCGAGATCCCCATCGCGACGATGGTCCTGGTCTGGACGGGCATCACCGACGTTGACAGCCTGCGCAAGAAGCGCCCCTTCGTAATCGTTGGGTGTTTTGTCTTCGGCATGCTGCTGACGCCCCCGGACGTGATCTCCCAGATCCTGCTCGCGCTCCCGATGTGGCTGCTGTTTGAGGGTGGAATCATTTTCTCAAAGATCCTGGGCATCGAAGACGGCGCGTCTGAGCGACGCGACCAGGCGAACCGCAAAGGTGAAAGTGACAAAGGTGAAACTGACAGAAGCTAAACTGATATTAGCGGCTAACTGCTAAGAAGAAACGTCACCGGACCGTCATTCACCAGATCCACCTGCATGTTTGCACCGAATATGCCGGTCGCAAGCGGGACGCCGAGCGCCGTCGCCTGCGCGATAAAGGCTTCGTAGAGGACTTCGGCCTCTGCGGGTGCGGCGGCGCTGGAGAACGAGGGCCGCAGGCCCTTTTTTGTATCCGCGGCGATCGTGAATTGCGAGACGATCAGCAACTCACCCTCCACGTCGATGAGGCTGCGATTCATGTGCCCGTCGTCATCCGCAAATATCCGGTAATTGACGACTTTGCGCGCGAGGCGCAGCACGTCAGCTTCACCGTCGCCCTTCTGCACACCAAGCAGCAGGAGCACACCCCGACCAATCTGGCCTACGGTCGCGCCGTCAACTGCAACCTCGGCCCGAGCAACACGCTGAATCAGACCGCGCATCGTGCTCGTCTGCCGGCCCGGGCAGGACCGGTGTCAGTCAGCGTTACAGACGGTGCCGGGATGGCGAGCGTTCCCCGCCGATCCACACGGTCAGGCAGCACGCGAGACAACAGATTACACAACGGTTGTCAGACGTCAAAGTCTGCTTCGAATCGCAACGCCATGTCGCGCGTCGCCCGGACCAGCGCATCAATGATCGTTGGCTCCGTTGCCGAGTGGCACGCTTCACGCACGATGTATAACTGCGAATGATGCCACGCGCGATGTAGCGCGTACGCATTCTCGATCGGGCTCACCGTATCGAACCGGCCATGCACGATGATGCCCGGAATCTCCCGGATCTTGTCGATGTCACGCAGCAATTGATCGTTGTCAAGAAAACAATCGTGACGAAAGTAGTGCGTGCCGAGCCGGCATCGCGCAATCGCCCGATGCGTATTCGAAAAGTGTGACAGCAGGCGCTGGTTGGGATGCAACGTCGAACAATGGGCCTCCCACATCGACCACGCTTTGGCAGCCCCCATTCGCGCAAGTTCATCATCGCCGGTCATCCGCTGATAGAACGCTTCGACGAGATCACCACGCTCCGCTTCAGGAATCGGATGAACAAGGTCTTCCCAATGATCCGGGAAGAAGCGACGCGCGCCATTCAGAAACCACTCCCTGTCCTGGCGCCGACCGAGCGAGACGCCCCGAAGAATGAGTCCGAGCACACGATCAGGAAACATCTCCGCGTATGCGAGGGACAACGCGGCACCCCAGCCACCGCCAAAGACCACCCAGCGTTCAATGCCGAGCAACTCACGGATCTTCTCCATGTCCATGATCAGCTTGCTGGTGTTGTTCTCACGCAGTTCACCGTGGGGCGTCGATCGGCCCGCACCGCGCTGATCAAAGAGAACGATGCGGTACTTTTCCGGACTGAAGAAGCACCGACTGTCGAATTCGCACCCGGAGCCCGGGCCATCGTGCACAAATACCACCGGAATGCCATCCAGCGTGCCGCTCTCGTCGACATACAACTCGTGGAGGTGATCCACGGCAAGGCGGTGACGAGAGTAGGGTTTGATTTCTGGGTAAAGCGGAAACACGTAATTACACCTGCCTCGCCGACCGCTTGCGACCGTTCTCGGTCAACAGTTTCTTGCGAATGCGAGTGAAATTGGGCGTCACTTCCACCAGCTCGTCGTGACTAATGAACTCCAGTGCCTGCTCCAGCGAGTAGATGAGCGGCGGCGTCAGAATAACGCTCTCCTCCTTGCCAGCGGCGCGCACGTTGGAAAATGCCTTGTTCTTGACCGGATTGACAACGAGGTCGTTGCCGCGGCTGTGAATGCCGACCACCATGCCTTCATAGATGTCTTCGCCCGGCCCAATGAACAGTCGGCCCCGCGGCTGCAGGTTAAAGATGGGGAAAGCCAGACTGCGGCCGTTGCTCATCGACACGAGGACGCCGTTGTGCCGGGACGAAGCATCATCCGCCAACGCCTTCGCATAGTGCGAGAACGAGCTCGTCACGATGCCCGTGCCCGACGTCATGGTCAGAAACTCACTCCGAAAGCCGATCAGGGCCCGCGTTGCGATGCCAAACTCAAGCAGAACCCGTCCTCTGCCATCAGGCGACATGTTTGCCAGCGTTGCCTTGCGTTCACCCAGCGCTTCCATCACCACACCCTGATGCTGTGCTTCTACGTCCACCACCAGGTCTTCAAACGGCTCCTGACGCTCACCGTCAACATAGCGGACAATCACCTCCGGCCGCGACACGGAAAGCTCATAGCCCTCGCGACGCATGTTCTCGATCAATACAGACAGGTGCAGCTCACCGCGTCCGGAAACCTTGAAGCGATCCGCGCTGTCGGTGTCTTCCACGCGTAGCGCCACGTTGTGCTGCAGTTCCCGTTGCAAGCGCTCCCGAATCGTTCGGCTCGTGACAAATTTGCCATCCAGCCCTGCAAAAGGGGACGTGTTGACGCCAAAGGTCATGCTCATGGTCGGCTCGTCAACTTCGAGAGCTGGCAATCCCTCCACATGATCCGGATCGCAAAGCGTGTCCGAAATTGAAACGCCCTCGACACCCGTCACACAGACGATGTCGCCCGCTTCGGCTCGTTCAACTTCCTTGCGATCCAGGCCATCGAACCCCAGCACCTGCAGTATCCGCGCCTTTCTGACCTCGCCAGCACGATCAACTACGGCAATACGCGCCCCCCGTTCGGCGACCCCTCGCTTGATCCGACCGAGGCCGATAACACCAACATAGCTCGAGTAATCGAGCGCACTTATCTGCATCTGAAAGGGCTTGTCCACCTCCACGACAGGCGGCGGCACGCACTCAATCAGCGTGTCGAGCAGTGCTGACATGTCACCCTGCAGCCCACTCATCGTGCGACCCGATGTCCGCTCGGTCGCTGACCCGTAGACAACCGGAAAGTCGAGCTGCTCATCGGTTGCGCCGAGTGAGTAGAAGAGTTCGAACACCTCATCGACGACCCAGTCCGGGCGCGCCCCATCACGGTCAATCTTGTTGACCATCAGGATGGGATTCAGATTGTTCTCGAATGCTTTTTGCGTCACGAATCGCGTTTGCGGGCGTGGCCCCTCGACGGCGTCAACCACCAGCAAGACCGAGTCGACCATCGACAGAATTCGTTCAACCTCACCGCCGAAATCCGCGTGTCCCGGCGTGTCGACGATGTTGATGCGGTGATCCCGCCAGACGAGCGACGTGTTCTTGGCGAGAATGGTGATGCCACGCTCTTTTTCCAGGTCATTCGAGTCCATCAACCGCTCGCCACCTGTGTCCGAGCGCGACAAGGCCCCCGCATCGGTCAGAAGACAGTCGATGAGAGTCGTCTTGCCATGGTCCACGTGGGCCACGATCGCGACATTTCGTAGGTGATCAAACACGAGGCATCTACCGGGTAGGCGCAGGCAGCAAAGAATATTGCTGCCGCGAGGTCAGGGGGAAAGCGCGCATTATACAGAGCGCTGGACCGTCCGCTAACGTTTCGTCGCACCGGCCAGGCCACAGCCGGGCCCTTTCACCCCTTTTCATGCCCTGAGAGCGGTTTCTCAGGACCGGCACGGGTGTATACTCCCGCCCCATTTCCCCGGCCTCATTGCCCATGGACCGCCAACCACGCGCTGTCGCCCTGATATCAGGCGGACTGGATTCGATGCTCGCCGCTAAGGTCATCATGGACCAGGGTGTGCATGTCGAGGGCATCAACTTCTTTACCGGCTTTTGCGTTGAAGGACACACGCATGCGATCCGCCATAAGGACAAGGCGAAAGCCAAGCGCAATAATGCCCTGTGGGTCGCCGATCAGCTGGGGATGAAGCTGCATATCATCGATGTCATCGAGGATTACAAGAACGTCGTTCTCAACCCGAAACACGGCTATGGCCAACACCTGAACCCCTGCCTTGACTGCAAGATATTCATGGTCAACCAGGCCCAGGCCTGGGCCTGGCTCGAAGAGAACGACTTCGACTTCATTCTCACGGGTGAAGTCGTTGGCCAACGCCCGATGTCCCAGCGCAAGGACACCATGCCCGTCATCGCGCGCGAGTCGGGTGCCGACGAACGACTGCTGCGGCCTCTGTCCGCCCTCAACCTGCCGGAAACCCTGGCAGAGCGCGAGGGTTGGGTTGACCGTGCAAAACTCTTCGGCTTCTCGGGCCGCAACCGTAAACCGCAGATGGCGCTCGCAGCGTCGCTGGGCATCACCGAGTACTCACAACCCGCTGGCGGATGCTGCTTTCTCACCGATGCCAAGTACGCGTCAAAGCTCGCAGATCTGTGGCAGGCGCGCGGGGAACGTGAGTACGAAATGGACGACATCATGCTGCTGAAGATCGGCCGACACATCCGTCCACGCGCGGGCTTCAAACTCATCGTCAGCCGCGAAGAAGGCGAAAACAACTACCTCGAAGGCTACAAGAAGACGTTTCGCAACCTGTACCCCGTTTCACACAAGGGGCCGTTGACGCTCGTCGACGGTGAGTCTGACGAAAACGATCTGCAGCTTGCAGCACGGGTGGTTGCCCGGTACTCCCAGGGCCGGGACGCCGACCAGGTCACCGTGTGTATCCGCGAAACCGACGGCGCAACGCGTGAGATCGATGTTGCCCCGCTGCCCCCCTCAGAGATCCCGGATGCATGGCATGTTTAAAATTGATGCCCGCCGCCTGCTTTGTCCCCTCCCCGTCATCCGCACCCAGGATCGGATCAAAGAGCTGCAGCCCGGCGACGAGTTATCGGTGCTGTGTTCCGACCCGGGGACGCTGCACGACATTCCTGCCTGGTGCCGCGTGCATGGGCACCAGGTGATCGAGTCGTCGACGGTCGACGACGAGATTCACTTTCTTATCCGCGTTTGCTGACGAAACGCACCGCCAGCGGGCATCCTGCTACAAAACGCACCAAAATGATACAAGCGAGCGCCTCTGAACGTCCGCTAAGGCCCGTATATCAAGGGTTTATTCTAATTTGGTGATGGCATATTCTTTGCTCCCTCATCTGCACCCGACCGCACCAAAAATAGCCATTCCCTCTGCGTGCACTGGTCAGGGACTAACGAGTCCCTCTGCTGCGCTGGTCAGGGACTAACGAGCGACACATCCACAAGCCTGATTCACATCCACTCAACCCAATCCGCTGGAGAACCTAGATGTCAGAGAAGACTCTGCAATTGATACAAGAACACGATGCGAAGTGGGTGGACCTCCGGTTCACTGACACGCGTGGCAAAGAACAGCACGTAACGAACCATGTGTCCGCCGTGGACGCCGACTTCTTCTCGAACGGCGCCATGTTTGACGGCTCATCCATCGCTGGCTGGAAGCCCATCAACGAGTCAGACATGATCCTCATGCCGGATGACTCGACCTCGGTTTTGGATCCGTTCACCGAACAGGCAACGATCAACCTTCGTTGCGATATCGTTGAACCCGCGACAATGCAAGGCTACGAACGGGATCCACGTTCCATCGGTAAGCGTGCCGAAGCGTTCCTCAAGTCCTCCGGCATCGGCGACGAGGCATTTTTCGGCCCCGAAGCCGAATTCTTCATCTTCGACGACGTCAAGTATTCCACGGGCATGGGCGGCGCATCCTACGAGATTCAATCCGAGGAAGCAGACTGGATGTCTGGTGCGGAGATCGAAGGCGGCAACATGGGCCACCGGCCCGGCGTCAAGGGCGGCTACTTCCCGGTTCCCCCGGTCGACTCCCATGTCGATCTGCGCAACGAGATGTGCAGCACGATGGAGCGCATGGGCCTCACCATCGAACTGCATCACCATGAGGTAGGCACCGCTGGTCAATGCGAGATCAGTGCCAAATTCAACACGCTGGTTCGCAAGGCTGACGAACTGCAGATCTACAAGTATTGCGTTCACAACGTTGCACATGCCTACGGCAAGACCGCAACATTCATGCCCAAGCCCCTGGTCGGCGACAATGGCAGCGGCATGCACTGTCACCAGTCGATCTTCAAGGGGAGTGAAAATGTATTCGCCGGTGATGGCTACGGCGGTCTGTCACAGGAAGCGCTCTGGTATATCGGCGGCATCATCAAGCACGCGCGAGCTATCAACGCGTTCTCCAACGCCAGCACCAACTCGTACAAACGACTGGTGCCCGGCTTCGAAGCCCCGCTGCTGCTCGTCTATTCCGCACGCAACCGCTCCGCGTCGATTCGGATCCCGTTTGCCCAGGGCGGCAATCCGAAAGCGATTCGTGCGGAGGTCCGCTTTGGCGACGCGACCGCCAACCCATACCTGATGTTTGCGTCCATGCTGATGGCCGGGATCGACGGCATCAACAACAAGATCGACCCGGGCGAGCCGCTCGACAAGGATCTGTACGACTTGCCGCCCGAAGAGACGGCGCACGTGCCTACCGTCTGCTCGTCACTTGAACAGGCTCTCGATGCTCTGAACGCTGATCGCGAGTTCCTAAAGGTGGGCGACGTGATGAGTGACAGCATGATCGATGGCTATATCGATCTTAAAATGGAGGAGGTCACGCGCCTTAACTCGACGACGCATCCCGTTGAGTTCGACATGTACTACAGCGTTTGATCCAGCTCGGATCAATGTGCGGGCGATGATCGGGTCAATGATCAGGGTGATTAAGGTGACGCACGGCGGCCAATCGCTGGTGCGTCCACCTGATCGTCGATGACCTCGTCCCGACCCTCACCATAGACCCCGACCGCAGACCCCGACCGTAGACGAAGAGCCCTGTCTGTCCGATCAGACGGGGCTTTTTTTTGCCCCCAACGCTCTTACAATGGCTGCACAGATCTAAAACGCTCCTGATCATGCGCGCCAACCCAAAGCTCACGACTCACCGGACCTTGCTCTTGTCCTTGCGACCGCCGCTCCGCGTTGGCGCACGTCTCCTGGCGGTACTGCTGCTGGCGCACGTGCCGGACACGCTGGCGGCCGATACGATCTACATGACCCGGGACAAGCATGGCAACGCCGTCTATACGGACCAGCACACGGACGACGCGACCGAAGTCACCGTTCATGAGGCGTCAACCTATTCGCCACCGCCGCAGCCAAAACTGCGTGTGCGCAAAAAGAAATCCACCCCAACCTTCACACCCTACGCCACCTTCGCGATCACAAGTCCCAGGAATGAACAGGCAATCCGGGAC
>CAVOBC010000174.1:0-9355 GCA_963693635.1 Gammaproteobacteria bacterium | reverse complement strand
CGACGTGCCACATGGCGTTGGGTCCGTCGGCGAGTTGGCTCGCAACGAGGTCGATGCCCTTCGCGAGTAGAAAGTACGTGCTGATTTCAAACAAGCGAGCAAGAAAAAACGACACGAAGCCGCCGCTTAGGCTCGCCCAATAGGGGGCCACGAAAGGTCTGAGACGTCCTAGCGCTTTCACCGTTCCACCGTTACCGTGTCCACCGTCACCGCCTCTGCGGCGACCTATATCCACCAAAGAAGCGGCCCATAGATTGGTCGCGGTCGCGCCAAATACGCGGCCCGCAAGGCCGGCCAAAACCAGCCTGTTTCGTTCGTGTTTCACCCGGACCCTGCAGGTCCTGGCGATCCATCATCGAGGTCCTGGGCGATCCATCATCGAGGGACGCTTCTGCAACTCGCGGTCAGACGCAGCTCCCTTCGCAGCGGTTTCGCGCCGATCGCGTTGTGCCCCAAGCCCGGCTGCGAGTGTCAGCAACCCTTCCTGGCAGCGGCTTCTCAGCGCGGGGGCGGCTTCTTATGCCCAACTATTTTATGCCCAACTATTGCCCAACAGGACGGACTTGCCTTTGCCCGTTGCGTAACCACACCATCATGAACGATCGCACTTCAAAAGTGTACTGACGGGCGACGAGACAACCCGTCCCCGGGCGCTTGTTTCGAACGGTGACCTCACGCATAGTCCCGCCGCGCGCCGCGCCGCGGGACGTTTTGTTGCGCAACGTGTTGCGGCGCAATAATTGGCTACCGCACAATATTCGCCTCAGCTTCTCTTACCTTAGAAGATGGCCCTGGAAGATGGCCCTGGAAGATGGCCCTGGAAGATGGCCCTGGAAAATGGCGCCGTCGCGAGTCGCGGCGACCGTACAAAAGATTGGCACCGGGCGCTCGAGCAGGCCCCGCCCTGCACAGCATCGGCAACTGCCAGCAAACAAGCGCCATTAAACGACGCGGAGTCGTCCATCGAGACACCAGCAAAACATCCGGACGATCCTGCAGTGAATGAGCCGGCAGCCCCTGCCACACCTGATTCCAACCCACCGGGCAGGTTTCAGAGCGCGCACATCATGACCCTCGCCTTCGTCTCGGGCTTTGTCATCATGAGCATCGAACTGCTGGGCGGGCGCATCCTCGCACCCTACTTCGGTTCTACGATTTACGTCTGGGGCAGCATCATCTCAGTTTTCATGATCGCCCTCTCGATCGGCTATCTGCTCGGCGGACGCATGTCTGTCAGAAACCCGGGGCTTGGCCGCTTTTCACTCTTTTACTTCGGTGCGGCTCTCACGGTTCTGCCTGTCATCGGTTTCGCCAACGGCATCATGGACTGGACCTTCGAGCGCATTACCGATCCCCGATTTGGCTCGCTGACCGCCGCCATGATGCTGTTCTTCGTCCCGACCTGCATATTGGGAATGATCTCGCCTTACTCGGTGCGGCTGCTCGTTCGCAACGAGGACCACAGTGGCCAGGTCGCCGGCACCCTATACTTTGTCTCAACCCTCGGCAGCGCACTCGGCACGCTCGCAACCTCGTTTTATCTGGTCTTGTGGTTCGAGGTGAACCGCATACTCATTACCCTCGCCATGGTGCTTGTTGTCGCCGGCGTTAGCGCCGCGCTGCGCGGCGGACGCGCACGGCGCTGGCCTGCGCCTGTGCTCGCCGTCGCGGTGTGCCCCTTCCTGCTCGCGGGGGTTGCACAACCCGCCGATGCCAAGGTCATCCATACCGAGCGGTCGCTCTATCAGAACATCGTCGTCACCGAGACCGGATCGCGGCGCTGCCTTTCGTTTCGCCAACGGGGCCTAGACAAACCGCAATCGTGTATGGATACCCGCGACCCCAGACTGCTGGTCTTTCCCTATGTCCGCATGACGATGGCGGGATTGCTGCTCAACCCTTCACCAAAACGCGTGCTCGTCGTCGGGCTCGGCGGCGGCGCGATACCGACGGCCCTCACCGACCTCTTTTCTGACGTGACCGTCGATGCCATCGAAGTCGACCCCGCCGTGCACAAAGTTGCGCGGGATCATTTCGACTTCACGACGACCGAGCGACGCCGTGTCTTCATCGCCGATGGCAGGGTATTCATCAAACGAGCCATCAAGCGAGGCGATACCTATGACCTCGTCATCCTCGACGCGTTCAACGGCGACTACATCCCGGAGCACCTGCTGACCCAGGAGTTCCTGACAGAGGTCAGGGATGTTCTCACCGCCGACGGCGTGCTGGTCGCCAACACCTTCGCCACCAGTCGGCTGTATGACCACGAGTCGGTCACCTACAGCGCTGTCTTCAACGCCTTTCTTAACCTCAGGATTCGGATCTCCGCCAACCGGGTCATCCTCGCCCGCAAGAATGGTCTGCCGGACGATGAGACGCTTGCGCGAAACGCTGAAGCACTCAAGGATCGCCTGAGGGTCCATGGAGTGAAGCTGCTCGACTTTCTTCCGGATCTTTCACGAGACGTCGACTGGGAAACCAATGTCCGTGCGCTCACCGATCAGTATTCGCCGGCCAACCTGCTCCGATAACCCGCCCGCGATCAGGGCCCGGTAAGGCGCAGTGCCTCGTGTTCGAGGAACACACCGGTCGGAAATCCGCCGTCGGCAACGCCAGGAGCCGTAATCGAGCGCTTGAGCACGGAATCAAACAGCAACGGATCGACCGCGTAGATTTCCTGCAGCGGCGCCTTCCGGTCCGCACTACGCAGACCATTTGCGACCAGCGGATCCAACTGGATGACAACATTGACGGCCGGTAACGGATAGTCACTGCCGTTAACCAGGCGATGATGCAGATCGCGCCGGGCGAGCATGGCCGACAGGGGTTACGGCAAGCGATTGTATTGCGTCATCGCCGAGATCTCGCCGAAGAGACGCCCCTCATAGGCGGGCTCGTCCATCAGCCGCATAAACGCCTGCCACGCCGGAATCCGGGCGCCCGCTTTTGCGTCCAGATCCTCCACCGTGCCCAGGTTCGCACAGTGCGCCATCACGATCCGGACACCCAGACCAAGCGGGAACCTGAACCGGAGCGGATTGCCGAATTTCTGATGCGCCTTGGCCTCAACCGCACGTTCTTCGCCGACATGCGTCAGGAGCGTCAGGTCGAGGGCAACGAGCATCCGATAATAGGCTTCAAGCTGCGGGTCTGCCGGATCAATGCCCTGTGCATTGGGCAACCACTTGACCATTCGCATCCCCGCCGCATGCCAACGTGCGAGGGCCCCCAGGGCGTCGGCCCTGTACGGATGAACAGACATCACCGGCACAAAGATATCGGGATGCTCGGCAACGACCGCTGAACGTAGTCATTGGGCACGAAGAATTCGCTGTCGCTCCGTACCACATTGCCATCACGGTCGTAATGTTGATCGAAGCCCCGCAGCGCCAGCTTGCCTTTCCGCGGCATGGATCTCATGAGAGCCGCGAGCCGTGCAACGTATTGACGGTCGGCGTCCACTTCCTTCGTCACGCCGCCGGCGTTCATGTCGACCAGTGCCTGCAGACGTTTCACCGGCGAGCGCCAGCTCAACATATGGTCGTTGATGTAACCGTCGCTCGCTTGTCCGAGCATGATGAGATGAGCGCGATAGTCGAGCGTCGCGCCGTCGGGAATATCCCGATACGCCGCGTCGATCAGTGCCTGCGCCTGCGGCGACCAGTCATGCTACGCATCGACAACACATCAAAGTTACCGCCCAACCGTTTTACCGGTGCAACCATGACGACGAGGGCAACGACGGCAACGATAACGACGGTGCCGATTGTGAGCATGGTGCGCTTCATCGGCTTTGCGCGCCGTCGATCACCATCATCTTGTCGAGGCTTCCGCTTGTGGGCACGTCATTGCTCCCATGGGTTCGCTGAATCACTTTCACTCTGCCCCTGACTCGCCTGATTTCAGCCCCGCGGCACCCTTGAGTCAACCGCACTCTTTGCGTCGAGGGCACTCTTTGCGTCGAGGGCACCTTGCGGCAAGCGTGCCTTGCGGCAAAGGTGGTAGCCATCCGTTTAAAACCATCTGCGACCAGAGCAAGTCGACGAAGCCCGGGTGCTTCAAATCAGCCGGTGGAGCACGGGTCATCTGCAACACCCTTGTCTGGCGCTTCGTCGCCCTTCGCACCCGGAACCCCTTCATAGCGCCAAGAGACACGCCAATTTCAGCCACCTTTGAAATCACGTGCAGAAAGTTCATCATGGTTACGACAGACGGTCGGACAACACAGTCTTCTGGCAAGGTCTCTTGGCGTCTTTTTGCGTGGAGCAAAACACACGAAGGCGAGAACCTGATCGTTGATCTCGAGGTCCAGGACGTCGAACTGGTGGAAATCGTCGCTGAAGTTGTATCAGTCACACCCTGTGAGGGCGGCTACAGTTACGGTACGCACTTCTCGATGGAACAGCGCCGCATGCAGGACCCGAAGATTCGCCAGCGTTTATTGCAGATCGAAGACAAACTCCGCAGTAACGACCAGTTTCCGACCGACGACTGAATCGCTCGCTTTTCCCCGCTTCTCTAGCTCTTATTCAGCCGCGCTTTACCGGCCAGCACCTTTTACCGGCCAGCACTGAACCGGCCACCGGCTCAGCGAGCACTGGAATCGACGGCCGCTATTCCCCGCCTGCATTTACGCTAACGACCGCTAACGACGCGTCGCATCGCGACGATGCCTGCGGCAACGGCGACGTTCAGCGACTCAACGCCGCCAGCGAGCGGTATCCGCACCAACTGATCACACTGCCTGCGGGTGTCGTCAGCGAGGCCGGTCGATTCGTTGCCGAGAACAAAGAGCGTCGGCCCGACCGGTTTGCAATGCGCCAGATCCACCGACCCGCCTCCGTCGAGTCCGATGATACAAAATCCGGACGCTTTCAACATTGCGATCGCTTCTCCGAGTCGCGTGCAGCTCAACACCGTGGCACCAAACAGCGTGCCCGCGCTCGCTTTGATGACGAGCGAATCAAGCCGTGCCGAACCCGCATCCGGTACGATGAGTCCCGCCATGGGCGACGCCGCGACACTGCGAACGATCATGCCCAGGTTCTGACCATTGGTCACGCCATCCACCGCCATCAATTCACAATCATCAGGCACGGGAGCCCGCAGCCACTCATCAAGCCGGTCGAAATGCGGGCAATGCAGATCCGCGGCGACGCCCTGATCTTGCTTTCCATTGCGCGAGATGCGTGACAGCTTCTGCCTTGCGACCATGTACACCTCGACGCTGGCAGCCTCCGCACATTCACGAATCTCGTCGAGGATCGGCGATCGCTTGTTCTCGCGCGCCAGATGCACGCGCAGCGTCACAACGGCCGGATCCTTTAGCGCTTCGAGCACAGGGTGCCGACCGTAGATCGTGAGATCGCCATGTTCGTTCATTCAGTTAGTTCCTGTCCCAGAATTCCGTTCTGGGGCGAGCATTCGCATGCGGTGCAGGCATACGCCCCGTTTTTCCAAGAAATGTGTCCCGGGAATTGTCAGGATGACAATTTTGGGACAAGACCCGTTGGATTTCCGCTCGATTTTTTCGGATCGCCCCGCCTGGCGAATTGTTGCAAGGCAGGCGCGATCGCACAATGGGCAAACGCATCCGGGGCAGCGCGAGCCAAGGCCGAGAGACGATCCAGCGGGCGCTAAGCCGACCCTCATGAACGACATTTCGTCGATTATCTGTCGATTCAACATCACTACATGTTGTGCCGGCCAATTGCTTGGGGCACAATATCTGCACGTTTCTGCGGCAGTCGTGCAGTACCATCGCGCACCCAATCGGCACCACTCCGGGTCTCGAACGCGTGGTCTGGAACTTATGATCTGGAACGTGTGGTCTCGACGCATGGTCTCAGACGCGTGGTTCCGAACGATTCAGGCCTTCTAGATCGAGGGCTTTCCAGACCCAGGGCTTTCCAGATCCAGGTGACGGCCGCTGCAATCATCGCGGTCATGACTGCCAACCGCCCGCAACAAGACCGATATTAACCAGAACGCCAAGAACAAAAGCAACAAAGGTAACGTAACCGATGGATTCCTCTAAGCCGAGTCTGAAAGCCGTCCCCAAGTCCCTGAGTGAGATTGACTATCAGGAAACGTCGATGGACATCTGGGAGAGCAAGTACTGCCTGACCACGAAACAGGGTGAACGGGTAGACCAGCAGATGGATGACACGTACAAACGGGTCGCAGCAGCACTCTCAGAGGTCGAAGAGCCCGCCATTCAGGCGAAGTGGAACGACGAGTTCCTGTGGGCACTCAGACACGGCGTGATACCCGCCGGTCGCATCATCTCCAACGCCGGCGCCCAGGACCACAAACCCGCGACGTCGACGATCAACTGCACCGTGTCAGGCACCATCAGCGACTCGATGGAAGACATCCTGAACAAGAACGTCGAGGCCGGCCTGACGCTGAAGGCCGGGTGCGGCATCGGCTACGAGTTCTCAACGTTGAGGCCGAAAGGCGCATACGTCTCGGGCGCTGGCGCTTACACCTCCGGGCCCTTGTCATTCATGGACATCTACGACAAGACCTGTTTCACCGTCTCGTCGGCTGGCGGCCGCCGCGGCGCGCAGATGGCAACGTTTGATATCGGTCATCCCGACGTCGATGAGTTCATCAAGGCCAAGCGAGAAGATGGACGTCTGCGGCAGTTCAATCTGTCACTGCTGATCACCCGAGAATTCATGGAAGCGGTGAAGAGCGACGCTGACTGGCCTCTGTCTTTCCCGCTCTCACATCAGGAGCAGGAAACCGATCAACTCGATCTCGACGATGCCAGCCAGGTCATGTGGCGCGAGTTTCCCGACCAGAATAGCGGCTACATCAAGAGCCATGAAGGCCTCACCGCCTGCCGGATCACCAAGACCATCAAAGCCCGGCGTCTTTGGGATTTGATCATGACCTCGACCTATGACTTCGCCGAGCCCGGCTTCATCCTCATCGACAAGGTTAACGAGCAGAACAACAACTGGTTTTGCGAAAATATCCGCGCGACTAATCCGTGCGGCGAGCAACCCCTGCCGCCCTATGGCAGTTGCCTGCTTGGCTCGGTGAACCTCTGCCGCTTTGTCACTCGCCCATTCACGGCCGAAGCGACGTTCGAGTGGGACAAGTTCAGGAAGGCGGTCGCCATCTTCACCCGCATGCTGGACAACGTTGTCGAAATCAACGGCTTGCCGTTGCCGGAACAACAGGGCGAGATCATGAGCAAGCGTCGCCACGGCATGGGCTATCTTGGCCTCGGTTCATCGATCACCATGCTTGGAATGAGCTACGGCGACGGCGCGTCAGTCGCCTTCACCGAAGAAGTGACCCGGGAACTTGCTATCCAGGGCTGGCGTACCGGACTTGAACTCGCACGGGAAAAAGGCCCGGCGCCCATCATGAACGAGTCGTTCGACGTCACTGCAGACATGTTGCGTCAGCGTCCGGAGATGGCGCGGGACGGCTGGCAGGTGGGCGATACAATACCCGGTCGCAAGCTCCACGCATCCTACAGCCGCTACATGCAAAAGATCGCGGAGGCCGAACCGGAACTGGTCGAGCAGATCGCCACCGAAGGCTGTCGCTTTACCCATCATAGTAGTATCGCACCAACCGGCACCATCTCCCTGTCACTTGCCAACAACGCGAGTAACGGCATCGAGCCAAGTTTCGCGCACCATTACTCGCGCAACGTGATTCGCGAAGGCAAGAAGTCCAAAGAGAAAGTCGATGTCTACTCCTTCGAACTGCTGGCTTACCGTGCGATGGTCAATCCAGCGGCTGGGCCCTATCCTGCGGACGAGTCGGAGAAGCTACCTGACTACTTCATCACCGCCGATGACATCACGCCGATTCAGCATGTCGACGTGCAGGCCGCCGCACAAAAGTGGATTGACTCGTCCATCTCGAAGACCGCCAATGTGCCAACCGACTACCCCTTTGAGGATTTCAAGCATATTTACCTTTACGCGTACGAACAGGGACTTAAAGGCTGCACGACGTTCCGCTTCAATCCCGAAGCATTCCAGGGTGTGCTGGTCAAGGACGAAGACCTCGAGAAGACGACTTATCAATTCACCCTCTCGGACGGCAGTGTCGTTGAGGTGAATGGCAACGAGGAGATTGAGTACGACGGCGAAACCCACACAGCTGCAAACCTGTTCGACGCGCTGAAGGAAGGCTATTACGGCAAGTTCTGATGCGAGTGTTGATGATCGGGCCCGCCACGGGTATGTTGGGCCGTCCTGTATATAAAAACAGTGTTTATAAAAACAGTGCACAAAAAGAGTATCGATCAATCACAGAGAGACGGTGATGTGCGTGCAAACCGACTCCCAGGAATTGTCAGGATGACAATTTTGGGACAAGAACTAGAAAGTTAGGCGTCATCGAACCAGACCTGCTCCGAGATCGTTACAACCGAGACGATGCGACGGTGCAGCCACCGAGACCTGCCATCAGGCAAGCGAATGAAAACGGGAAGAAAAATGGCATTGAAGATAGACCAGAACATCGTCGGCTACGCCATCAGAAAGGACGAAGACGACGAGGCCACAGTCGAGGTGCCCACTGAGGCGCCTCCGGAGCACATGCACGAAGATGTCGAGCGCCCGGAGGAGCTTCGTGGCTACACCTACAAAATCAAAACACCACTGTCAGACCACGCGCTCTACATCACGATCAACGACATGATTCTCAACGTAGGCACGCGACACGAGCAGCACCTGCCGTTCGAGATATTCGTCAACTCGAAAAATATGGAACATTTCCAGTGGGTGCTAGCCCTGACGCGGGTCATCTCCGCGGTCTTCCGCAAGGGTGGAGACATCACGTTCCTGGCCGACGAGTTGCAGCAGGTGTTCGACCCCCAGGGCGGCTACTTCAAGAAGGGCGGCAAGTTCATGCCTTCGCTGGTCGCCGAGATCGGGGAGGTCATTGAGACGCACATGAAGCGGATTGGCCTCATCGAGGACGACCAGCTTGGGGACGCCCATCAGGCCTTGCTCGACGAGAAACGAGCGGAATTTGCGGCGCGCAACGCGCCCCCGCCGGACACGCTGGCACCAGAGGGTCATTCGCTGGAGCCCGTGGACGACAACGATGCCGCGTCGGACTTCCCGAAGGGCGCGCAGCAATGCAAGAAGTGTCACCAGAGTTCGGTCGTCAGGATGGATGGTTGTATGACCTGCCTTTCCTGCGGCGACTCCAAGTGCGGGTAGGCCCCCATAGGTTGCGCAGTCGGTTGCGCGATAGTGGACCGCGCAATAGCGGATTGCGCAGATAATGGATCGCCCAATAGTGCTTTGCACTATGGTTCACGCGATGGGTTCACGCGATGGGTTCACGCAAATGGTTCACGCAAATGGTT
>CAVOBC010000173.1:0-9432 GCA_963693635.1 Gammaproteobacteria bacterium | reverse complement strand
GCGCGCGCGTTCAACGGGTCCTGAACGCCGGCCCAGACTTCGACATCATCACCACGCACCTGAACAGTCGCCGCCATCGGCTCCATCGTTGCGTGCGCGAGATACGGCACCCAGTACTCTGCTTCGACGACCTCCGTCGCCGCCGCAATGGCCCCTTCGCCATCACCGACCTTGCGATCAACGCCGCCGCCCCCTGCGTCAAGGGTTGACCCGTGCTCGGCCAGGATCGACTCACTGCTGACCGCTTGGTGAGGATTGGAAAAGACCGGCGCCAACGACTTGAGGCCCTTGCTCGCAGCGTAGTAGCTGTCTGCGACGACAGCGACAGCCTCGGGCAAGGCGAGCACTTCGCGAACACCCTTAACTGCCAATGCCGGCTCTCGCGCGACGGATTCGAGAACGCCGCCCGGGGCTGGCGAAGCCGCGACCGTTGCGACCAGCATGTCTGGCAACGTCACGTCCACGCCGTAGGTTGCCTCGCCAGTCACTTTCCCCGGAAAATCGGGCCGCTGGGGTGACGTGCCGACAAGTTTGTAGTCAGACCGGTCCCGCAACTGCGGATGGATTGGCGGCTCAAGCGACGCAGCCGCGCTCGCGAACTGCCCGATTCCCGCCGACTTGCCACCCGGATGGCTGATCACGCCATCAGCCACGTCGCAGGTATGCGCCGCAACGCCCCATTCGGCAGCCGCCGCGTCCTGCAACATGCTGCGCGCCGCCGCCCCCGCGACCTGCATCCCATACTGGCCGGTAGCCCGGATGCTGGCACTGCCGCCGGTGACCTGTAGCGGAATGAGCCGACTGATCCGATAGGTCGTGTATTCAAGTGACCGCTGCAACCACGACGGCACGCTGCCCGCCTCGCCGAGAAAACCGGTAATGAAATGGCCGTTCGCATAGATCTCTTCAGCCGGCGCTTCCTTGATCCGCACCTGATCCCAACGCGCGCCCAGTTCTTCGGTCAGCATCATCGCCAGACCAACCTGCGCTCCCTGACCCATTTCACAATGGGGCACAATCGCCTCGACCGTGCCATCCGGCGCGATCTTTAACCAGGTGGTGAGCTGAGCGTCACCGCCCGCACCCGACGCCTCGCGCACACCAAACCGGTTTGGCGCAAAGGCGACGCCACCGACACCGATCACCAGACCGCCGCCAAGAAGCCCGCCAACTGAAAGAAACGCCCGACGTGTCCATTTACCCATCGACCTTCTCCCCTGCGGCGGCCGACTGTTGGTCTGCCGGATCAAACATCACTACAGGTCCGCTTGCTGCCGCACGGTGAATCGCACGCCGTATTCTGACGTAAGTGCCGCAGCGACAGATGTTGGTAACCCCTCGATTAATATCATCGTCGCTCGGGCGTGGATTGCTGGCGAGCAGGGCCGACACGGCCATGATCATCCCGGACTGACAGTACCCGCATTGGGGAACCTGTTCCGCCAACCACGCCGCTTGCACCGGATGGACTTCCCCTTCCGGCGACAATCCCTCAATCGTCGTGATGCGGGCACCGTTGGCCGCTGCCAACGGCGTGATACAAGATCGCACTGCGGTCCCATTGAGGTGCACGGTGCATGCACCGCACGCGCCGATGCCGCAGCCGAATTTGGTTCCGGTCAGGCCCGCATCCTCGCGGATAGCCCATAACAGCGGCTTGTCCGGGTCGACATCCAGGCGCAGGTCGCACCCGTTGAGCTTAAACTCGATCATTCCGTGACTCCCCGGTTGTTCTTGTTCGCGCCATCGCGGCGTCGGTCACTCACTCCGTGCGCCGCACAACGCCCCCGTCATCTGTTCACTTCACGCGCAGCTTCAATTCACGACCGAGTTCGCGCTGACTGCCATCACCGCCGGCTTTGTCCAGCCGGGCGAGATACTTGAGCGGGTCCTGCGTGTCGCAACCGCCGAGTCCCGAGGCGCTGTGGTGGTAGCCGAGGTCGGTCTGCAAAGTTGCCGGCATCGCCAGCACGCGCGCCCGGGGCACTGACAGGTATTGATTGAACTGCGTCCGCAGCCAGCCACGGGTGTAGTTAAGCGTGACTGTTCGGCGCGATTGACCGGACGTGCTGTTGCCGCCACCGCCGTGCAAAACCGCGCCGTCCCAGAGCAGCATGGAACCCCGTGTCATCTCGCAGTGGATGACCTCATGCGGCTCAGCCTCGCGCGCTGGCTCCCAGCAGGAACTGCCGGGAACAATCTGCGTACCGCCATTTTCGCGCGTGAAATCATCGAGGGCGATCGCCGCCGTAACAACGAGCGGCATGTGCGGCCGCGGCAACAGCGTAAAGAAGCCATCGTCGCGATGCAGACCCTGCGGAACGCAGCCCGGGTCCGGCGACATGGCAACGACACCCGCATTCAGGATGAAGTCACCACCCAGGACACCGGCGATGATCGCACGCAGCAGTGGATTGCAGGCGACCTCGTCGGCCGCTTCTGTCTTGGCGAGAACATTCTGAACGTGGTTTGTCCGCTGCCCTGACCAGGAGGAGAGCTTCGCACCGGAGGAACGATGCCTAGTCGAACGATCCTTGGTCGAACGATTCGAGCTGGCAGGATCGGCCTGCTCGAACATCCGCCGACAGCCGGCAAAGAGCGGCTCCATGCCGTCACGCACGCGTTCGACCGTCGCATCATCCAGCACGCCGGGCACGATAACGTAGCCTGACTCCTGAACTGCGGCCACCGCCGCGCTGACCTGCTGAAGATCCACACGCTGCATCAGATCAACCAGGCCAGCTGCCACCCATGATTGCAGATTCTGTCCAGCAGGCACCTCGCCCGCTGCCGCATTTGCCAGCGCTGCGAGCCGCGCTTTGTACTCATCTGCCCTGTGGCATTCAAGTACCGCCAGGTCGGCTTCTCGGTCATGGCTCACGTAGCGGGTCCCGTTTGTCGTTGACGCGGACAGTGTAGGGATGGGATCAGCGGATGACCATCGCTTTTGGGTGGCCTGCCCGCCGGTTAGCGGGTAGCGTTTGCACACTCCCGGTTCGACGCGAGACCCGAGCGCGCTTGCATTGGTGGCAACGATACATCCGCCCCCTGGGCGGGTTGAATTGAAATCAGAACTCGAATGGGCTTATCGTGCTTCTGCGCTCAAACCATCCGGGTCGCCAACCGTTTTGACTGGCGCCCGGTGGGCGGCCCGCTCTGCTTTGCACGGCGTTGCCCTGCAAAGTTTGCGCGCGACAGACCGACGCTTCACGAGGATTCGACTCCATCCTAGAGTCGTCTCTCAGAGTCACTCTTAAAAAGGACACCGAACCATGTTTGGATCGCAACTCGTCAACAACCAAGCCACCTGGGAGGACATCCTCGCAGTACTCGAAGTGATGGAGAAAGGTCGCTGGACCAGCGTCTACGCGTACGACCACTTCATTCCGCCGTGGAGTCCCACCGACGAGGTGATGGACTCAGAGATGCTCGACACCCTTGAGGGCTGGTCATTGCTCGCGGCCGTAGCAGCTGTGACAAGTAAGCTAAAACTCGGCATTCTCGTGTCCGGCAACACCTATCGCAATCCGGCCCTCATGGCCAAGATGGCGGCAACTATCGATGTGATATCACATGGGCGCGTCATGCTGGGTATTGGTGCCGGTTGGAACATCCGTGAGCACGAGGCGTACGGCTGGGAGTTTCCGCCATTGCGCGAGCGATCGGATCGGCTGGAAGAAGCCTGTGACCTCATCCGACAGCTCTTTCACACGGACGGTAGAGTTAACTACAGCGGAAAATATTACAGCCTGAAGGAAGCCCCGTTCGCACCACGCGCGTTCAAAGACCCCATCCCGATCATGGTCGGCGGTACCGGCGAGAAGCGCACCCTGAAGACGCTCGCTATGTATGGCGACATCATGAACGTCATCGCGAGCCCGGAGCGAATTGCCCATCTGTCGACAGTCCTTGAGCGACATTGTGAAAACGTTGGCCGCGACCCATCGGAGATTAAAAAGACCGTTCACGTACCGATTCGCATCATCCGTGACGAAGCGAAAGCGAAGGAGGTACGGGGTGAGAACGACTGGGCCATGATCGGCTCGCCCCAATATGTCATCGATCGGATCGGCGATTTCCTCGACGTCGGGGTCACAGAATTCACGCCGCAAATCAGGCCACAGCGTCCGGAGGTCTATCAGGAGTTGGACGACGAGGTTTTCTCTGCGTTCGACTGAGACAGTTGGTGGCACTCATCAGGGCACGGCACGTGAGCGATCAGTTGTGTTGACACGACAGTCGACACGGACCGGAAGCCGGCCCGTCGTCAACCCGGCCACCGTCAACCCGGCGATCGTCAACCCCCGACCGGGCTATTCGTCAACGACCACGGACGTTGCCTCAGCGATTCAGCGCGGGCCTGGTCGGTCGCATTGGAGCGATTGCCGGCGACACCCGGCTGATGCGTCACCTCGTGACAATGCGATTCAACCTCCAATTCCGCGGCCAAGGACGGGAGCCGTCCTTGCGCGTTGCTATTTAGCTTAGCTGAAGAGCGATCACTCGCTGCTAATCGCAGCCGTCAACCGGTCAAGCCTTTCCGCACCCAGGGCGGTGCCGGCCTCGATGCTGTCGCCCAGCTCCAGATAAGCGCGGTCTGCGCGGTACTCAGGCCACTCGACCAGCCCTTCGCCATTCGGATTGCCGGTGCGCGCAAAGTTTGTCCAGTAGGTAATCATGGCTTCCCGCAGCCTTCGATCCTCCTCACTCAGTTTGACGGTATCTATGCTGACTCGAAAGGGTTGCGCTGCACCACCGCCACCGAAGCCCAAACCCGCATTGAATACGTAGCCGATTTCGGCCGCATGGTGCGCACCAGCGGCAGGATTGGCCGGATTGACGCGGGTGAAATGATATTGATACGCCGGACTCGACACCTTGCCCATACCGCCCAGGAACTCCCTCGTTGAGCGCAGAAACATGGTATCGGTGAGGTATTGGTTGGCTGCGGCCGGAACATCAACCCCTTCACCATCGACGTAAACGGCAATGACACCCGCCGCCGCGTCCTTGTAGACAGTCCGGATGCCTGACTGCAGTTGATCGTCCGCGAGTAACCCGCCCATGAACATCGTGCCTTCATCGCGATTGGTGCCAATGATGGTTGGAACATTCTGCTGCTCACCTTCGGCAAACACCGCCTCAACCGTCCGTTTCATGAAGTGACCGTCAACGGTGACATGCGGGCTATGCGCGGCGATGTCAGGCCCGATCAGTTGTTCGACCGGCAGCGCACGAAGGTCTGCAATCGTTGCGCCACGCTTGATCCCGTTGACCCAGGCCCGACCCCGCGCCTCGGCGCTTTCAGCAAAGCGAGATTCCTCGCTCTGATGCAGAACGTTCGCCTCCTGAAACCAGGGACTCTGCGCGATCGCCCGTGCGAACAGGCCCGCTGTGAGGGGCGAGGCCTGCAGGGCAACGATGCTGGTACCACCAGCTGATTCGCCAAAGATAGTCACATTCGATGGGTCGCCGCCGAATTGCGTGATGTTGCCCTGCACCCACTCGAGTGCCGCAATCTGATCAAGAAAGCCGTAGTTTCCCGATCCGCCGTTGACCGATTCTGCAGTCAGATTGGGATGCGCAAGATACCCAAGCGGCCCGAGCCGATAGTTCACGCTCACAAGAATCACGCCTTTGCGCGCGAGCGCAGCACCGTCGTACCCGCTCTGGTTGCTCCAACCCAGCGAGAGGCCACCGCCGTGTATCCAGACCATGACGGGAAGCTTCTCGTCAGTCATATTCGCGGGCGTCCACACATTCAGAAACAGGCAGTCCTCGCTGGTGGCTGGAAGTTCTACGCCCATCATGGTCGCGAGCACAGGGAGCTGCGGGCAGATGGCGCCGAATGATTTGGCATCTCTTGCGCCATCCCATTCCTCAACTGCGAGCGGCGCACGCCACCGGGCGTCGCCGGTCGGCGCTGCTGCAAACGGTATCCCCCGGAATACGTGCAGGTCTGACCCGAGCGACTCGCCATCAATCCGGCCCGCGTTCGTGGTCACGTCGGTACCAACCGGCATCACCTTCAAAACGTCTTCGCTCAACTTCGCGGACTCGGGAACATCACTGGGTGGGCCGGAACAACCACTTAGCAAGCCGAGCACCAATGTGAACGTGACCAGGGATCTCAGAGGCATGTGTTACTCCTTTCGCGGTGGGATATTTCGGGTTGTGGCGGGATATTTTGGGCGGTGCAAGACATCTGACCTGGCATAGTCCAGCATCGACGGCGTCCTCACCGACTTGCCGCCTGGCAGGTTGCTTAATAGGTGCCTTCGGGGGAATAGACCGAATTACGGCCTCCGCGTCAACTCTCCGGATCGGGAACATCGACCGGGGACATCGACCGAAGACCGGAAGCGACACGAGTCGCTTTTCTTTCGTGATTACCGCCACAACCAAGGACCGAACACCCTGGCTGCTTCACGGGAGTGAGGCGAGAGACCCAGATTCAGACCATCAGGAAGAATCGATCCCCGACTGGCCGGCCACAGCCAACCGCCCGTCGTCGTCGAGGCAGGTCTCGACTTTCATTTTTTTGAGGAGGAGGTAGAGAGGAGAGGCAAGTTACCGGGACGCTTTGTCGTAGTAGTCAAACTGCGGGCTGGTCACAAACTCTTCGAGCTTCTCGATCTCGCGACGTACCTGGTCTTCGTCAATGGCCGCGTCGCCCTCTCTGCGTTGCATGCGCTGCATTTCCGTGCGCGCCTGCTGCAGGTTGGTCCGGGTGGCGAGCGGGTCCGGGTCAATCTGATCCCAGTCGACCGCGCCGAGAATTTTGATCAATGCATCGGTTCGTTCAGTCAGACGTTCCAGTTCGTCACGGGTAACCGAATGCCCTGTCAATTCCTGCATCTTCCGATGCTCCCAACCATGGCCGCCCCCGAACACCTGAAAAGCGTGCGCAACGAGACCGATACCCCAACCGAACAGCGGATAGATGAACCAGAGTTCATCGCCTGACTCCATCAGATTGATCATCAGCAGAAAGCCGTTGACACCGATGTACACCCCCAGGTGTGCATAGAACCCCTTGAGTTCATTAACGTGCTTGCGTGCCTGCTCTTCATTCATTGTCACTACTCTCTTCATTCAAACCGAGTGTTCAACCAGGTGCTGATCCAGGCCGTCGTCGCCCACAACTGCTGACTCACGATCCCTCACCCTTCCAACAACCAGTATTGTGCGGGCAACCCATGCGTTTCAGCATTGCAACACTCATACCAGAATCCCCAAGTCCATATAAATCAATGTGTTAAAAGCAACACTCGGGCCTGACAGAACGCAACATTGGTTCTTGCCACCATATTTTGGAGCGGCCAGCAATTCCCAGCAGCAGCAAACTGGAACAAGCGTCGTTCCGAAAGTTTCCGAAGGCTCCGCAAGCGAACGTGAAATCCATGTCTGGGCTGGTCAGAAGCATCTCGGCAACGTGCTATTGCGCCACGGATCAACACCAACACCTCGGTCGTCTTGCAGTGTGACCGCGCGCCACTAACGTTATTGATGTCGATAACCCATAATCGTATGGTCCGGCGAAGTGCCACTTGATCAATGCCTCGGACGCTATGGGCACGGACGGGGGGTTGGTGACCCTGCGGACCGAAGCTGTGACCTGGACGCTGCACTCCGTCGAACGTGGTCTTGTGCACGATCTGCAGCCCGGCTCATACGTCGTCGTCGAAGTGGCCGACGACGGTCTGGGTATGAATCTCGACACGACGGCACGTATGTTCGATCCGTTCTTCACGACGAAGGAAGACGGGCGCGGTCTCGGCCTCTCTGCGTCACTTGGGATAGTCCAGGGGTACGGTGGTGGTGTCAGCGTGCAGAGCGAAGCCGGGGCTGGCACCCGCGTTCGTCTGTTCCTGCCGACCGGACCCTTCGTACCACCACCCACCAAGCAGCTACCGCGTGAGACGCCCAACATGCAAGGCAAGCGCGTCCTCATCGTCGACGACGAGGTTGGCGTAAGGGAGATCGCGCGCGAACTTTTGGCCGCAGTCGGCGCGACCTCGTATGAGGCAGGCGACGGCGCCGCTGCCGTTGACATACTCGCCACCGATACGGCTTTTGATCTGGTCCTGATGGATCTCACGACGCCAACGATAAGTGGCCGCGAGGCCCTACAGAAGAGTCGAGAGACCGAGCCAGATCTGCCTGTCGTCATTATGAGCGGGTACAGCGACGCGGATATGACCGACCAGTTGGACGGCCTGGAGGCGCGCGCCATGCTCCACAAGCCCTTTACCCTCGAAACCCTGCGGGGAAGACTTCTCGAGGTGTCGAGGGATTAGTCAAACCAAGTGTCGCCCGGGCCATCCGGCGAACACACCATCCACCGCGGTCGGTATTGCGGCCGAGGCTTGCAAGCATTCGGCGTTCGGTCGCGAACATGACCCAACGCTCTCAGACAACCGCCGCGCATCGACATAAACTGTATCCAAGCTGATCGTAATCGTGCCACCGCGCGTGGTGGTCGACGACGGATCATGTTCCCGACCCCTTGGCCTGGCGGTGATCAACGCGCAAAATTGCCGGCCACGCCTTGGGTTACCCTACGGCATCACCCACTCAACACACCGCGCACCCGCATGCAGCTCGAATAAAGGGGTGCAGGTAAAAGGGAGGCCCGGCGCGAGGGATCAGTTTCGGGCAATACTAAATAGAATGATGTCAGTCTGGGCCGTTGCCGAACGAATCTTCACCGCCCCGGCTTACTGCAGGCTGACGACAAGCGGCTCGATCTCCATGGATCTCGTGATCAGACAAGTAACACACAGCGAACTGCAGAACCTGGACGGCCTTGCCGCGACCTCGGAACTGGAGGACAGATCGATCGGGCAGACTGATTACAATCTCGCCGATGTCCGGCAGCCCGAAAACTCTCTGATCGTGGCCACGCTGGCGGGCGCAATTCAGGCTTCCCCTGCCGTATCGGACAACATTGCACCACGCCTGCCGGAGCGCAGCCAGGACGCGGGTTAGGCCGTATGGAAAGACCATTCGATGCCTATCGAGGCAGTGAGCCGTATCTCTTCGTCAGCTACTCCCATGCAGACGCGGCGCTGATCTACCCTGAGCTGGAACTCTTGCACCAATCCGGATTCAACATCTGGTACGACGAGGGCATCGCCCCCGGTATTCGTTGGCGCGATGAACTCGCCGAACGTCTGGCTGATTGCTCGCTCTTTCTGTTCTACATCAGCCCCCGGTCAATCCGCTCTGACAACTGCATGAAAGAGGTCAACTTCGCCCTCAGCAAAGAGCGACCCTTGCTCAACGTCTACCTGCAACCAACCGATCTTCCTCCGGGGCTGGAATACAGCCTGTCCGACCGCCAGTCGCTCGCCAAGGCAGCCTACGCACGCGAAGACTACGAACGTAAGTTGTCAGAGAGCATTTCCCATCTAATGCCCCAGGGCATCT
>CAVOBC010000172.1:0-9436 GCA_963693635.1 Gammaproteobacteria bacterium | reverse complement strand
CCCTGATCGATGAGCATGGCGTAACAGGGCAGTTGTCGGTCGCGCCTCTGTCGGACCTGGCTGGTTAGACATTTTTCGGTTCAAGCGGCCTTCGAGTTTATGATTCTGCGCTGAGTGCGCACCGAACCCGGAGACAAGCCGACCGAAAAACGCGCGCACCCAGAGCCACAGCGACCCTTCCCACCGACACCAACACGACAACGACCATGGAGCATCGACATCGACCCTCCACATCGATAGATTTCGGGGTCACGCCTGCACCCACTCGCCGCCGAGGGGTCATCCAACTTAACGATTGATACCTGGAGAACGAATATGGGATCTGCTGAACGTGCGGGAATGTCGCCCCAAAGACTCGCTGTGCTCGACCGGATAATGAAGGAGCGTTACGTCGATAGCGGCGCCTTGCCAGGCATCCAGATCCTGATCCACCGTGACGGTGAACTCGCGCATACGAGCGTGGCCGGTGTCATGGACATTGAGCGCGCCAAACCCATTCACGACGACGCGATCTTTCGCATCTACTCGATGTCGAAGCCGATTACCGCCGTCGCCCTGATGATGCTGGTCGAGGAAGGCAAGCTAGGCCTCGAAGACGACGTTCACGCGCACATCCCGTCATTCGAGGGGCTCGGGGTGTACGCGATGGGGACGCCGTCACTCACCGATGACGGGGCGGATAACTTCATCACCATGCCGTCGAATCGACCGATGCGCGTGGTTGACCTCGTGACACATACGTCGGGCCTGACCTATGGCTTCATGTCACGGACCGCGGTCGACGCGGCCTATCGCAAACAGGGCGTCGGCGACCTGCAGACACCGGGCGGACTCGACGAATTTATCGAACAGTTGTCCAACCTGCCGCTCGACTTCTCCCCCGGCGAGGCCTGGAACTACTCGGTGTCCATCGACGTGATGGGATACCTCGTGCAGAAGCTCTCGGGTCAGACATTTGGTGAATTCCTGCAGTCGCGGCTACTCGGGCCCTTGCAGATGAACGACACGGCATTTCACTGCCCGGCGGACAAACTCGACCGCTTCAGCTCCTGCTACCAACCCGGCGCAGGTGGCAAATTGACCCTGCAGGACGACGCGCAGCAATCCACCTACGCGCTCCCACCACAACTCGAAAGCGGCGGCGGCGGCCTCGTCTCGACAGCCAACGATTACCTGCGCTTCTGCCGCATGATGCTGGGTGGCGGCACGCTCGACGGCGTGCAGATTCTTAGCCCCAAGACTGCCGCCATGTTTGGCATGAACCTGCTGCCGGATAACCAATTGCTATCTGATATGGTCCCGGCCATCGGCCTCTTCTCCGAGGTTGGATATGGCGGCACAGGGTTTTCGATCGGCTGCGGCGTCACCATGGATCCTGCCAAAACGCGGGTTCCCGGAACGCCGGGCGAGTACTTCTGGGGCGGCGCGGCGTCCACCGCGTTCTGGATCGATCCGGCCGAGCAGTTGGCCGTCGTCTTCATGACGCAGGTCCTGGGTTCCGACGCCCGGCTCAATCTGCGCCGGGATTTGCGCACCCTGGTCTACTCGGCCTTTACCCGGTCGCACGTGTAGGCAGAGGAGTTAACTAATGCTGAATGTACTGGAGCTTGGCGGCAGTGTCGCCGCGGCCTACGCCGCTCGGTTGCTTGGAGATCAGGGCGCGGACGTCATCAAACTGGAGCCGCCAGGCGGCGATCCTTTGCGACGGTCCGGCCTGACTGACGGCCTTGATGGCGTTTTCATTGCAACCAACATCAACAAGCGATCCGCCACGGTCGATCTTGCGAGTGCCGATGGAAAGTCGCGGCTCGCGGGCTTGCTGTCATGGGCGGATGTTGTCGTGCACTCGATGTCTGCGGCGCAGGCCGCAGAACTGGACCTCGATCAGGAGACCGTTGCAGGCACGCATCCGCGGCTGGTGGTACTTGCCGTCACGCCTTTCGGTCAGGTCGGACCCTACAGCGACCTCGCAGCAACCGAACTGACTTATGCCCACGGCGGCGGATGGGCCAGCATCTGTCCGATGACCCACGCGGAACCCGACTACCCGCCGCTCAAGATGCACGGCCAACACTGCAGCATGATGGCCGGCGTCGCCGCCGCGGCAACGGCACTCGCGCTTGCATTCGATGCGCGGCGCACGGGCCTCGGGGACTACATCGACTTCTCAATTCAGGCGTACGTCGGTTCCGTACTCGAGTTCGGCATTCACGCGTTCACCTACCACGACGCCCTCATCAAGCGCACATTGCCGCGATCGGTCGCACCTTGGCGCATCTTCGAGACTCAGGATGGCGCAATATTCCTGATGATCATGGAGCCCGACCAGTGGCTCCGGCTGGTGGAGTTCATGGGACGTCCGGACTGGGCCGAGATGGAGATCTTCAACGACATGCAATCGCGCGGCGAAAACCGCGACCTGGTGCATTCCCTGATCGGTGAGTTCATCAGCCAATGGAAGACGATGGATCTGTACCACGCGTCCCAGGAGCATCGCATCTGCTTTGCGCCGGTGATGACGTTCGAGCAACTCGCGAACGACCGGCATCTGGCCCATCGCGACTTCTTCACGACGATCGAACAGCCCGGTCACGGGTCGCTCAAGCTCATGTCCTCCGCCGTACTGACTGGCGACGGCCGACTACCCTATCGCAAGCCGGCGCCCGGCCCCGGAGAACACACGGACGACCTGACAGCGCTCACGCCCAACGAATCATCCACACGGCCGAAGACAGCACGGAGCGCAGGCGAGGGTCCCCTGCACGGGATTCGCGTGCTCGACATGACCTGGGTGTGGGCCGGGCCCTTTGGCAGCATGAACCTCGCGCACCTCGGTGCCGATGTCATCCGCATTGAATCATCGACCCGACCCGACCTGTACCGGCGCGGCGGCGCGGCACCTGAAGGCATCGAACCGAGCCTCAACACCGCCGGCATGTTCAACCAATGGAATCAGGGAAAGCGCAGCGTGGCCGTTGACCTGCGCGCCGACGAGGGCATTGCGCTAGTCAAGTCGTTGGTCGCCGAAGCGGACGTCGTCATCCAGAATTTCGCGACAGGCGTCATGGCGCGACTCGGTCTTTCATACGACTCGCTGCGCGAGATTAATCCGCGCATCATCCTTGCGAGCATCAGCGGTTACGGCCAGACCGGTCCGTATAAGAGCTACATGGCTTACGGGCCGGCAACCGGACCCTTGTCGGGCCTGTCATCCGTCTCGGGTTATCCCGGGGGCGGCCCCGAGGAAACCGGCCTCGCCATTCCTGACCCCAACGCCGGGATCACGGCCGCTTACGGCATTGTCGCAGCACTCTTGCGCCGGGAGGAGAGCGGCGTGGGCGAGCAGTTGGACGTCTCCCTGTGGGAGGCAACCGCCGCCCTCACCGTTGACGCATGGACACAGTACGCAATGACCGGGGCGACACCGGAGCGCATCGGCAACCGGTCTGAAACCATGTCGCCGCACGGCGCCTTCCGGGCGTCCGGCGACGACGAATGGGTGAGCATCGCGTGCGTCAGTGAAGCGCACTGGCAGGCACTGTGTGCAGAGATACCGGCTCTTGGAGACGACCCACGGTTCCGTAGTCTCCCAGACCGCAAGGCAAACGAGGACGCGCTGGAAGCCGCGATCGGTGAGTGGACCCGGAGCCTCGATCGCTGGTTCATCACCGCTCGCCTGCAGGCGCATAGCATCCCGGCCTTTCCCACCTTCACGATGCGCGACGTCATTCAGGACGGCCACCACGCGTCTCGCGGCTTCATCGAGCGCCTGGCGCACCCCGAGGTGGGTCCGCGCGCTCACACTGGTGTGCCCTGGCTCCTCGCCAACCGGAGGAACGGTGTGACCCGGCCGGCGCCCTGTGTCGGTGAGCACAATCGCGAGGTGCTGTCAGGGGTCCTTGGTTACGAGACCAACCGTATTGACCAGCTTGAGGCAAGCGGCGTGCTGAAATAACCGGAAGACGCCCAAAAGCCGGGCGTCGATCTGGCGGCTCACGCGGGGATCGGACCACCCTCACTCGGCCCGCTTGCCCACCCACTCCTTCTCAAGCATCCGTGCACCGCGCAGCATGCTGCCCATCGAGTAATTGCCTTCATGGCACGCGTACTCGTAGTTCGTCTGGTCAGTGCGAGGCCAGGCCATTTCACCCGTGTAAGACGAGACGTACTCGGGATCTTGCACTGTGAACTTGTACACCAGTCCCTGATCCGCGACCGGCGCAAACCGTTCCTCGATGCGCAGACCCTCTCTCAGCGCCCCCGGATATTCGCGGATGTTGGTGGTGTCAACGACCAGCGTGTCGCCTTCCCACCAGCCGATTGAGTCACCGCTCCAGGCTGAAATGCTGCTCGGCAGGTGGCTCGGTTTTTCGTCTTTGGTACCGAGGCGAACAATTCGGGCATAGGACATCCACTCGACCAGGATCATCACATGATCCTCTGTCTGCACAATGGTCTTCACGTTGTTGTAGGGCAGCGAGCGCATGGGCAGCGACGCAACGTCGAGATAAATGCAGCGGATACCGAGCGTGAACGATTCCGGGTCATCGTACGGCCGGTCACCCGTTTCCATCCACCAGGCTTTGTCCCGCGGCTTGCCGTAGTAGTCATACTGGGGCGCACCATGCCGCCGCTTCTTGCCGGCGTCCGTGATTGCCGGCATTTGCCCGTTGGGCGGGTCGATGATGACTGAGGTGCGAATCTTGCCGTCAATCGGCAGCGCGGCAGTGCCAAAGTCGAGCCAGAAGTAGTTGTATGCACCAACGTCCGCGCCCTTCTCCGGCGCTGCGCGATCCGGTGCACTGTCTGCACTCGTCGCCGCGATGGTGGCCGCCATTCGTTTGGCGATGGCAGCGCCGTCCTCAGGATCGAAATACCGCTTGTTGCCCATCTCTTTTGGCCGCGAAAACGGCGTGAGGTTCGATATGTCGTAGTTGCCCGACAGATCGGGCCGGCCGCTGGCCGTCCTTGGGATCTCACCTGCGACCGCAGCGGCCGGCCATTCGATCGTGAACGCTAACAGTAGCGCGGCGAACGTTGTGCCCTTCATCCTGACCATCTCGAGCGAGCCCCTTTCGGTTTTGCGTTGAGCATACCACCCACTCGCGTGATGCTCTTCAAGTCGTCAGCGAGTAACACGCTCTCGGCCAGCCAGCCATACTGGCTCGAAGGCTCATCATCCGCCTTGAACATCAATCGCTCGTAGATCAGGGCGGTGGTGTAATCCATTCCCGTGGCTTTTCTGCCTTTGCGAATGAACGGATTGACCGAATCGAAATTGCCGAAGCTCGGGATAACGAATCCGCCCCCCTTGCGGCGCGTCCGGCTGAACGTAGTCGAAGTGCTGGAACCCGGCGTCGTACTTGAATTCGCCAAAGAACGAGAGACCATGCCGCCATTCTGCGGCCGCAAGAGGCGCGCTTGCCCCTATCGCAAACAGCAGTACCAGCCCACCAAGTCGCCGGGTACCGTCGGTGCCAACTCGCGCAAACTCAACAGAGCCTCTTGGGCCAGACTGTCTTTTGACCAGACTCTCCTCGATCAGACCCTCCTTGACCAGACCCTCCTTGACCAGACCCTCCTCAATCAGGCCCTCCTTAACCAGGCAAAGCATCGGCAGACCCACGCCATGACCTCACAGATGTGCCAGATATTGTTCCACCCAATCGAACTGAACGAGATCCACATATCCGTCCATGAGGCGACGCGTGAGGGGCCCACAAGGGCCATCACCAACCGGCGTCCCGTTGAACGAGCAAACCGGTGCGACACACATGCTGGTCGACGTGAGGAACATCTCGTCTGCGTTCGCCGCATCGTGAAAATCGAGATCACGTTGCTCAACCGGGATGCCCTGACTCGCGCAAAGATCGAAAACCACCTGACGGGAGACGCCCGGCAAGACAAATTGCTCGCGGGGCGTCAAACAAATGCCATCGCGGACCAGAAAGATGTTGGCCCCCAGGCCCTCCGCGAGATTGCCATTGTGATCAAGCAGGATGGGATAGTCCGTGCTCTCGGGCATCGCCATGCCCGCCATGATCAGGTTCAGATAGTTGTGGGTCTTCGCGCGCGGCGTCAGCGCGTCAGGCGCGGTCCGGCGTACAGGCGACACGGTCACGTCGATGCCATCACGATAATAAGCGGCACGTGCGGCAAGCGGCAGTGGCCGACACTCGACGATCACTGTGGCACCCTCCTGATCCCAATCCTCGTCTCCCACGCCGCCCAGACCGCGAGACACGCGCTGCGCCAGCCAGAAATCGGTCGTCGGATCCAGCAGGTGGGCGTTTCTTGCAACAACCTCACGGCTGATGGCAATCAACTCGTCCGCCGCCATGCCCGGGTCGATCCGCATTGAGCGAAGCGACGCGTAGAGTCGTCGCATGTGCTCTTCGAGGCGAAAGATCTCTCCACCAAAGGTACGGGTCATATCAAAGACCGCGTCCCCGTACAGAAAACCACGGTCACGGAACGGCACGAGGACGTCGTGCTCCGGAAGATACGCACCGTTGTACCAGGCTATTCGAGTATTCGTGCCGTCATTCATAGGTTATCCCCCCGCTCTTGGGCCTCCGCCTGAAACTTCGAGTCCCGGGTTTCGGGACCCGCTGCGCGATATTCCCGGCCAACAAATTCGGTGTTACGACTTGCTCTTCGGTCGCTCCCCACCTGGCGCCGCATCGCTGTCGACGTATTTCTTGCCCCGCGAGTAAACCGTGACGACGACCATACGCACCTTGGTGTCAAACTCAGACGCAAGCCCGAGACATTCAGAGAATGTCCAGGTCTCCTGCTGATCTATCCGGTTTTCAAGGTTGAGTTTCACGACTGCAGACTACCATTGTCTGCCAGCGCAATAGAAAAGGTGCTCACGGGCCCGAGGCCACTCGCAACAACGCCGCCAGACGGCGCGTAGCACTCCTTGCAAGATCGTCCGGGAATCCGCGTTGCCAACAACACAACACTCGCACTCATCCGTAGATGCAAAGATAGGCCGTGTCGACCGGCACACGTACCTGGAACTTGCTGTCGCCCGGCACGCGAAACTCCGCGCCAGCCTCGAAGGTTTGCCACTCATCAACGCCCGGTAGTTTGACGTTCAACTCGCCCGCGACAACCCGCATCAATTCCGGCGACCCGGTGCCGAATTCGTACTCACCCCGAGCCATGACGCCGACCGTCGCGGGCTTGTCGTGGCCCTCAAGGACGAGCGATTTTACGTTACCGTCAAAATATTCGTTGTGATCGATCATTCATCTTCCTGTGTGATTTCGGTTGTCCATCAGGTTGCTCATTCTATGTCGACTAACTGTCGACCGATCGCAGACAATCGCTGCCCACATCGCAGTCATGTTGTGTGATTGGCCCGATATTGTGTGATTAACTCGTTCGCGTCCCGACATTGTCAACGTTGGCAATTCCTGGGCGCCGGTTTGCAAACAAACCTCGCACCTGCCTGCCGCTTTCAAAGACCAACAGGAGAGACGAATGGGCGACCCCGCGATGGATCGGAGCTTTCGATTGGCCACAGCACAGGAGGTGCTTGGCAAAAAACTGGGTGTCAGCGACTGGGTCTTCATCGATCAGGTTCAGGTCAACATCTTTGGCGAAGTGACTCGCTGGCGCACGGCCGGGACACTGCGATCCCGAATACGCGAAGACCACGCGCTATGGCGGAACGCTGATGCATGGCTTCCACATGATTTCGCTGCTATCACATTTCTACCGCGACACCGGACTCTGGCCGATCGATGGCCAGTCCCCGCTGAACTACGGACTGGACCGGGTTCGAATTCTGCAGCCAGTCGTCATCGGCGAAGGCGTACGGCTGCGATCACACATCACGCTCGTCGACGCCACCGACAAGGGCAACGGCGAATATCTGGTCAAAACCAGTCACGAGATCGAAGCGCAGGGTGTCGACGGTTACGCCGCCTATGCCGAATACCTGACTTACTGGTTTCCGAAGCAGTAATCAGCGCAACCTCTCACCAGCAATCCGAACAACCGACATTTCGGATAACGGACAATACGGATCACGGACAGTACGGAGCCTGAGACTCGCCGAAGGCTCAAGCGGCAACGTCTCATTACATCTGGATCAGATCCCCAGATTCCTGCGAATCACTTCCGCCGACTTGATAATCCGCTTCGTGCGGTACAGGTCCGGGTGCTTTTCTTCATCGAGGTATCCCGTCGGTTCCTTGGTTTTTTCGCTGACCACCCAGCTTGCCTCCGGGCGGCGCTCGCCCAGTAGCCTGCCCACCGATTGGGTATTAACGCCGATTATTTGGGCGATTACCCCGTAGGTACACCGCGTCTTGACCTTATTCAGGTACTGAAGAATGACCGCAATCGTCTCACTGCTTTCTTTCGACAACTATACTGTCCTCAATTTGCCATCGTCTGGAAACGCTGCTGGTCTCGCCGCAGATCTCGTCTCATTTGTTGTGCCATCTGTGGGTGTCTAATGCGCGATGAAGCGGCGCTTATCGACAGTCCGGAGCGACATCTTCCATGAATTGCTGCACGGCATAAAGTCGACCTTCAACACCGCCCCCAGCCACCGGGTCGAGCAGGACGTGTGAAATGCCGATATCACGCATATCTCCCAGCCGTTCCAGCATCGCATCTTTAGAGCCCGCAAGGGACTTGGCGTTCTCCATTCCCGACTCGGGATCGAGAAAAACGCGCAATGACAACGTAAGCCCTGACGCGTCCCGGCCTATCTTCTCACATGCACGTTGCACCGCCGTCCACTCCTCGGCGACTGTTTCGAGCGGCTGGAACGCCGCATGGAAGCCCTGACCGCTGCGCGCGACCCGGGCAAATGCGGCGGGCGTCGCTCCGCCGACCCACACAGGTACCGGTGTCTGGACAGGCTTGGGCTCGAACCTGACCGGGCCAAACTGATAGAACTCGCCGTCAAACGATGGCTCATCGTCGCTGAACAACCGCCGAAAAATCTCCAGTTGCTCGTCCGACCGCTTGCCGCGTTGATCCCATGGCATGCCGAGCACAGCCGCTTCCTCCGCCATCCAGCCGACCCCGGCACCCAGGATGAGGCGACCGTCCGAGACGACATCCAGCGTTGCCAGTTGCTTTGCGGTCACGACCGGCAAGCGATAGGGCAATATCAACACGCTGGTGCCAAGGCGCAGGCGTTCTGTGCATGCGGCGATGTAGGTGAGTGTGCTGATCGGGTCCAGCCAGGCGAGGTCATTGGGTGCTGGAAAGCTGCCGTCGTCCGAGTACGGGTACTGCGACTCAAGCGACGCTGGCCAACACACGTGGTCGCTCACCCAGGCGGAGTGCACGTCCAGCCGTTCGAGTTCAGAGGCGAACTTCCGCAGAACCGGGCCCGACGCCTCGCGTCCCATATGGGGTAAATGTACACCGAAGTCCATCGCTGCCTCAGTCCTGTAGGTAAGCG
>CAVOBC010000171.1:0-9445 GCA_963693635.1 Gammaproteobacteria bacterium | reverse complement strand
AGAGCAATCAGGAAGGCAAGTCGGTGATGATCGATGTGAAGACGCGCAATGAGGATTCACGTGCACCGAACCGGTTTGCCGAGAAAAACACGGTCAACTGAGCGAACGCTGGGGCAGGGTGGAGACAATACAGGGCTGATCCGCCCCGCTCCATCAGGGTCACTGCCAGAAGCGCTCGGACTTGAGCCAGGCCCGGATTGGGTACTGTTCACCGGTCAACGCGTCGGAGGCCGGTGAAGCCAGAAAGAGGGCGAGATCGGCGACATCTTCGGGATTTGGTGTCAGTTCAAGGCGCGGGATGGGGTTGCCGTCCTTGTCCTCGGACGGTGGAATGATGCCGAACCCTTTCAGTTCGTCAGTCGCAATCAGACCCGGAAGAATGCAATTGACGTTGATGTTGTGTTTGGCCCACATGTACGCAAGGTTGTTGGTCAGGCTTAGCACGCCGGCTTTTGCGGCGGAGTAGTGCAGTTGCCCGGGGTTGCCTTTGCTGCCGGCGGTCGATGAGATATTGATGATTTTTCCGGAACCCTGCGCGATCATTTGCTTGCCGGCGGCGATGCACGGAATGAACATCCCGGTGAGGTTTTGCTCGATAACGTCGCGCCATTCATCGAGCGGTGTTTCCTCTGCCTTGTGGGAACGCCCCCAGCGACCGGCATTGTTGACGATGATGTCGAGTGCGCCAAAGGTATCGACTGCTGCTGCGATCATGGCATCGACCTGGTCGGTGTCGGTAATGTCCACAGTGATGGCAAGTGCGCTCTGCCCCTTCGCGTTGATGGCGTCCGCGACTCTGCGGATATTTTCCTCGTTGCGGCTGGCAACCACGACGTTTGCGCCGGCGTCGGCGAAGGCCGCGACCATGGACCGCCCGAGCCCTCCTGCACCACCGGTTACGATGGCAGTCTTACCATCGAGTCTGAAATTCGACATCTTTGTACCTCAATGTTGGTTTGTTAGTAGTTAGTAGGTGCGTACAACTGTAAGGGAGTGTTCGATGGTTGTCAGCGTCGCGGATCTGGATTCACAATCTTGTCCACCCATGTCAGCCTTGCCGTGACATTCAGGGTGCGGGAGCGCACGGCTCGCCCCGCTGGCGGCTCAGCAGTGCGGTGAATGACGCACTCGCAACCCGGAGGATGATGGGCCTTCGCGCGTGCCTATCGCTAGGCAAAATCCTATGCTGTGCGGTCGCTAAAACTACGGAATTCACGCGTTGCACGTCTCATTTCCCATTGCCCTTATTTCAAGCCTGTTTTTCTGGTCCGTTTCGTTCGCTGCGAGCGCGCAATCCGCTGCGGGGGTCATTGACCTTGCGCGGGTTGCCTCGGCCGAGGTCAAGATTGATGGGCGGCTGATTGAGGCTGTCTGGGGAGGCCTGACTGCACACGGTGATCTACGCGTCGTGTCCCCCGACGTGCTGACAAAGCCGCAGCACGAGACGACCGTAAAGATGTTCTACACGGATGCCGGACTGTACGTTGGCATCGCTGCCATCCAGCCGCCGGACACGCTGGTCCCACGGCTCAGTTCGCGTGATGCCGAGGTGAACCGGGATGGCACGCAGATCTTCCTGGACGTTTCGGGGGAAGGACTCTATGGCCTCTATTTCGGCGTCAATCTGGGCGGTACCCTGTCAGATGGCACGCTGCTGCCGGAGCGACAGTTGAGCCAGTTGTGGGACGGCGCCTGGCGTGGACGCACGTTTGTCACTGCGGATGGCTACACCACCGAGATGTTCCTGCCGTGGTCCATCATGCCCATGCCAAAGATGGATGGCCCGCGACGAATGGGTTTCGCCATGACCCGGCGCGTCACCTATCTTGACGAGGAGTGGGGCTGGCCAGCCTTGCCGGAGAGCAAACCTGACTTCATCAGTGGTATGCAACCGCTCGCGCTGGAGCAGATTCAGCCGCGACAACAACTCGCACTGTTCCCGTTCGCTGCCGCGTCTGCCAACAACATACGGCGTGAGTCGAACACACGGGTCGGCATGGACATTTTCTGGCGACCCTCATCCCGACTACAACTGACGAGTACGCTGAACCCGGACTTTGGCATTGTTGAGTCCGATGATGTGGTGGTCAATCTAACCGCATTCGAAACTTACTTTCCGGAGAAGCGCCTCTTCTTTCTTGAAGGCAACGACGTGTTCGTTACCTCATCCCGCGCAGCGATTCGCCAGCCGCCGAACAGTGCGGGCGCACGCCCGCTGACCAACACGTTTTTCTCGCCGCCGACAACGCTCGTCAATACGCGCCGCATCGGTGGCGCGCCACGGACGCCGGTGGTGGAGGACGGCGTCACCTTGCCGGGCGTTGAACTCAGCAAACCGACCGAATTGTTGGGCGCCGTCAAAGCGACGGGTCAGTCGGGGGCGTTTCGCTACGGCGTGATGGCAGCCGCAGAGGACGACACAACGTTCTTTGGCACGCGCGATGTGGACGGGCGCGAAACAGCGCTGATGCAGACGGGTCGGGACTTCAGTGTTGCGCGACTGTTGTACGAGAACACGCAGGGTGGACGCAAATCGCTGGGCGGTATCGCGACGCTCGTCGCGCACCCCGAGGGCGATGCAAGAACCTACGGCGTTGATGCGAAAATGCGCAGCAAGTCGGGTCGGGTGTCAACCGAGGTGCAATTGATGGCCAGTGACGTGGAGAGCACACGGGGCGCTGGTGGCTACGTCGAGATCGATTGGGCGCCGCGGCAGGGATCGTTCCATCGGCTGTCGTTCGACTACATCGACGAGGACCTGGACATCTCGGACATGGGATTTCTGCGCCGCAATGACTCAAGGCGACTTCATTATTTCACGACGAATCGCGTCTCCAATGTTGCCGGTCTGCGCCAGCTTGGCACCGCGGTCTCGCTGTCGTACGAGCAGAACATGGAAGGCAAGCTCGTGCAGTCGTCGTTCTTCATTCGCAGTTCGATGACGTTCCAGAATCGGAGCAAGCTCGATGCCACGATGATTATGGCTCCCGCCCGCTGGGAAGACCGTCGAACGCGCGGCAACGGTGACTATCGTACCGCGCCACAAGGTACGCTGGCGTTTGAATACGGAACGGACACGAGTGGTGTCTGGAGCGCCGCGGTGGGTGCCAACGTGCGCTCGGAAGAACTCGGTGACACGACGATCACCGGCCAGTTTGGCGTTACCTACAAGCCGAATGACCGGGTGTCGATTGAGCTTGATGCGACCTATCGCAATATCGACGGCTGGCTCATCTATCGCGAGGGCGACACGCTTGCCACCTACGAGGGACTCCACTGGCAACCGAAGCTGGCGATGGACCTCTTCCTGAGTGTGAGCCAGCAGTTGCGCTTCTCGCTGCAATGGGTCGGTATCCGGGCGAAGGCGCAAAACCTGTGGCGGGTCCCGGCCGGTGGCGGCGACCTGCTGCGCACGACGCTGGGTGGCATCCAGGATTCGACCCACGACTTTACGACCAGCCGACTGACCAGTCAGCTACGCTATCGCTGGGAAATCGCGCCACTGTCTGATCTCTTCGTCGTCTACACGCGCGGCAGCAATCTGCCGAGTCGCGGCCATGAAGAGTTCGGTGACCTGTTTCATGACGCGCTGACCGACCCGGTGGTCGATCTCTTTGTCGTGAAGCTGCGCTACCGCTTCAGCCGCTGAGCGCGTTGTGTCCTCAAGATACGTTCTGGGTCGAGGTTCGTGTTGCAACTGACGGAAGACGGCGAGGACTGCAAGCCTGTTAACATTGCGCTCTTTCGGTGTGGTCCCATCGTCCATGACGCGAATGATGCTGGTTTCGTTGGCCGCCGCGCTGCTCGTTGCGATGAGTTCCCTGCAAGCCGCCGAGTGCGCCCACCGCGGCGCGCTCTCTGACCGGTATTGTGACAGCGACCATGATCTGATTGCTGACGTCGACGCGGAGCGACTGCTCGACCCGCGCGCGCTGATCTTTGCCTACACCCCGGTTGAAGACCCTGCGGTCTACAAGGAAGTATGGTCGGAGTTCCTGGCGCATTTGTCCGACGCGACCGGCAAGCGGGTGGTGTTCTTTCCGGTGCAATCGAATGCGGCTCAGGTCGAGGCAATGCGCGCTGGTCGTCTGCATGTTGCGGGCTTCAACACCGGGTCAACGCCGCTCGCTGTCAATTGCGCCGGGTTTGTTCCCTTCGCCATGATGGCGGCCAGCGATAACTCATTTGGTTACGAGATGGAGATCGTCACCCACCCGTCGAGCGGCATCAACACCGTCGCGGATCTGCGCGGCAAGACGGTGGCGTTCTCGTCCCCGACCTCGAACTCGGGCTTCAAGGCGCCCTCAGCGATCCTGGAGGCCGAGTTCGGACTCATCGGGGGTACGGACTACGCCTTTGTCTTCTCCGGCAAGCACGACAATACGCTGCTGGGTGTCGTCAATCGCGACTATCCGGCCGGTGCTATGGCGAACTCGGTCAAGACCCGGATGCTCGCGCGCGGCGTGGTTAACCCATCCGATATTAAAGTGATTTATACCTCGCGGACGTTTCCAACCACCGCGTTTGGCCACGTCAATGGTCTTGAGCCGGACCTGGCCAAGAAGGTGCGGGCGGCATTCATGTCCTTTGACTGGACCGGAACGCGACTGCTCGCCGAGTTCGCAAAGTCGGGCGAAGAGCAGTTTGTGCCGATTTCCTACAAGAAACACTGGGAAGTCGTTCGACAGATCGATGTGGCGAGTGAAGTGACCTATGGCTGCCGCTAGGTCTTTCCTACCCCAAAATTGTCATCCTGATAATTCTTGGGAGTCGGTTTGCAAACAAACCTCGCATTCTCTTGAAGGAAAGGGTCTTGCAGAAAATGGCGGTGCATGCCTGCACCGCTCGTCAGTTACTGTTTCACGCCGGCCGCGGACATCCTCGCGGTGCTGACAATCAGCGAACTCTGTAAAACCTACGACACCGGCGACGTTGGTCTTGACCGGGTATCCCTCGACGTCGGTGCGGGCGAAATGATTGCGTTGATAGGCCCGTCTGGCGCCGGCAAGAGCACCCTGATTCGGTGTATCAACCGACTCGTGGAGCCTACTTCGGGCAGTGTTCGACTGCATGACGTCGATGTGACAACGCTCGGGCGGCGGCGCCTGCGTGCCGCGCGCCGAAAAATGGCGATGATTTTCCAGGAGTACGCGCTGGTCGAACGCTTGTCAGTGATGGAGAACGTGCTGGCCGGACAGCTTGGCAATGTCAGCTTCCTGCGCAGCTTGCTTCGCAGGTTTCCAGAAGCGACGGTTGCAGAAGCATTCGAGTTGCTCGCCCGGGTTGAGCTTGAGTCGCACTACATGAAGCGTGCGGATGAACTCTCCGGGGGTCAGCGGCAACGCGTTGGTATCGCCCGGGCGGTGCTGCAGCGACCCGATCTGCTGTTAGTGGATGAACCGACGGCCAGCCTCGACCCAAGGACGTCTCGCCAGATCATGCGGCTTCTGGTCGAGATCTGTAAGGAGCGCCAGCTTGCCGCGATCGTCAACATTCACGATGTTGCCCTCGCGCGTACCTTCATTGGCCGAATCGTCGGCTTGCGCGATGGCGCAATCGTGTTCGACGGCGGGCCCGACGAACTGGATGAAGATCGATTGAGCGACATCTACGGCAAGGAGGACTGGCAGGCGACCGGGGCCGAGCCGTCAGCGATGCCTGATGAGGGCGAGTCGGCATGACCACGTCGCCGACCCACGCATTCCGGGGTGCACATGCCTGAGACAGTGCCTGCCTTCGATGCGAGGCGCTGGCGACCCCCTGGGTTGATTGGCAGCCGTCGGGGGCGGCTCATCGCCATCTCGGTGGCTGTCGTCTACATGGTCGCAGCGCTTAGCAGCGTCGAGGTCGATTGGTCGCGGGTCGTTGCGGGGTTGGACAGAGGGGCCGCCTTCGCGGTCGCGTTTGCGCACCCCGACTTTGTCAGCCACTGGACCGACATTCGGGCGGGGTTGATCGAGAGTCTGACGATGACCGTGGTGTCCACGATCATCGGAATTCTCGTTTCCATACCCGTTGCCCTGGGCGCGGCGCGAAACGTCGCCCACCCGGTCGTTTACTACTGCTGCCGGGCCTTCATCGCGGCGACCCGCTCGTTCCAGGAGATCATCATCGCGATACTCCTGGTTGCCATGTTTGGGTTTGGGCCGTTCGCCGGAATGCTGACGCTCTCGATCGCAACGGTCGGCTTTTTTGCCAAGTTGTTGGCTGAAGACATCGAGTCAATGGATCCGTTACCGGCGGAAGCGATCGAGTCGACGGGAGCGAGTTGGCTGCAATGGGTCAACTACGCGATAACGCCGCAGGTGATGCCGCGGATCATTGGACTCTCACTCTATCGACTTGATATCAACTTTCGCGAGTCGGCGGTCGTGGGCATTGTGGGTGCGGGCGGCATCGGTGCCACGCTCAATACGGCCTTTGACCGGTACGAGTTCGACACAGCAGCGGCGATACTGATCGTGATCATCGCCATCGTCATGGTGGCTGAATACACGAGCGGCTACGTTCGGTCATGGGTCCAGTGAGCACGGAGCGGCCCGCCTGGCATCCCCTGACCCGCGCGCACCGCCTGGCTCGCTGGTTTGGGTACCTCGCGCTGGTCGCGCTCTTTGTCACTTGCTGGCAGGCGATCTCGGCCAACACCGAATGGTTCTTCATTGAAGATGCGCCGTACGTTGCGGCGGACATCGCGGCGCGCATGGTGCCGCCGCGTTGGGACTATCTGGATGAACTCTGGCGGCCGCTGATCGACACCATAAACATTGCGACGCTCGGCACCGCGTTCGCCGTCGTGCTCGCAACCCCCATCGCGTTCCTCGCTGCTCGCAACACGACACCGTCCACGCGCTTTGTGCGTCCTCTCGCCCTGCTCATCATAGTTAGCTCGCGGTCGATCAATTCGCTCATCTGGGGATTGCTGCTCGTGACGATCCTTGGACCTGGAGTGTTGGCCGGCATCATCGCAATTACATTGCGCTCGATCGGTTTTGTTGCGAAGTTGCTCTACGAGGCGATTGAGGAAATTGATGTCGAACCGGTGGAGGCGGTCACCTCGACGGGTGCGACCGCCGCGCAGGTGATGACTTTTGGAATCTGGCCCCAGGTGCTGCCGGCCTTTGTGGGCACGGCGGTGTTTCGCTGGGATATCAACATTCGCGAGTCAACGGTGCTCGGACTTGTCGGCGCAGGTGGTATCGGTCTGCAGTTGCAGGCGTCGATCAGCATCGTGGCCTGGCAGCAGGTGTCGGTCATCCTGCTTTTGATCCTCGGGACGGTGGTGTTCAGCGAGTGGATATCCATGAAGGCACGACATGCAACTATCTGATTTTTCTCTTAGAACTGCTGTTTTTTGTCCCAAAATCGCTGATTTTTCTCCCAGAATTACGAATTTTTTCCCCAGAGTCTTGATCCTGACAATCGCTTTGTCGGCATTGCCCGCTATTGCGTTCGCCCACGAGCCGTTGGTCATTGCACACCGCGGTGCGAGCGGTCACCTGCCGGAACATACGCTCGCCGCCTACGCGCTTGCCATTGAAATGGGTGCGGACTTTGTCGAGCCGGATCTGATCTTTACGCGGGACGGCGTTTTGATAGCCCGTCACGATCACTATCTGAGTTCGACGACTGATGTTGCTGATCATCCGGAATTCCTGGATCGAAAGCGGACCGTAGATGATCGGCTGGACTGGTTTGCGGAGGACTTCACCCTCGCCGAGATCCGAACGTTGCGTGCGGTGCAGCCGTTTCGTGGCAGAAGCCGGGAGCACGACGGCAAATACGGCATACCCACCCTGCAGGAGGTCATCGACCTCGTGGCCGAAAAGCAGGCGGCGGCGGGGCGGCCCGTTGGTATTTATCCCGAAACGAAGTTGCCCGGCTACTTCAAAGTCCGCGGTTTTGATGCGGCCGAACAGCTTCTTGCGGTGCTGCGGAAAAACCGGCTGCCAAGGACGGGCATTCCAGTCATCGTCCAGTCATTTGAACCCCAGGTCTTGCGAGATCTGGACCGGACCTCGGATCTGACGCTGGTGCAGCTGGTCTCACCCGTCAGTCGCGAGGAACTGAACACACCTAACATCCCGCTCGCGTCCATCGCCAGCTTTGCTGATGGGGTGGGCGCGGCCAAGTATCTGTTGTTGACGCCAACGGGTGAGGACAGTGGTTTCGTCCGCGCGGCGCACCGCCTCGGGCTTCTCGTGCACGTGTGGACCCTGCGTGACGATGCGCCGCATCCTGCGTTCAAGTCTTCGGCTATGGAACTTGAGCGTTACCTCAGGTTGGGCATCGATGGATTCTTTACCGACTTTCCGGACACGGGCGTGGCGGGCAAAAGCAGCGACCACTGACGCGCTGCGAGGTTTGCTTGCAAACCGACTCCCCAGAATTGTCAGCCAGGCAATTTTGGGACAACAACGGGTTAGCGGAGAAAATCAGGGCCGCATGCCGACGCGGATCTTCGGGCCCAACTGGGCTGCATTGACGGCGTGGGTCTTGCGCACGTAATCGACGATGGCGGGACGGGTGTCGATCGGGTCGATGATCTCCATGGGGGCAACGATGCCAGGTTGCCGCAGCACCGACGCCATGCGGATGAAACGATCCTCCAGTTCCTTGCGTCGTGCGTCGGGGTCCGGGGATGCGGCGATGTCACGTCGGTAAGCCGCCATCACCCCGCCTTCTGCAACCAGCGATCCAGATTCGGCCGACGGCCAGGCGTAACGAACGGCCATACCGTCCATCTTCGCGCTGCCGCCAGCAACGCCGTAGCATCGACGGGTCACGATGGTGATGTAGGGGATGCTCGCCTCGCGCACGGCGAACATCGCGCGATTGGCAAAGCGGATGATGCCATCTTTCTCTGATTGGAGACCAACCATGAATCCCGGCACATCACAGAAATACACCATCGGCAGGTGGAAGGTGTCGGCAAAGTCGACGAAGCGTTCGAGTTTGATGCATGCCCGCGCAGTCATCGCGCCACCGTTGTGGCGACAGTCGTTTGCCATCACGGCGACCGGAAAGCCGTCGATCCGGGCGAGCATGGTCACGAGCGACCGGCCGTACGGTCGGGAGATCTCGAATGCACTGCCCGTATCCGTCACCATATCGATCAGCCGTCTGACGTTGTGCGGTTCGCGGCGGTTTGTGGGCATGAAATCAGCGAGAGCCGCATCGCGTCGGTTGGGGTCATCATGGGGTGTCTGGCGCGGTGGCAACGTCCACACGTTGGGCGGCATGTAGGAAAGAAACTGGCGGATTTGGGCCATCGCATCGGCTTCGTCATCAGCGACGTTGTGCACGGCGCCGGCCGCCTTCGCCTGCACCGCGGGATTGCCGAGTTCCTGTTTTGTCATGTCGATGCCCAGGGCTTGCTTGACCATCGGCGGGCCGCCAACAAATGTCTCACTGTTTTTGGTCATGATACTGAAGTGGCAATTGCCGA
>CAVOBC010000170.1:0-9449 GCA_963693635.1 Gammaproteobacteria bacterium | reverse complement strand
GCTGCCGGCGTGACGCCTCGTCGAGGTCAGAAGCGAACTGCGCAAAAGATTCCAGCTCACGATATTGAGCAAGCGCAAGCTTGATGCCGCCACTGATCTTGGACATGAACTTCAGCTGGGCATCGCCACCCACGCGGGACACTGAAATGCCGGGGTTCATTGCGGGCCGGTTGCCGGAGTTGAAGAGGTCCGCTTCAAGGAAAATCTGGCCGTCAGTGATAGAGATTACGTTGGTTGGAATGAACGCAGAGACGTCACCGGCCTGCGTCTCGATAACGGGAAGCGCGGTCAGGGATCCGGTCTTGCCCTTCACTTCGCCGTTGGTTTCTGCCTCGACGTAATCCGCATTAACCCGCGCGGCGCGCTCCAGCAAACGCGAGTGCAGGTAGAACACGTCGCCAGGATACGCTTCACGGCCTGGCGGGCGCCGCAGCAACAGGGAGATCTCACGGTACGCCCACGCCTGCTTGGTGAGGTCATCGTAGATGATGAGGGCGTCTTCCCCGCGATCGCGGAAGTATTCACCCATCGCACAACCGGCATACGCAGAAATAAACTGCAACGGCGCGGGGTCGGCTGCAGTTGCGGCAACAACGATGGTGTTTTCCATCGCGCCGTGCTCTTCGAGTGTGCGAACAACGTTGCCGACCGACGACATTTTCTGGCCGATGGCGACGTACACGCACTTAATGCCCGAGTCGCGCTGGTTAATAATGGTGTCAATCGCGATGGCGGTTTTGCCGGTCTGCCGATCGCCAATGATCAATTCACGCTGGCCCCGGCCAACCGGGATCATGGAGTCGATACACTTGAGTCCCGTCTGCACCGGCTGGTCGACGTGCTGGCGAGCGATAACGCCAGGCGCCACCTTTTCAACAGGCGATGAACTGCTCGCCGCGATCGGCCCCTTGCCGTCACGCGGATTGCCGAGCGCGTCGACGACCCGGCCCAGCAACTCAGGTCCGGTTGGCACCTCCATGATACGCCCGGTGCATTGGGCGGTCATACCTTCGCGCAAGCCCTTGTAGTCGCCGAGGACAACGACACCGACCGAGTCGCGCTCAAGGTTCAGCGTAAAGCCATAAAGCCCGCCTGGAAACTCCACCATCTCACCGTTCTGGACATCGGCAAGCCCGTGGATGCGCACGATACCGTCAGACACACTGACGATGGTGCCTTCATTGCGCGCTTCCGAGGTGACATCCAGCTTTTCGATACGCTGTTTGATGATGTCGCTGATTTCAGAAGGATTTAGTTGGTCCATTTTTCGGCGTTCCTCGGCAATGAAGAAAAATTAGTTGAGCTGGTTCGACAGTTTGGCGAGCCGGCCACGAATGGAGTTGTCAATGACCGTGTCTTCCGCACGGATGACGACGCCGCCCAAAAGCGACTTGTCGACCGTTGACTCGAGGTTGATCTCGCGTTGCAGCATCTTCTTGAGCGCTTCTCCGAGCTTCGAGGCTTCCTCGCCAGTCACCTCGAAAGCACTCGCGACCTGCACGTTCATGGTTTTCTCGTGCTGCGCCTTCAGCGCCTCAAAGATGGTCGAGATCGACGGCAATAGCAGAATGCGATCGTATTCCGCAAGCACCCGGACAAAGTTGCGCCCCGCGTCATTCAGATCATCACCACAGATTTCGATCAGGAGGGTGGCTGATGCCTGGGACGACATCGCCGGGTTGTCGAGCGCTTCCCGGATGTTTGCATTGTCGACGGCAGCGCCCAACAAAACGAGCATGCGGGACCAGTTGGACAATCCATCCGGCTGATCAAGCGCGGTGGAATAAGCGGCCCGGGCGTAGGGTCGGGCGACGGTTACAAGCTCTGCTTCTGCCATGTCCGCTACAGCTCCGCTGCGAGTTTGTTCAGCATTTCCTGATGTGCCTCGCGATCAACCGACTTCTCGAGGATCTGCTCGGCCCCCTGAACTGCAAGCTCACTGACGCGCGCCCGCAGTGCCTCGCGGGCGCGGTTCACATCCTGCTCGATGGACGCCTCGGCACCCTGCTGGATGCGCTCGGCCTCCTCGCGTGCCTTGCCCTTGGCATCTTCAACGATCTGATTGCCGCGCTGACGCGCCTGCTCGATGAGTTCGGCCGATTGCTGTTTTGCAGCCTCAAGCTCATCGTCTGCGGCGCTGCTTGCTTCACTTAACTGACGTTCGGCATCGGCGGCCTTGGCCAGCCCATCGGCGATTGCCTTTCGCCGTTCGCGCATGATCTGGGTCAACGGCGGCCATACATACTTCATGCACAGCAGAACGAAGATCACGAATGCGATCAGCTGCCCAATCATCGTCAGGTTCATATTCATCTATAAACCCCTCCCTTGATACCGGATTGACAGTCCACAAGCGGACCGGTCAGAAATGGGTGCCTTGCAGGCATTGGTTTCCCTGGCGAACCAGCGTGGTTCGCCGACTCGCGCCCGTCAGAGTGCGAAGATCATGTAAAGCGCAATACCAACGCCGATGATAGGTACCGCATCAACCAGCGCGAGGACGATGAACAACTGGGTCAGCAGCATCGGCTGCAGCTCCGGTTGGCGAGCGACACCTTCGATGTACTTGCCGCCAAGCAGGCCGATACCGACGCCACTGCCGATTGCGCCCAGACCCATCAGGATCCCGCCTGCAATTAAGATTAACGATTGTTCCATGAGTGTTGCTCCTGCTTGGGGTTATGTCGCTAGGTTGATTGAAGTGTTTAAAGGACGGTGACGAGCGATCAGTGCTCGCCAGTCTCATGCGCCTGGGTCAGGTACACAATCGTCAGGATCATGAAGACGAATGCCTGCAGGCAGATAATCAGAATATGGAAGAGCGCCCAGGGCACCGACAGCGACCATTGAATCCACCAGGGCAGGAGCGCAATAAGAATGAAGATCATCTCCCCGGCGTACAGGTTGCCGAAGAGCCGCAGCCCGTGTGAAAGGGGCTTTGCTATCAGGTCGACCACTTCAAGGATGAAGTTGAACCAGTACATACTCCAATGCGGCACCGGGTGCGTGAACAATGACGCACCGAACTTGATCGGGCCTTTCACTTTGATGTTGTAGTAAAGAACGAGGAAGAAAACGCCCAATGACATGCCCAGCGTTGCATTCGGATCGGTTGTCGAGACGACCTTCATGAAATGGACACCGGACATCGTCGCAACGAACGGTATCCAGTCGACCGGCACCAGATCCATCAGATTCATCAGGAAGACCCAGATGAGAATGGTCAGTGACAGCGGACCAATGATGGGATTCTGGCGATCGCCAAAGACTGTGCGGATGTTGTCCTCAACGAATTCAACCGCCATCTCGCACATGTTTTGCAGATGGCCGGGCACGCCCGCAGTCGCACGGTTCGCCGCGGTGACAAAGATGAGAAGAAACACCGAACCCAGAAAAGCAGACCAGAACATCGTATCAACGTGGATCGCCATGAAGCCCATGTCAGCGATCTCAGCCGCGCTTTGCGCAAACCCCCACTCACCGTCAGGGTGTTTACCGTAGGCGAGGTTCGTCAGATGGTGCTGAATGTACTCGCTGGTTGTCGGTGCTTCACTCGCCATAAGATTCTTTGTCTCTCACCCTCTGGTTGTCCTGACGCCGCTGTTGTCCTAACCCGACCTCGTGATCCACGCTGCCCGCATTCGATTTGCCGTCACTTACCCGATGTCCGTCCCGCTATCCCTTTAGACCGTAGCCGATGTCTGGGCCACCGCCAATTACCTCAGGGTTAACCACCCGTAACGCCAGCCACGGCGTTTTACCTCTGAACCAGCCACGGCGTTAACAAGGCCATTGGCTGCAGCACGATGAACATGGCAAAGAAAGCCCCTGCATGCAGCGTCTCTACCAGGATAAAGACCGCGGCAAACAGACATCCACTCAATACGAACTTGCCAGCTTCACTCGCAACCAGCCGGCGCACCGCTGTACCTTTGACCCGCTGGAACTGCCAGGCCACAAAACCGTTTGGCACTATGCAAACCAGCCCACCCAGCATCGCAGAGCAGGCCACCATCCAATCAAAAACCGATATCACGCCGGCAACGAGGAGAGTCGCCGCCAACTGGGCATACATCATTCGGTAAATCGTCGATGTCGTGTTACCGGATGCCAGCATTTTGTCTTCAGACCCGGGATTCCACCGCTGCGCCGACGACGTCACGATCCACGGCCCAATACGCCGCTTTTGAGCGGGGCCGAGTATAGTGATTTCGCTATGGCCCTTCAACCGAATATGCGGGTAATGCGGCCAATACAAAGGTTGTCGGTGACATCGACTTTTCCGGCGTCGGCGGCGAGGCAGGTCGCCTAGCCAGTGCCGATGGTGACATCACGCAAAACGGTTAAGCGCCCGGCTTGCAATCAGGTATCAAGGTCACCGAAATGGGTGAGGATTCCGTCCAGTTCATCCAGGCTGTTGTAATGGATAACGAGCTTGCCCTTGCCTTTCGCCCGGTGCTGCAGGTCGACTTTCTGACCGAGACGGCCGGCCAGCTGCTCCTCCAGCCGGCGCGTATCAGCACTCGCACTCTGTGATGCAGGTCCCGCAGATTTCGGCGCGCTCAGTCGACGCACGAGCGCTTCCGCTTGCCGCACGTTCAGACCGCGCGCGGCAATCTCCCGCGCAGCGGTGACCTGGTCGGACCGTTCGAGCGTGAGGAGGGCACGCGCATGTCCCATTTCAAGGTCGCCTCGCGTCAGCATCTCAGCAACGTGCGCATCGAGACTCATGAGACGCAACAGGTTGCTTACCGCTGCACGGCTCTTGCCAACCGCGTCCGCCGCGGCCTGGTGCGTCAACGAGAATTCTTCGATGAGGCGGTGCAGGGCGACCGCCTCTTCCAGCGGGTTCAGATCCTCACGCTGGATATTCTCAATCAGCGACATGGCAATCGCGGCCTCGTCGGGCACCAAGCGGATTACCGCGGGCACTGTCGCGAGTCCAGCAAGCTGCGCGGCCCGCCAGCGTCGCTCGCCCGCGATGATCTCGTACCGGTCGGTGTCGGTTTCGCGCAGCACGATCGGCTGCAGGATGCCTTGCGCAGTGATCGATGCGGCGAGTTCAGCGAGCGCTTCGGGTTCCACCTCGTTGCGCGGTTGGTAGCGGCCCGGCCGTATCCACTCGACCGGAATCTCTGCCAGTCGCCCGTCGGCCGACGGTACATCCGCCGACTTGTCGGCGTCGGCTGCCGTCCCTGCGCCGAGCAAGGCTTCAAGACCGCGTCCCAACCCTCTTTTCTTAGACGCCATCGGTCTTCTCCTCTTCGCTGCCGCGTCCGCCCGGGCGACTCTCTTCGCCATGTTCCGACCCACGGCGGCTGCTGTTTTCGCTTTCGCCGCCGGCTCCTGGTTCATTATCGCTACCGCTTGGGGCGCGGGCGCTTTCCCGTCGGATCACTTCGCCGGCGAGCGCGAGGTATGCCCGCGCGCCGCGGGACTGTTTGTCGTAATAGAGAATCGGCAAGCCGTAACTCGGCGCTTCTGCGAGTCGTACGTTTCGCGGCACCTTCGTGTTGTAAACAAGATCGCCGAAGTGGGTGATCAATTGCTCGGAGACATCTTTGGTCAAGCTGTTGCGAGGATCGTACATCGTTCGCACGATGCCCTGAATCGAAAGCTCCGGATTGAGGCCCTCACCAATTCGCCTAATAGTGCCAACGAGCGATGTCAGGCCCTCAAGCGCATAGTATTCACACTGCATTGGGATGATTACGCCACTCGCCGCAGTGAGTCCGTTTAGCGTAAGCAGGCTGAGTGACGGCGGGCAGTCGATTAACACGAAATCGTAGTCTTCCCGCACCACGTCGATGGCTTGACGGAGCCGGAATTCTCGCTCCGGGACGTCGATCAGCTCAAGTTCCGCACCCGATAAGTCCACGTTCGCACCGACAACATCAAAGCCGGCTGACTCTGCATCAATCCGTGCCTCCGCGATAGCGGCACCTTCGAGCAGTACCTCATAGATACCCGCGTCCAGGGCATCTTTCTCTACACCGCAGCCCATCGTGGCATTGCCCTGGGGGTCGAGGTCAATGAGCAGCACCTGACGGTTCGTCGCCGCAAGGGATGCGGCGAGGTTTACCGCGGTTGTCGTCTTGCCCACGCCGCCCTTCTGGTTAGCGACCGCAACAACCGGTGCCCCGCCCCTGCCGACTGCTGCTTGCCCGGTCACGTTGACGCCTGCACATGATGCGAAGCAGAGTCACCCACAAACCGAGCTGGAATAACCACCAGGTTCCGGGTCTCATCAATCTGCGGCACCGGGGAATTGATGACAACCGGCATCATGCCCGGCGAGTCGCTCGCAGATACCGGCAAGGATCCGATTTCCGCCGCCGTTACGTGTCCGCGCATCGCCAGGATCGCCCCGGTCTCGACGAGCCGGCCCCGACAGACCGAGACAATCTCGGCGAGGCTGCCAAAGGCGCGACAGAGAACGAAGTCAACGCGATCCTGTACGTCCTGCATGCGCGCGTGTACTGCGCTCGCGTGCGGCAGCCCGAGATCCGCGCACATCTGGGTCAAAAAACGTACCTTCTTCTCGCTTTTGTCGACCAGGATCACATGCGCCCCGCTTACGATCGCGACCGGTATGCCCGGCAGTCCGCCGCCTGACCCCAGGTCAATAATCCGGGTAGCCGCCCCGCGAAATCCCGGGTTGGCGACCAGGTGCGGAACAATCGACAGGCTGTCCAGCAAATGATGCGTCGCAATCCGCCCCGGATCACGAATAGCCGTCAGGTTGTAGACCTTGTTCCAGCGGGCCAGCGCCACCGCAAACGCCTCAAGCTGCGCGCGCTCTGACTCGCTCACCTCAATCGCCAGGGACTCGATACCCTGGCGCAGGTGACGTCGCCAGTCAGCCACGCGGACGACGACAGACCAGGCACATCCGCCTGGGAGCCGGACATTTCGCTCCGGGCGTCTTCCTGGCCGGATCAGGATGCACGTTCGCGTGCCTCGTACCGCTTCAGATGAATGAGCAGTAGCGACACCGCCGCCGGCGTCACGCCCGAAATCCGACCTGCCTGACCGATGTCTGTCGGGCGGCTTGTCTCGAGCTTCTGGCGCACCTCATTCGAGAGTCCACGGATCAGGCTGTAGTCGAGATCTGCGGGTATCGGTTGCGCCGATCGGTGTCGAAGACGCTCGACCTCGCCCGCCTGGCGGGTGATATAGCCCTCATACTTGCTGTCGATCTCTATCTGTTCCCAGACCTCCGGGTCATCGCACGGCAACGCCAGCGCATCTAGGACCGATGCCACGCGCACACCCGGGCGCTTCAACAGGTCGAGAACCGTGTATTCCCGGGTCAGGGGCGATCGCAACTCGGGCAGGAGCGCCTCGGCAACCGGCGTTTGCGGGTGCACGATCGTTTTCCCAAGCAGTGTTCGGCCCCCTTCGATTGCTTCGCTCTTTTCGCAATAACGCCGCCAGCGATCATCATCCACGAGGCCCAATTGACGCCCGCGCTCGGTGAGCCGCTGGTCCGCATTGTCTTGTCTCAGGATCAGGCGATATTCGGCCCGACTGGTGAACATGCGGTACGGCTCGCGAGTTCCCATGGTGACGAGGTCATCGATCAGCACACCGATATACCCTTGATCCCGACCAATCGTGAATGGCTCGGCATCGCGTACCTTGAGCGCCGCGTTAATGCCCGCGATCAGGCCCTGAGCGCCCGCTTCTTCGTAGCCTGTCGTGCCATTGATCTGCCCGGCAAAGAAGAGACCTTCCAGATGACACGTCTCAAGCGTGGAGCTGAGTTCTCGTGGATCGAAAAAGTCATACTCGATCGCGTAGCCGGGCCGGGTAATCCGCGCGTTCTCAAACCCGGGAATAGTTGCCAGGAACGCGACCTGGGCGTCGAAGGGCAAGCTGGTGGAGATGCCATTCGGATAAACCTCCGCCGTGCCCAGGCCTTCCGGCTCGACGAAGATCTGATGCGAGCCCCGATCCTCAAAACGCACGACCTTGTCCTCAATCGACGGGCAGTACCGTGGACCGACGCCATCAATTTTGCCGGTGTAGAGCGGCGAGCGGTCGAGCGCGCCGCGAATGATGCTGTGCGTTGCCTCCGTCGTACGCGTGATGTGACACGGCACCTGCCGGGGTCGCTGGAGGCCATGCGCAAAGGGTGTCATGAACGACATGTGCGGCCGCGGCGAGTCGCTCGGCTGCACCTCGAGTTGAGTATAGTCAATCGTTCGCCCGTCGATACGCGGCGGCGTACCGGTCTTCAACCGCTCGACATTGAACGGCAGTTCCCGGAGTCGCCGCGCAAGTCCAATGGACGCCGCGTCGCCCGCTCGGCCGCCCGACTGCGTTTGCATGCCCACGTGCATGACCCCGCCGAGGAAGGTTCCCACCGTGAGCACAACCGTCTTCGCCCGGATCTCAACGCCGAGTTGCGTCAGAACACCTTCTACCCGGCCGCCTTCGACGATCAGGTCCTCAGCGGTTTGCTGAAAAAATGAGAGGTTCCGCTGCGACTCAACCCGACCGCGAATTGATTGACGATAAAGCTGGCGGTCAGCCTGCGCACGCGTCGCCCGGACCGCAGGACCTTTGCGTGAGTTGAGCACCCGGTAGTGAATTCCAGCCTCGTCGGCAGCAAGACCCATGGCGCCACCCAGCGCATCGATCTCGCGCACGAGGTGGCTCTTGCCGATGCCGCCGATCGCTGGGTTGCAGGACATCTGCCCCAGGGTCTCGATTGACTGCGTCAGCAACATCGTCTTTGCACCCATACGCGCGGCGGCGAGGGCGGCTTCCGTGCCCGCATGGCCACCCCCGATCACGATGACGTCGAATGCTTCTGAGTAACGCATGGGAGGCCCGGGAGGGAGTCAGGAAAAGGAGGCGGCAAAGTATACGCACTGAATCACATAAGTCACTGAATCCCGGCGGCGTGAGGGGCAAAAGTCACTCCCTGACTGGCCTGAACGCGCCCGGATCCACGGCAGTTTAGAACGCTGTGTTGGCTCCGTCGAACCTCACTTCCCAACGTCACTTCCCGATGCAGAAACTGCTGAAAATCTGGCCAAGCAGATCGTCCGCTGCAAACTCCCCGGTGATCTCTGCAAGCGCATCCTGCGCAAGCCTCAGATCTTCGGCGAATAGCTCGGGCGCTGCGCCGTCACCTAATTGCGCAACGGCCTGACCGATGAACCCGCATGCCTGCGCGAGCGCGTCCACATGGCGTCGTCGTGCGCTGAAGAGGCCATCCTCGCCAGTAACTGCCCCGGCAGACACCTTGATATGCCGTTTCAAGTCGTCGAGGCCGTCGCCGGTCAGCGCCGAAACAACGAACGCGTCCGCTTCGCACTGATCGATGTCAGCTTTCAGCGCTGGCGCAAGGATGTCCGATTTGTTGACGACAACCGTCTTGCGCGCGCCCCCCCCGCTGGCACCGGCCAGCCCAAGCGCTGTGCCAAGCCATCCATCGC
>CAVOBC010000169.1:0-9456 GCA_963693635.1 Gammaproteobacteria bacterium | reverse complement strand
CCGCCCCTGACCTGCCCACGACGTTGCTGGAGTTGTCGCTTAATGCACCAAAAGTCCAAAGCAGAAGAAATCGCGTCCGAATTGCGCGACGAAATACTCCTCGGTCAGTATCGTGCTGGCGAGCGGCTGCCGTCAGAACGTGACCTCGCGGCACGCTTCAGCGCAAATCGTGGCGCCATCCGCGAGGCCCTCAAGATCCTCGAACAACTCGGCATCGCGCACATTCAACCCGGCGGCGTTCGCGTTGTCCCGGTTTGGGACTCCTGTCTGCCCATACTCGGGCACTTGCTGGACCTGCGGGAAATCCCCGACCCGAAACTTGTCGACCATCTGTTCGAAGTCATTGGTGCACTGATGGGCCTTTCAGCGCGTACTGCCGTGCGGGAAGCAAGTGACGAACAGATCGCACAGATGCGCGTGATCGTTGCGCGCCTGATGGATGACGATGCACGTGAAGTACATCGGCAGAGCTGGCGCGAGCTCGGCAACAGCTTCATCGAGGTCAACCAAAACCTGGTCCTGCGGCTGATTACCAACGGGCTGAAGACTCAGTTCACCAACAACCTGCACGACATTGGCGTCGACCTCGCGCTCGATGCCGAGGCGACGCGCGCCTTGCTCCGGCGCGCCGATGCGGCCCTGGCGGCCCGCGACGCCCGGACTCTCGCCGATTGCATCCAGCAACATTTTGACCATGTCCGCGGGTGCTACGTCGCCGTCCTGGGCGAACGGACCGATAGTGAAAAAAGGAAATCCCTCAATGCGTAACCTCTTCAAGTTTGGCATCACCGTGGTGGTCCTGCTGGGCGCTGTTCTGACCGCGTATGCGCTCGTGATCACGGCCCCGCAGCCTGAACTGCAGGCCCTCGAGGAGGTCGCGACCGCCATTCGTACGACGCAGATCGAGCCGACCGAGCTACGCCTCGTCGTGCGATCCCAGGGCAACGTCGTGCCCCGTACCGAAAGCGAACTCGTGCCCGAGGTATCCGGCAAGGTGGAGTGGAAATCGCCGAATCTCGTCAACGGCGGCTTTTTCAGGGCGGACGAGGTCCTGCTCAAGATTGATCAGCGCGACCACCGCAGCGTAGTCGACCGCAATAAGGCAAAGGTCTCTCGCGCGCGCGCAGAAGACGAGCACGCACGTTTCGAGCTGAAACGTCTGCAGGAACTGGTCAAGAAAAACCTGACCAGCCAGTCCAATCTGGAGGCTGCATTGCGCAGCCAGCGGATCGCAACGGCGAATCTTGCAGAAGCCGAAATCGCACTGATCGAAGCCAAGCGCGACCTGTGGCGAACGGAGATTCGAGCCCCTTACGATGGACTCGTGCGCAGCGAACGCGTGGATCTCGGCCAGTTCGTCAGCCGCGGCCAATCGATCGCTGCCGTCTATGCCAGCGATTTCGTTGAGATACGCCTACCCATCGCAGACAGCCAACTCGCCTATCTCGACGTTCAACTCGGCCAGCGCGGCGAGTTGCCAGCGAGCGAGCGCCCGGCAGCGGTGCTCTCGACCGTCTATGGGGGCCGCCACTACGAATGGATGGGCGAGTTGGTCCGTACGGAAGCGGAGATCGATTCCCGGAGTCGCATGGTTAACGCGATCGTGCGCGTCGCCAACGCGGATGACGGTGACCACCCGCCCCTTCCCGTCGGTCTGTTCGTCAATGCAGAGATCCAGGGGCGTCTGGTCGACGACGTCGTCATACTTCCGCGCGCAGTGTTGCGCAATCAGAATCAGGTGCTTGTCGTCGACGATGACAACCGACTGCGCTTCCGGGACGTCACCCTGCTGCGGTTCGACCAGGATAACGTCGTCATCAACGGCGGCCTTGAAGCTGGCGAGATCGTGAACCTCTCGCCCCTGCAAACAGTCATCGAAGGCATGCGTGTTAACCCGGTCGCGGCTGCGGACCTGTCGGTCGCTGCGGCTGGGGGCGCCTGATCGTGGAGAGAATAATCCGCTGGTTTGTCGGCAACCCGGTCGCCGCCAATCTCATGATGATGATCTTCCTCGCGGGCGGCGTCATCTCGCTCGGGAGCATGCACAAGGAAGAATTCCCGAACATCGAAGTCGGGATTGTCCAAATCATGGTGCCGTATCTTGGCGCTACCCCAGAGGAGGTCGAGGAGGCCGTCTGCGTGCGAATCGAGGAGGCGATCGAAGGCACTCTCGGTATCGACAAGGTCAACTCCAACGCCGGGGAAGGCGCCTGCTCGGTGATGGTCTCCCTCATGCAGGATTCGGACTACACGCTGGCGCTGAACGAGATCAAGAGCAAGGTCGACGGCATTTCGACCTTCCCCCGCGAGACCGAAAAGCCCCTCGTCTCGCTCCTGAACTTCACCGGCCAGACGATTACGGTTGCTGTTTCTGGCGATACCGATCCCGTCACGCTCAAACTGCTGGGGGAGAAGCTCCGGGACGGGATTTCCAGTCTGGACGAGGTCTCGCAAGTCTCGGTCAATTACGCGCGACCGTATGAGATATCGATCGAGGTGGGCGAACAAACGTTGCGGCAATTCAACCTGACCCTCGCTTCCGTCGCCGACGCAATCAGACGATCTTCCCTCGACCTGCCTGCGGGGTCGATCAAGACGGACGGCGGCGAGATTCTACTGCGGAGTAAAGGCCAGGCATATCGGGGCGCCGAATTCGCCGACATCATCGTCGTTACCCGTCCAGACGGATCGAACGTGACACTGGGTGAGATTGCGACCGTTCGCGACGCTTTCCAGGAAGGTTACCTGTCCGCGAAGTTCGACGGCGAACCCGGCGTGATGGTCACCGTGTACCGGGTCGGCAAAGAAGACACAATCATCGCCGCGGCCAATGTCAGGGAGTACATTGAGCGGGTTCGGCCCACGCTGCCCCGTGGCATTAAAGTGACCGTCTGGAGCGACGAATCGGTGTCACTTGAGCGCCGCATCAGCGCCTTGACCGGCAACGCCTACATGGGCCTGGCACTGGTCCTGCTCATTCTCACGCTATTTTTGCGGTTCAAGGTTGCGATGTGGGTCGCCGCAGGCATTCCGATCGCGGTCCTCGGCGCTATCTGGATTTTCCCGTTCGCGGGCATCAGCATCAGTTCGATCACGGTGCTCGCCTTTATTCTTGTCCTCGGCATCGTGGTCGACGACGCGATCGTGGTCGGCGAGCGCATCTTCGCCCACGAAGCGATTGACGGGAGCCAGGCCGAGGCGGCTGTGCAGGGCACATTCGAAGTCAGCGTCCCGGTTATATTCGGTGTACTCACAACCATTGCGGCCTTCCTCCCCATCCTGATCGTCGACGGGCGTATGGGCGCATTCTTTCAGGTCATCGGCTGGGTCGTGATCATCTGTCTTGTCTTCAGTGTCCTTGAGTCGCAGATGATCCTACCTGCCCACCTTGCCCATCGTAAAACCAGCGGTTATCTGGGCGAGAAGAGCGCATTCGTGCAAAAGTGGATCCGCTTCCAGGGTTTCTTCCTGAATGGACTCGAGACCGTTGGTTCGCAGGTCTACCAGCCTGCGCTGCGCGCTTCGCTTGAATGGCGCTGGATTACCTGGGCCGTGGGCACCAGCGTGCTCATCCTCGCAATCGCCCTGATATTTAGCGGCCGCGTGGTTTTCCAATTCTTTCCCGCCATCGAAGGCGACCGCGTTTTTGCAACGCTGACGATGCCTGAAGGGGTTCAGGTGGACCTGACCAAAAATGGTGCCGCCCAGATCGAACGCGCGGCGCTTGAACTCGGGGCCGAGTTCGACCGCGAACTCGGCCTGCCCAAAGGCGTAAACACCATCAAACACACCTTTTCGTCGATCGGCGTCAAGGCTGCCCGGTCGAACGGTCCACCCAGTCGCTCGGCCGGTGGCAGCCATCTAGCGGAGGTCGTCATCGACCTGATCCCGATTGAACAACGCCCGGGCCTTTCGTCGACCGAAATTGCGGACCGTTGGCGGGCCGCGGTGGGCCCGATTCCGGATGCTGTCGAGCTGACGTTCACGTCAAACACCTTCAGCGCGGGTGAGTCGCTCAAGTTCGAACTGACCGGACGCGATGTCGAGGAATTGCGCATCGCCGCCGCTGCGTTGCGTGAGGACCTTGCGACCTATCCCGGCGTCATGGACCTCTCCGATTCGTTCCGCGCCGGCAAGCAGGAAGTCCGCCTCGACATCCTGCCTTCGGCAAAGCCGCTTGGGCTCACGCTAAATGACCTGGCGCGACAGGTCCGACAAGCTTTTTATGGTGAAGAAGCGCAACGCATCCAACGTGGCACAGACGATGTCAGGGTAATGGTTCGCTATCCGGAGGACGAACGTAAGTCACTCGGCAATCTCGAAGAGATGCGAATTCGCACCAGCGACGGCAGCGAAGTGCCATTTGGTACGGTCGCCGAGGTTAAATACGGCAGGGGCTACTCGTCGATCAAGCGTGTCGACCAGCAACGTGTGGTCGATGTCGTCGGGGAGGTCGACCGATCGGTCATCACGCCCGAGGAAATCATGTCCGCCGTCGGCCGGAACCTGTGCGAACGCGGCTCCAGCATCAGCGATCCCAAAAATCGCTGTCAGAACGCCCGCTTTCCGGGTGTACGCTATTCCCTCGGTGGCGAGCAGGAAGAACGCAGCAAGGCCCTCGGCAGTCTCGCCGCGACTGTGCCGCTGGCACTGATGATCATCTATGCCCTGCTTGCGATTCCGCTCAAGTCATACATTCAGCCGCTCGTCATTATGAGCGTGATTCCGTTTGGTGCAGTCGGTGCGATCATCGGCCACTTCATCATGGGCTGGAACCTGATCTTCTTCTCGATGTTAGGAATCATTGCGCTATCAGGTGTCGTGGTGAACGCTTCGCTGGTTCTTGTGGACTACATCAACCGCAGACGCCGGGACGGTGTTCCGGTGTTCGAGGCAGTTGCGATGGCGGGCGTGGTGCGATTCAGACCGATCCTCCTGACCTCAGCAACCACGTTCGTTGGTCTCATCCCTCTGATGACAAACAAGGACCCGGAAACGTTCATGTTTATCCCCATGGCGATATCCCTCGCGTTTGGCGTGCTCTTCGCGACCGCGATCACACTGTTCCTGGTCCCGAGCCTGTACCTCATGATGGAAGACTGGTTCGCGTTCTGGGGCATCGATTCTGACCCCACGCAGCCTCCTCGCGATGACCAGGATGCGAAAGGGGACGACCATGATGTTGCACCGGCGGCGTCCCGGGGCGGCTAAACATCGCGTAAGTTACTGCCCTTGTAGGAAGACGACATCGGTGTCACTGAATTCATCTGCTTCATAGACGAAGCCAGGGACACGCCAAACCAACAGGAACTCAACAGGTACTGCCCCCCGGAGTCGCCATGACCGATGCACTTGAAGGACTGACTGTCATCGACGTGACCCAGGGCCCCGTCGGCGGACTCGCCACCATGATTCTCGCCGACTTTGGAGCGACGGTTACCCGTCTCCTGCCGCCGTCGGGCGACGCCTTCGCGGACCACCCGGCTGCAGCCATGTGGACCCGGGGAAAAGATGTCCTCCCGCACGATCCGGCGCGCCTGGCCCAACTCGTAGAGACAGCAGACGTCGTCGTCTGGGATACGTTCACGCCGCAGGACTACGAGCAACTCGCAGCGAACAATCGAGCGCTGATCGGCTGCGAGATATCCTCAGGTATCGATGGCCTGCCGCTCTATGAAGGCGTCATCTCTGCCAAGACGGGCCGCATGAAGACACTCGAGGGTATACATCCCGAACCTGGCCCCGTCTTCTCCTCTGTTCAGGTATTGACCCACGCCACTTCCCAGAACAGCGTGAGCGCGATTATGTCGGCACTCATCGAGCGGGAACGCAGCGGCAAGGGCCAAAAGGTCAGCACCCAGATGACGCGCGCTCTCATGCCATACGACATGGGTGGTTCGCTGTCTCTGCAACTTCAGGCAAAGAACCCCGGCAAGCAACGGGTGCGGCCCGACCCCTTCAAGATCATGCCTCCGCTCAATTACCACCCCGCCCAGTGTGCCGACGGCAAGTGGCTACAGATGGGCAACCTGCTCGCACATCTGCAACAGAACTTTCTGAATGCGACCGGGCTCACTGACCGGGCGCCTGGACCGGATGCAACCAGCGACGATGTCGAGGCCTTCCGCAATGCGCTACTGCGGCGCATGCAGGACAAACCTCGCGCAGAATGGCTCGATCGGTTTGTCACCGACGGCGGGATTGCCGCCGGGCCCTATCAAACGGCCGAGGCGGCGCTTGCAGACGCTGATCTCGTCAACAACTACTACGTGACCGAGGGGGCCGATGGCAGCAAGCAACTCGGTCGCGTTGCACGGATGGTGCCATCGCAGCGGCCGGCACCCGCACTTCCCCGGAGCGGCGGGGAACCGGCACCGCCGCTCGCTGGGCTGACCGTGCTCGAATTGTCGACGATCATCGCAGCGCCACTGGGCGCATCATTCCTCGCAGACCTCGGTGCCCGGGTCATCAAAGTTGAACCGCCAGGGGGCGATCCATTCCGCAACATGGGCGGACTGGGGTCCATCCGGTGCAACCAGAACAAAGAGAGCATTGGCGTCAATCTGAAATCACCGGTTGGCCAGAAGATCGTGCAGCAGCTAGCCGCGAGTGCTGATGTTGTGATTCACAACTTCCGGCCGGGCGTTCCGGAAAAACTCGGCATCGACTATGAGACGCTGTCTGCCGGAAACCCGGGGCTCATCTATCTGCAGTCGAATGGCTACGGCCCGCTCGGTCCCGGTGCAAAAAGGCCTTCGACTCATCCGATTCCGGGCGCCGCTATGGGCGGTGCACTGCATCAATCGGGGGGTGTCAGAACGGATCTGATTGAGGATCTCGATGAGTTGCGCGAAGCTGCCCGGCGGCTCATGCGGGCCAATGAGGTCAACCCGGACCCTAACACCTCGATGGTCGTCTGCGCATCGACCTTGCTCGGCCTCGTCGCCCGCCAGCGTACTGGCCACGGGCAGCAGATCTTCGTCGACATGTTTGGTGCCAACGCGTATGCCAATTTCGACGACTGCCTCACATACTCCGAAAAGCCCCCGCGTCGTCCGCTCGATGACAAGCTGAAGGGCACACACCCGCTCTACAGTTTGTATCCCAGTGCCGACGGCTGGGTGTTCCTGGGGATGTTGCAACAAGACGAGTGGCTGCGCTTCTGTCAGGCCATGAATACCGGCCTCGCTGAACTCTACCCTGACCCCTTTAGCTCGTCCGGCGGGCTCGGCGACCGGATCGCAGAACTGCTCGTGGGCCACACCAGTCACGACCTTGAAGCAACGCTCAATCCGCTCGGCATCGGCTGCGTTGACGCATGGGACTGCGACATGTCGGAGTTCTTCTACCGCGAGAGCCACGAAGACTCAACGATGATGCAGAAGGTCAACCACGCGGACATCGGCGATTACTACCGACACGGCAGCATGATTCAGTTCTCGCGCTCACCGGTCACACTTGGCGCAGCCGTCAAAGGCGGGTCTCACACGCGTGCCCTGTGCAGCGAAGCCGGCTACTCTGACGATGACATCACAACCCTGTATGACGACGGCACCCTCTGGTCAGAGCCAGCGCGCGACCGATGAAGCGCCATCTCTCCCTACGTTGGTGAGACAGTGTGGGATGGCGCATGCGGGGCGGCCCGCGACTCTGAAAAAGTGCAGGAGTGCATTGTTCAGCACTCCTGCCAAATGAGGGTAAATGAGGCCAAATGACGTCCGCGACACCCGCCGGCCAATCAGGCGGCGAGACCCTGCAGGGCCGCCGCTTCTTCTCGCAGCATCTCGGGCGAGCCCAGCACCTGACGGTTGAAGCCAATTCGCTTGAACCAGTAGTGCAGACCGACGAGGTCCGTGAAGCCCATGCCGCCATGCACCTCGGTCGCCGTGCGGCTCACAAATTTGCCCATCTCCTGCACGTGCGCTTTGGTATGACAGGCGGTTAGCCGGGACTCATCCTTGGCATCGTCCAGCGCGTAGCCGGCAAACCAGACCATGCTCCGACACGGCTCGAGCCTTGCGACCATTTCTGCGCACATGTGCTTAACCGCCTGGAACGACGCGATCACCCGGTTGAATTGCTCACGTTGTCCGGCATAAGCGACTGACTGATCAAGCATCTCCTGCGCTGCGCCCAGTGAGTCTGCTGCGAGGGTTACACGCGCTGCGTCCAACACCTCGTCAAAGAGATCAGGATCATCCGATATAAGTTCCGCGGCCACGCGGTCATAAACCAGTTCGCCGGTCGGTCGGGTGCGATCGACGGTGGGCAATACCCTCGACGAGAGCCCGGAGTCCCTGCCATCCACGAGCAGGATTTGCCGCGCCGGTGTCGCCACCAGATATTTGTCGGCTGTATAGTCGAGAACAAACAACGACTTGCCGCTCAGTTTACCGCCGTCATACTGCAAGCCCGCATCCGCACGAGCCGAAATCGCCTCGCCAAACGCGATGCCGACGCGCTGCTCTCCAGTCGCAACCGCCGCGAGCACATCGTCACCTCGCCCGGCGAGCGTCAACGCCCGGGGTGCAATCACGGACGATCCCAGAAAGGGGGCTGGCACAACGTGGCGACCAAGCGCTTCCGCAACCACGACCGCATCGAGCATCTTGAGACCCACGCCGCCCTTGTCCTCTGGTATCAGGAGGCCCGTCACGCCCAGATCCGTTAGGCCACGCCAGATGTCATCGCCGTGATCACTGGCGTCGTCAGCGAACTGGCGAACCCGATCCAACGGCACCTTATCCGTTAGGAAGCGTCTGACACTGTCCTCAAGAAGGACCTGCTCTTCTGATAGTCCAAATTCCACGTCAGCCTCCTATGATGCTCTGATTTCTACCCGGGGTTCCCGTGGCATACCGAGTCCGCGCTCACTAATGATGTTCTTTTGAATCTGCGCGGTGCCGCCGCCGATGATCAAACCCAAAAAGTACATGTACTGGGACTGCCAGCTACCGTTGCCGCGCAGATAAGGGTTGTCGCCGTAGGCAAGGCCGATCTCCCCCATCACGTCAATCGCAAGACCCTCAAGTTCGTGCCGGATCTCGGTGCCCTGAAGCTTCGTAATCATTCGTGCCATCCGGGCGTCCTGGCCTTCATTGATGCGCGATGACAGCACCCGCATCTCATTGAAACGCATGGCCATGACGCGACCCTGTATCTCCATGAGACGATTGCGAAAGACCGGATTGTCGATCAATCGGTCGCCGTTGAGCGTCTCTGACTTCATCAGTCGAATCAACGCGTTAACTCTGCTCAACATGGCATCTGGAGTGGACAAGGAGTCGCGTTCGTGGCCGAGGATGGCGTTGGCGACCAACCAGCCCTCACCCCGTTTACCCACGATTTGATCCTTGGGCACGCGCACGTCGGTGAAAAATACCTCGTTGAAGTTGGCGACCATCGTCATGTCAACCAGCGGCCTGACCTCGATTCCCGGGGTGTCCATCTTCAAGA
>CAVOBC010000168.1:0-9477 GCA_963693635.1 Gammaproteobacteria bacterium | reverse complement strand
GAGGCGGGCGAATTCAAGGTGCGTGCGAGTAATCTGTCGAAGACATTCGGGGAAGTGGCATTCGCCGCGTATGTGCCGCATGACTACCCGATCGATGAACTTGAGCCGGGACTGACCGAAAAGGCGTTTTACGATCCCGCCAACTTTACCTATCCGGCGGGCTCGTATGTGTGCGAAGTGGAGATCGACCCGGACACAGGTGTCACCGCGATCCTTCGTTTCATCGCGGTCGATGACTTCGGCAACATCATCAACCCGATGATCGTCGAAGGTCAGGTGCATGGCGGGCTTGCCCAGGGCATCGGCCAGGCCATGCTCGAACACGGCATTTACGACGATGCCGGCCAATTGCAAACGGGCTCCTACATGGACTACTGCATGCCACGCGCCGACGACATGCCGCGCTTTGAAGTTGATCTGACGAGCACACCTTGTACCCATAATCCGCTCGGCGCGAAAGGCTGCGGCGAGGCGGGTGCCATCGGTTCACCCCCGGCGGTAATCAACGCCATTACCGATGCGCTTGGCGTCAGACATCTGGACATGCCGGCGACGTCAGAAAAAGTCTGGCGTGCGGCGCAGGCCAGCAACAACTGAGGCCCTGTTTATTGGAAAGCCGCTTCATTAGAACCGTCTTCATTAGAGCCCTCTTCATCAGAACGATCGGCGGCAACAGAACCGCCACATAAATCGCGGAGAAAATCGACATGCGCGAATTCAACTATTCAAGTCCGACATCGCTCGCAGAAGCTCGTGCGGCATTTAACGCATCTGACGATGCGCTCTACCTTTCCGGTGGGCATACCCTGATTCCTGCGATGAAGCAGCGGCTTATCGCGCCCGACGACGTGATCGACCTTGCGGCTGTTCCAGGGCTGTCTGACATTGCGGTGGAGGGGCAGATGCTGCGTGTTGGCGCACTGTGCGCGCATGCAGAGGTGGCCGCATCGGCTGTGGTGCAATCTTCGATTCCAGGGCTCGCATCACTCGCCGGGGCTATCGGCGACGCGCAGGTGCGGCGGCGAGGGACGATCGGCGGGTCAGTCGCAAACAGCGATCCTGCTGCGGACTATCCCGCCGCGGTCCTGGCGCTCGATGCCGTCATCGAAACGGATGAGCGTCAGCATTCCGCTGACGGCTTCTTCACCGGGATGTTTGAGACGACGGTCGGCGCCGGTGAGATTATTACCGCCGTGTCCTTCAAGGTGCCGCAGAAGGCTGCCTATGCGAAATTCCCGAACCCCGCGTCCCGATACGCGATGGTCGGAGTCTTTGTCGCCCGGTTTACCGATGGCTACAGGGTTGGCGTGACCGGCGCTGCGGTGTCGGCGTTCAGGTGGACGGCGCTTGAGTCTGCGCTCAATGCTGATGCGTCCGCGGGCGCAGCCGGCGTTGCCCTTGACGGTGCAGAATTCAACGAGGATCTGCATGCCACCGCCGAGTACCGTGCGCATCTCGTTGCGGTGATGGCCGACCGTGCACTGGCAGAGATTCGAGCGTAAGAGGACTGCCGGGACGCGGGCGGGGCAACGAAGCGGGTGCGCTCAACGCCGTAAGTCAGATGAGGAAATATCGGCCCGATACTCGCGCTCGGGGACCCCATCGCAGATTGTCGCTAGTGCTTGCGGCAACGCGATGTCGTCAAGGCCGATGAAGCCACTCCCAGAGCTACGCCCGAAAACCAGGAATCGACATCCGCATGACGCGATTTCAGCGACGGCGTTGTCACGCAGTCGCGACTCATGCTGGTAATACCGGGGCTCGGCGATCCGGCTAATCGTGTCGGCGCCGACGATGAAGGATGTACCTGGAAAGAGCCGAGCCTTTTCGACAAACGTCGGCGCGGCGGTGAAGGCGAGCTGAAACTCGTCCCCAACACCACCTTCGCGCTCTGCCATTGCCGCATAGTCGAGGGGTGGCTTGTCGACGTTGATGGTTGCGATTTCGAGGAGAGGGCGCTCCCCGAATCGCCGCTCGGCGATCGCAGCCATCTGTCGATGACCATCGTGCAACGGGTTGAAGGCGCCCGGAAAGACGCACGCTGGTCTGGCATCCGGCGCTGTGGTGGCCGCGCTGCCGTCGATGAGCTGGCGCCACGCTGGTTTGCCCGCTGTGATCGTGACGTCGACGTCCTCGCCGTAGATTTGTGAATCCAGGAGACCGCAGGCGATGCCGATGGTGCTGATGATGAGGCTGCACGCGACCCGTTCTTGTTCTGGCCTGTCGCCGTGGGTGATTACGTAACTGACGTCAATCGTTCGCGCGGCATCCTGGACCGCGATGTGGACACGATCTGCGCCCCGACGCTGGCGCAGGGTTGCGAGCGCGGCGGTGCTGCCGATGCCAAGCAAATGGTCACCTTCGGTCAGCTTGCCGGCCCGGCGAAAAGCCGCCATTGCGAGGCTGCGAGCTGTCGTTTGGCTGCATGACTGGTCTGGTACGCCGCCCAGGAAGTCTGCCAGCGACTCGGCCGCATAGGGCACGAGCGCTTCTATGACAGATGCCGACGCGCCCGGAATACCCAGGAGGCGCGACAGCGCTGCACTGCCGCCGCCGGTCACTGCAAGGACCATCTTGGCGGGAGACGCATGGATCTGTTCGATGAGGTCGGGGATTCGGTCGTCTGGGATCAGCATCGGCGGAGAATAGGCGAGGACAAGCAGAGGCGCAATTAATCGCGGCGTCGTTGGAGCAGGCGAGCGGGGAGCGGCAGGAGAGAAAGTAGAGAGCGGATTTGGTCGAATCTCGCGTGCCCCGGACCCGTTGATATGATGGTGCCGTTTACTGCCGTATGGGACGCGTTCAAAGTGTGTTATTTAGGTACTGTTCGAGGGGCTTTGGTGACAGGGCTCTGTCTGAGTACCAGGCAATAAGGCACTGTACCGGGCACCGGTTTCGAATCGACGCCGGAGCATGCAACCAGGACCCTTCAAACACGATGTTAGCCCCCACGAAATCACGACTATTGTTGACGTCGACTGCGGTGCTCGCCGTATCTGCGCTCCTCGGTCTGCTGTCCGCAGGTGCCGCGGAGACAGCAGACCCCACCCAGACACTTTCCCCCGAGGAACTGGTCGACTATCAGTTCGACGATCCCGTCGAATGGCAGGACCCCGAGGTGGCCGAACTCAGCCTGGGACAACAATTCATCCTTGGCGGGCAGCGTAACGAGGTCGAGAATCTGCTGGGTCGGCACGTCGGCGTCAGTCGTCTCGAAGGCAACGAGGCCGATCTCGACGTATTGCAACAGCTCGTGACCAAAGGCGTGCTGGCTAAAGATGACGTTCGGGACTGGCAGGCGGTGGGCGTTGTCTTCGGCGACATCCTCGCTAACGAACTTGGCCTCGCGTGGGTCAGCTATGAGGATGAACGCGGTGTCAGTAAAGCGCTGCGCTGGCGCAAAACGATGAACTTCGTGTTCCCGATTACACTCTTTTCGAAGCGTAACCAGTTCAACCAGTCGATCGACATGCATGCGATCTACGCCAAACTCGTCAAAGATGTGGAAGCCTTCAGAGCGCCGTTCCATCTGCGATGATGGCACGACGTATCTCACCGTCGTGGTCCGCCGGACACCTGCCCATGGGATTGATGGAACCGGAAATTCAGTTACAATCCGCCCGCATCCGACACTCAGCAACAGGCAGACATGATCAAGAAAACCGTAATGGCGGTCCTGAAGTTCTTTCTGGTCGACTCGTTGGTCAACGTCCTCGGCCACCTGTTTGAACAGGTTCCGCCGATGTGGCTGTTCATCGGATGGGGCTGGGCATCCATGCTCGTGATCATGGCGAGCCTGATCAGTACGCTGGCCGCCTGACGCTTCGCGTCGCCGCTTCCTCAGGGTTCTCTTCCGTCTCTTTTTTGCTTCGTCCGCCGCTTCTGAATTCCCTGGCTGTCAGTAAAGAGCTGTCAGTTAAGGGACCGCCACTGACGCGGCCCAGGACGGCAGTAGCGTGTCCGCGGCTCAGGCCATCAGGCGTCGAGAAGCGTCGACAGCTTTGCGATCACCTGGTCGCCAAACTCCACCGTGCTGACCATCGTAACGCCGGATGCCGGCTCTGACAGATCCGCCGTTGAGAGGCCGTCGCCGAACACGCCTTGCATCGCCTGCCACACGGCATCCGCCTCGGCTTTCATGTTGAAACTCATCTCCAGCATCATCGCGACGGAACCGATCATCGAATAGGGATTGGCGATGCCCTTGCCGGCGATGTCCGGTGCCGAGCCGTGGGACGGCTCGTAGTAGGACTTCTCCGGCCCGATGCATGCCGAGGGCATGAGGCCGAGCGAGCCGAGGATGCCGCCTGCCTCATCGCTCAGGATGTCGCCGAACATGTTCTCCATGACCATGACGTCAAACTGGCCGGGGTTCAGGACCAGCGCGGTTGCCGCCGCGTCGACCAGCAGATTCTCGACTTTGATGTCCGGGTAGTCTGCATGGACCTCGGCGAGAATCTCGTTCCAGAACACGCTGGACATCAGCACGTTACTCTTGTGGATGTTGTGCAGGACACCTTTGCGTGCGGCTGCTTGTTCAAACCCCACTTTCAGCACCTGACGCACCTGGACCTCGTCGTAGGCGAGCACCTCGTGCACGTAGCGGTTGCCTGTGGCGTCAACGCCGCGTTTTTTTTCGCCAAAGTAAAGGCCACCGACCAATTCTCGAATCAGCATGATGTCGATGCCGTCCGGGATCACGGTTCGCTTGAGGGGCGAGAAGTGCGCCATGGACGCGGGCAGGAAGATTGGGCGGAAATTGGCGAACGTGTTGTAACGTGCACGCAACGGCAGGATGGCACCGCGTTCGGCTTGCTCTTCGACCGGAATCTTCTGCGACTCTTCGAAGCTGAGTCCAACCGGGCCCTTAAGTATCGCGTCGCTGTCGTCGCAGACGGCTTTGGTCGCGTCGGGGAAGGATTTGCCGTGTTCAAAGTACGCACCTGCACCGAATGGCGCGGGCAGCAGTTCGAACGACACGTCGCGGTGCGCCTGCAGCACGTCAAAGACGCGCACTGCCTGCGCCATGATCTCCGGTCCGATGCCATCGCCTTCGAGGATCGCAATCTTGTACGCGTTGGTCATGGCAGTGTCACCCCGGGAAAAAACGGCGGATTGTACACCACTCGTTTATCCGTTTATCCGCCTGCCCCGGGACAGTCAGGCAGCCAGGACTGTGTCAATACAAGTGGTCGGGACCGATTGGGTACAAAAGCGTCGCGACGGGTCTATCTAATAAGGCGTCGAGACTGGTCTACTCATATGAGTCGAGACTGGTCTACTCATATAAAAGGAAGGGCTCGCGTTCGGCAAGCCACGCCTGCGCCTCGAGGTCGAGACGCTGCGCGAGGACGGCAGTGCTCGCGGCCGGATCGTCCACCCAGGTCCGCAGCCCGGGACCGCCGTTGATCACGTCGATAGGCAGGCGCCCGTCTTCGTACTCGTAGGCATGCTCGCGCCAGAGCGGTTGGCCGGGCGAGATGACGCGGATCGCCTTCAACGTCAGCGCAATCAGCCGGAACGGTTTGAACAGGTCGTGTCGATAGTTAGTGCCCTCGGCATGAATCTGAAAGCCGCTACAGAGGGCACCGCTGTGTTTGTGGAATGTAGGCTCGAAGTGACAGGGCCGCAGGAGAGCGCCGGCCATCCACTCTGGCGCTATCTCGGCCATTGTGTGCAGGAGCCGGGTCGGATCAATGCCCGGTCCACCCACGACTTCAAGTGGCACGGTCGTTCCCCGGCCCTCGGACAGCACTGTGCCCTCCAGTAAAACCGTGCCAGGAAAGCAGCGCGTCATATTCACGCTTGCTGCATTCGGGCTTGGGTTGACCCAGGGTCTTTCGGTGAGGGGCCAGCCATATCCGGGCCCGGATTCGGGGGACCAGCCGGACATGGGCACGACCGTGATGTTGGTGCCGCACCCCAGGGTATCGTTGAACCAGCCCGCCAGTTCACCGACGGTTAGGCCGTGGCGGGTCGGCAAGGCCGCACTACCCACAAAGCTCTCGGTGCCCGGCTCCAGACGCAGGCCGTCGATGGGCCGGCCGGCCGGATTGGGGCGATCGAGAACGATGAGGTCCTTGCCGGTCGCGGCGCAGGCTTCGACGAAGTAGCGCAGTGTGGTAATAAAGGTATAGATGCGGCAGCCCACATCCTGCAGGTCGAATACAAAGGCGTCGCAGCTATCAAGCATCGCCGGGGTCGGCCGGCGGACGTCGCCGTAGAGGCTGTAAACCGGGATACCGTGTCGAGCATCAACGAAGTCGCTACTCTCGACCATGTTGTCCTGCTTCTCGCCGCGCATGCCGTGTTGGGGGCCAAACGCCGCCGTGATGTGCACACCGGCATGGATCAGCGCGTCCAGGCTGTGCTGCCCGGCTGCGGTGAGCGATGCAGGATGGCCGATGAGGCCGATGCGACGTCCGGCGAGCGACGCGAGCCGTGCCGGGTCCGCAAGGAACTGATCGATACCATTGATATGTGCCACAGTCGTTGTCCTATCAGTCTGCCAATTCGATGAGAAAGCTGTCCGGATGATGGAAGTCAGGGGCGGGCCCAGGGTGCCCGATGGCGAAATAGTGGACGCCACCGGGGACTGTTTCAATGATTGCCGCGACCCCGACGTCGAGGGGTTGTGGCGCTATCGTCATCGTTACATCAAGTGCGATGGATGCGGCCGCGTCGCTGAGCGTTCGCCTGATTGAGACCACCGCTGCTGCTGCCTCAAGCGGCGCGCGATAGTGCGTAAGCCGATAGGCGTTCCAACCGCCTGAGACGGCCGCATTAACCTCAACGTAGGGGTCCGCGCCAGAGACGCGAAAAAAACACTCGAAACAGGTGTGGCGCCATAATTCATCATGGCGACCGGGGCCAAGGTTGTCCCAGGTGATGGTATCGACGTCCCCGGTCATTTCGAACTGAACGTGCAAGCCATGCGAGCGCCGGGAAACGTCAGCCGTCACCACCAATGCCGGACCCGGCGCATGTGGAATGAGTAGAGTCAGGTGCGTCGATAATCCGTTGGCGAGGGGGCGAGGGGGCGAGGAGGGAGAGGAGGGAGAGGAGGGAGAGGAGGGAGAGGAGGGAGAGGAGGGAGAGGAGGGAGAGGAGGGGTCGGTCGTGTGCAGTCGAGAATTGTAGACGGTCGAAAAATGTAAACGGTCGAAAAAGGCAAAGGGTTCAAAAGCGAACATCGACAAGGCAAACGTAGAAAGCATGGCAACAGAAACGTGATTTGAGTACCGTTGCGGCGCGTCGGAGCGATCAGGTGGTTGCGCCAACTCCGTCAAATGGCTGCAGAATGGATAAAGGGAGTAGGACATGTCCGACAGTGGAATTCAATCAGACTACGACTTTGACCTCTTTGTCATCGGCGTAGGCTCGGGCGGCGTCCGTGCGGCGCGTATGAGTGCGACTTACGGCGCTCGGGTCGCGACCGCCGAGGACCGGTACATGGGGGGCACCTGCGTCAACGTTGGCTGCGTTCCCAAAAAACTGTTTGTCTACGCTTCGCACTTCTCGGAGGAGTACCGTCACGCAGAGGGTTTCGGCTGGGATGCGGTGTCCCCCGACTTCGATTGGCCTACCCTGCGGGACAACAAGAATACAGAAATTAGTCGCTTGAACGGCATCTACCGGGGCATGCTCGACAACGCTGGCGTGACCCATTTTGACGGGCGCGCTCGCATTGAAGATGCCCACACGATCTCGATTAACGGTCAGCGTGTGACCACTGATCGTATCCTGATCGCGACAGGCAGTTGGCCAACGGTGCCTGATTTTCCCGGACGGGAGCATGTGCTGACATCCAACGAAGCCTTCTTCCTGGACGCACTGCCGCGCCGCTCGCTCGTCGTGGGCGGGGGTTACATCGCGGTCGAGTTTGCCGGCATCTTCAACGGCCTTGGGGTCGAGAGCCATCTTTCGTACCGTGGCTCGCTATTCCTCCGTCATTTCGATGGAGATGTCCGCACAACAGTTGCTGAGGAACTTGAGCGCAAGGGAGTGATGTTGCATTTCGAGTCGCGGGTGACTGAAGTCCGCGAGGTTGGCACATCCTTTGAAGTCACTTTTGACGACGGCCGCACTGAACCATTTGACCTCATTTTGTATGCGACCGGTCGCCACCCGGCGGTGGAGGACATCGGTCTCGAGAACGTTGCCGTCGAGACCCGGGACAATGGCGCCATCATTGTCGATGACGAGTTCCGCACGTCTGTGCCAAATATCTTTGCGCTCGGCGATGTGATCGATCGAATGCAGTTAACACCGGTCGCGATCAGCGAGGCCATGGTCTTTGCGCGCAACCAGTTCCTGGGTGAAACCGGGGTGATGGACTATGAGAATGTGCCGACCGCTGTGTTCTGCCAACCCAACATCGGCACTGTTGGCCTGACAGAGGAAGAGGCGCGACAGCAATTTAGCGACGACATCACCGTGTACAAGTCCGGCTTCCGGGCAATGAAGCACACGTTGTCGGGGAGCGGTGAGAAAACCCTGATGAAGATGGTGGTGCAGACATCGACTGACCGGGTCTTGGGTGTTCACATGGTCGGCGCCGAGGCCGGTGAGATCATTCAGGGTATCGCGGTGGCGCTGAAAGCAGGGGCTACTAAGAAAGTGTTCGACAGCACGATCGGCATCCACCCGACGACCGCTGAGGAACTGGTCACGATGCGAGAACCCGTATCCACATCGGGATAGACGGCTGCCGAGGTGGCTGGCTCGGCGTTTGGGGTGACGTGTCCGGCATCCAGATACATGCATTTGCGGCGTTGGCTGAGGTTGTTGGCAAATTGCCGTCGCTGTCGCGGGCGTTGATCGACATGCCGATCGGTTTTCCGGACGGTGAACGTGTGCTGGACCGGCGGGCACGCGCCGTCGTCCTCGCCAGGTCGTCGATCTTTCCGGTGCCGTGCCGGGAAGCGCTCTACGCGGCGGATTACGAGACGGCCTGTGCGATCAACCACCGGACGCTCGGCAAGCGCTTGTCCCGGCAGTCGTGGAACCTTGCGCCGAAGATGCGGGAGCTTGATCAGTTGCTGCAGGCACGACCGTCGTACCGGCGCATCTTCTGCGAGTGCCATCCGGAGATCTGCTTTGAACGACGCTTGTTCGCAACCGGACGACTGGCGCCCAAACGTACGCCGGAAGGGCGGCGTCTGCGCCTCGGCGCGCTCCCGGCTGAATGGCATGGTGCCATCATCGAGGCCTGTGGCAGCATTCGCCGGCGCATCGCCGCGCAAGACGACATCATCGATGCGGCAGTTTTGCTGCTCGCATCGTTCAGTGCCGGCGGCTTCATCACCGATGTTGCGCCGGCAGATCGGGTGAACATCCCGCTGCGACTGTTTGTTCCAAGGGACGGTCTGCCGGCCGCTCCGGCCCATCAGTAAACTCGAGAGCGACGGGGTCGCCGTGTTGACGGAGATGTCGGACTGCCATCGTTAGAGCCCTTGCAATCTCAGGGTAGAACCG
>CAVOBC010000167.1:0-9510 GCA_963693635.1 Gammaproteobacteria bacterium | reverse complement strand
CCAGCCCCCTACCCGATCTGAGCCCGATCTGAGCCCGATCTGAGCCCGATCTGCACCCGACCTCAGCCGGACAACCCACGCTGCGCGAGCAAAGGCGCCACGGTTGGTTCCTGACCCCGGAAGCGCTGATAGAGCGCCATCGGGTCATCTGTCCCGCCGCGCGACAAAATGTGTTCACGGAAGGACGCTGCGGTCGCGGCATCAAAAATGCCTTTGTCCGCAAACACCTGAAACGCGTCCGCATCGAGCACTTCGGCCCAAATATAGGCGTAGTAGCCCGCCGCGTAGCCATCGGAGGCAAAGATGTGCTGAAAGTACGTCGAGCGATAGCGCGGGTCGACCTCCGCGATCAACTCGATCTGCCGCATCGCTGCGGCTTCCTCGGCGTTGACACTCGCGGCATCACCGGTGCCAGAATCTCCGCTATGCCAGTGCAGGTCGAGATAGGACGCGGCCAGGTATTCAGTCGTTGCGAAACCCTGATTGAACTGACCGGCCCGGCGGAGTTTGTCGATCAGTTCATCGGGGATCACGTCCCCTGTTTCGCAATGGCGAGCATAGGACCGCATAACTTCCGGCTCGACGGCCCAGTGCTCCATGATCTGCGACGGCAGTTCGACGAAATCGCGCTTGACGCTTGTTCCCGACAGGCTCCGGTAGTGAACCTTGCTCAGCAGTCCATGCAGCCCATGACCGAATTCATGAAAGAGGGTCCGCACTTCATCCATGCCGAGCAAACAGGGGTCCGCCTTCGGAAAATTGCAGCAGTTGATAACGACCGGCAGCGTGCCGCCGTCGAACACCGACTGCTCTTGAAAGGACGACATCCATGCCCCGCCGCGTTTAGACGGCCGCATAAAGTAATCGACGAGGAACCAGCCAATTTGGCCGCCGTCTGCCTCCGAGACCGCGAAGCTCTTCACATCCGGATGGTAAAGCGGCAGGTCATGCACCTCGTCAAACCGAACGCCATAAAGGCGTTTTGCCACATCGAAGGCGCCCTGCATCACGTTTTGTAACAGGAAGTACGGCTTCACCGCGTCCGGGTCCATGGCGTAACGCTCTGCTCGCACTTTCTCGGTGTAGTAAAACCAATCCCAGGGCGCGAGTTTGAAATTGCCGCCACCGGCCTGAATCCGCGCCTCAAGGTCCGCTGCCTCCTCGGCGACGCGGGCCTTCGCCGGCTCCCAGATCGCGTCAAGCAACTCGTGGACGCGCGCCGGGGTCCCCGCCATCGCATTGTCCAGTTTGAAGTCTGCATGACTGCCAAAACCCATCAGTCCCGCGCGTTCCTGGCGCAAGAGCACGATCTCTGCGACCACTGGCTTGTTATCCGCAGCGTTGTCGTTGTCGCCGCAATGGGTGTATGCCTTGTAGATAAGCTCCCGTAGATCACGTCGCGATGAATACTGCAGAAAGGGCGTAATCGAAGACCGCGAAAGGGTAAAGAGAAACCCATCCTTATCGCGACTCATCGCCTCACTCGCGGCCGCCTGACGCACCGAGTCTGGCAGTCCGTCGAGCGATTCTTCATCCGTCACCAACAGCTCAAAATCATTCGTCTCCTGCAGCAGGTTCTGCGCAAAGCGTGTTGTCAGCGTTGCGAGTAGCTCATCGATTGCCTGCACCCGTGCCTTCTCGCTAGCACCGAGCGATGCGCCGGCACGCACAAAGTCGCGGTGGGTGCGAACCAATAGTTCTCGTCGTTCGCCGTCGTAGCGATCAAGCGTCGCGTGCAGCCCATCGACCCGCGCGAACAGGGCCGCATTGCCAAGGACCGAGTTGTTGTGACTCGCTAGCCGGGGACTGATCTCGCGCTCGATCGCCTGAATCGACGGCGTGGTGTCGGTCAACGCGATGTTGAAAAAAACGTCCGCGACACGACGCAACGCGGCGCCCGCGCGCTCCATCGCCTCGACGGTATTTTCAAAGGTAGGAAGTGCGGATTCGCCCGCTATCGCTTCTATCTCGATCAGGTGTTCGGCGAGAGCGGCGTCAAACGCGTCTGAAAAGTGCGCATCCGAGATGTCACTGAACTGGGGCAACGGGCCGTCCTGGGGGACTCGCAGTGGATTGCTCGATGGGTCGCTCAAGGGTCTCTCCGGCGTTGGGTAAATGGGCAACACGCGCGGGTCACTTTACCACTCCCGATTCGAAGGCATCCCCGATTCGAAGGCACTCCCGATTTGAAGGCTTCCGCCGGCTGGCTTTGCACGCACGAGGCGTTGCCAGCATCCCCGCACCCGTCAGATCTCAAGTGTGGCAGGTGTGGATTGGTGGGAGATGCACCGAGTGCCCTGGTGCGCCGGGTGAGTGATGCGGCCCTGTCAGGCCACCGGCATCGACAGGACGCTTCATCTCGCCGTTGATCAACTCGCGGCGAAGAGGTTGCCCGCGGTGTCCGGATCAAACGGCTCGCCTGATCGCTCGCGATAACAATCGGGTCCATTGAAGCGGAGCGCCAGACTGCGGCGCCCGCGTTCGCCGGTCCTGCCACCCCCGTGTAGGCAGCCGTAGTGAAACAGAACGACATCACCCGGTTCTGTCGCATAGCCCACAACGTCAAAGTTCGGGTCTGCATCGACATCAGGCACCGTCTCACCGGTAAAGCGGCCATAGAGCGAATCAAATGCCGGGCCCTCATGGGACCCCCGCGCTAAACGGAGGGCGTGCGCCTGATCTACCGGGTCGAACGACATCCAGATGACCAGCAGATCGTTACCCCTGAGCGGTGTATCGACGATGTCCTGATGCCAGCCGGTCGGCGGACTGAACGGCCCTTTCAGGAACATCTGCTCACCGGAGAACCAGGCCCTGCAGTCGGCGCTATCTTCCGGTGTCACCACAGACTGTACGATGTCTCGCACGTCTTCACGCGCTAACAGCGCCTGCACCTGGTCGGATGCATGGCGGTTGCCAATGTCCTGGTAGAAAAAACCGGTTTCCACACCGGCCGGCAACTTCTGCGCAGCGTCGATTGACGCCACCGTCGCCATGCGGTCCGCATACAGACGTGCCGCCCCCGAGCCGGGGTGGTCGGCGAGACGCTGCCATACGGCTTCTGCCAACGCCATCGTGTCCGGGTCGAAGACCTGCCGCAGGCAAACGACCCCGTCACGGCGAAAAGCGCTACGCAAGTCGTCTCCGTTTTCCAGCTTCACGTTCGCCATCTGCTCCTCCTTGGCTGACAGATCCGCTTTTAGTCGACAGATCCTCTTTTGGTCGACAGATCCTCTTTTGGTCGACAGATCCTGTTTGGCTGGCAGATCCTGTTTGGCTGGCAGATCCTCTTTGGCTGACAGATATAGGTTTCTTGAGTGGCAAGCGGGCGCGACTGCATCTGATGGGTCAACCAGTATTGCGCAGGCCACTCGCAATCCCGGCCATAGTCACTTTCAGCGCACGGCTCGATACTGAATCAGCATCGGTGTCGGCCCGCAACCGTTGCCGATAGAGCAATTCGCTTTGCAGCAGGTGCAACGGATCAAGATACGTGTTGCGGACCGTCAGTGACTGGCGCAGGCCCGGGTCGTGGGCTAATAGTCGGTTCGCCTCTTTCAACTCAAGCACGCCTTCCTTCAGTGACAGCAGGCGCGCACCGAGGTCCTGCTCCATCGCTTCGAAGTCAACCGCAAGGCGATCGAAGTATTGCTGCGCTATCGAAGCATCGGACTTGGCAAGCACCATTTCAAGCATATCGATCTGCATCGCAAAGAACGGCCATGCGTCGTACATGGCACGCAGCAACTGACGCCGGTCGTCACTCTGCCCACCCGTGATCGCCGCCTCTGTCCCCAGCCATGCCGGCAGCATCAAACGAATCTGGGTCCATGCGAAAACCCACGGAATCGCCCGCAGGCTAGCTACATCATTCGACTGGCGACGGCGACTGGGACGGCTGCCAAGGGCGAGCGTGCCAAGTTCGGATTCTGGCGTCGCGGCGGCGAAGAAGTCGACAAAGTCGGGACCCGAGATGACCCCGCGATACGCGGAAACTGCACCGGCCGACATCGACGTCATTGCCTCGCGCCACTCGGCGCTTGGCGCCGGCGGGGGTCGCAGCGACGCCTCAAGCGCCGCTGACAGGTAAAGCGCGAGATTCTGCTCGGCGAGTTCACGCTGACCCAGCTTGAACCGAATCATCTCACCCTGCTCGGTCACGCGCATTGAGAAGTCAACACTGCCCGGCGGTTGCGACAGGATCGCCGCATGGGCCGGCCCCCCGCCACGACCGACCGCGCCGCCACGACCGTGAAACAGCGTCAGCTCGACACCGTGTCCGGCTGCGACCGCAGCGAGCGCCTCCTGTGCCTGGTATTGGGCCCAGGCGGCCGCCAACTGGCCCGCATCCTTGGCCGAGTCGCTATAGCCGATCATCACCTGTTGCTCGCCGCCGCAATACTCGCGGTACCAGGGAATCGACAGCAGTCGATCGACCGTGTCAGCAGCTCGCCCGAGGTCGTCCAGCGTTTCGAATAACGGCACGATCGGGAGTGATTGGCTCACCCCCGCCTCGCGCAGGAGTAGCGCGACGGCAAGCACATCGCTCGGCTCGGATGCCATTGAAATGATGTATTCAGTAATCGCGCCGCGCGGATGATCGGCAATGACCTTGCAGGTTGCGAGGGCCTCGACGCTCTCGGCGGATGGATCCCATCGCACCGGGAAGAGCGGCCGTCGGCCCGCCAGCTCGCCCAGTAGAAACGCCTGCCGCGACGGCTCATCCCAGCCAGCATAGCTCGCCCCGCTTTCATCCGTTATACCGAGATACTGGGTCACCTCATTCATCACCCGCTCATGCACGTCAGACGACTGCCGCACGTCGAGGGAAAGCAGATGCAGCCCAAAGGTTCGGACGCGCCGCAGCGTGTCGAGCAGCAGTCCGTCAGCAATGGTGGTGAGCCCCACCCGAATCAGTGAATCGCGGATATTTGAGAGTCCCTGTGCCAGCTCGTCCGCAAAGAGCAGAACACCGTCGGGCACGGGCAAAAGGATGAGTTGCTCCGCCCAGTCCCGGGTTTTCTGCAAGCTCATGCGGAGTCTGCGGAGCAACACCCGGTACGGTTCGCGCTGCGCATTCGGGTCGGCTGGCAGCGCTTTGATGAAGTCGCTGGTCGCGGCCGACATCGACAGATCCCCCAGCAACTGATCGATATCACGCAGCAGGAGATCGGCCGCCATCCATCGTGCCAGCATCAACACCTCGTGTGTCGTTGCCGCGGTGACGTTCGGGTTGCCATCCCGATCCCCGCCCATCCACGCCGCAAACTGGATCGGTGACGATGCCTCTGCATCGCGGGTGATGCCGTGACGCGCACACGCCTGATCGAGGTCACGCAGCAAATTCGGCAGCGCATGCCAGAGTGACTGCTCAACGACCGCGAAGCCCCATCGCGCCTCATCCACCGGCGTCGGTCGGGTGTGGCGAATCTCATCGGTGTGCCACGCCTCGGCAACGAGCCTCTTGATCTCGCTTTCCAGGCGGTCTCGTTGGCGTTGTCGCTGCTCGACCCTGAGCGCGGCAAGACAATCCCCAATGCGATCATATTTCTGGATGAGGGTGCGCCGCAAAACCTCGGTTGGATGCGCCGTCAGCACCAACTCAACCCGCAGACGGTTAAGTCCCCGGCCAACGTCCGCCGGTTCGATGCCCGCGGTCAGCGCACCGGCGATGGCCGCATTAATCTGGTCATCGGCATCGAGAGCGGTTGCTACCGCGTGTTGTTGCTCGGCGATATTGGCAAGATTAAGGAACTGGTTGAACGCACGCGCGATGTCGACGAGTTCCATCTCGTCGAGGGCTTCCATTTGCGTGCGGAGCGCCGCCCAGGAGACACCCGGCTCCCGCGCTTCCTTCGCGAGTCGGCGGATCGTCTCGATCGTCGCGACGAAATCCGTCCCGCGGTCCAGAGAAATCACCTCACCGAGCGTGTCACCCAGCAATCGCACATGGGCAGTCAGGACCGGGTCGAGTGTTTCGGATTCGCTCATCGTTGACTCCATTGCCAAGTTCTCGACCATTCCCTGGACGTACATGTGGGCTATTCATTAAGGACTGTTCATGTAGGGCTGTGCATGTAGGGCTGTGCATGCAGGGCTGTGCATGTAGGGCTGTGCATGCAGGGCTGTGCATGCAGGGCTGTGCATGCAGGGCTGTGCATGCAGGGCTGTGTCACCCTGGCTTCCGGGAATCCCTCGCGTCGACTGCAAAAGCGGAACATTACACCCCAGGCGTGACTGGAGTCAGCCCGCAAAGCCCTGGCGACGTGGGCCCTCTTCCCTCTTTTCGACGAATCACACGATCGATCGCAGAAATCTCGTTCCGGCAACTCGCCCGGCTTGATAGACTCGCCTGCCGATCGATCCAGTGACACTATCGCATGTTCAAGAACGCCTATATCTACCGTCTGACCCAGCCGTTCACGATTGGTCCGGAGAAACTCCAGGAGATGCTCGAAAGCCAGGCTTTCGTTCCCTGTTCGGGCATCCGGCCGTCAAGCTTTGGCTGGATTCCCCCACTCGCTGGCTACGAAGATCAGTTGTTCCACACCGTGGCGGGCAACTATCTGATGTGCGCGCGCCGGGAGGAAAAGGTCGTCCCACGCAGCGCCCTGATGGAGCACGTAGAAGAGCGGATCGCCAAGATCGAAGCCACCGAGGGCCGCAAGCTGCCCGCGAAGGATCGTGCGTCACTCAAGGACGACTCGCTTGCCCATCTGTTGCCACAGGCGCTCGCCCGCTCTAAGCAAGTGCTTGGTTACCTCGCAATCGACGACGGACTGCTCATCATCGCGACGGCGACCTCATCGGAAGCCGAAATGTTCATCGATTGCCTGCGCACCTCTCTTGGCAGTCTGTCAGTCGTGATTCCACGGGTGCAGGGCAAACCGACCGACACCTTCACCCACTGGCTCACCCACCGTGAGATTCCCGACGGTTTTGGGCTGGGGGATCAGTGCGATCTCGTGGACCCGGAGGACGGCAGCTCGGTAACCTGCCGTCGCCAGGACCTCGCCACGCAGGAGATCCGTTCGCATGTGGAGGCAGGCAAGATCTGTTCGCGTCTCGGACTTGACTGGCACGGTGATGTCACCTTTGCCGTTGACAAGGATCTGTCACTGAAGCAGATTCGCTTCAATGTTACCGATGACGCCAACTTCGAAGGCGACGGCGATGCCGAGGTGGCACAATTGGATGCGGCGTTCGTCAACATGGCGCTTGAGTTCAAGCGAATGTTGCCGGCGCTGTTTGCCGCGCTTGGTGGCGAGATTCCACCCGACACTTAACGCCAGGGGCACTTAACCCTGGGGACGCGAAACCCCAGGGACGCTTGATCCAAAGGACGCTTGACCCTAACGTCTGGCAAGTTGTTAACTCAAGAAAATCCCAGCAACACAGCTTTGACCTTTGAGTTCTATCCTTTAACCGCGCCAATGGTGACCCGGTTGATCGCAACCCGGCCTTCATCGATGACAAGCCCTGCTGCCCCGGCATCGAGGCTCTCGTCAGCGGCGGCTAGCAGTGTCACACCATTGACCGCGCCGCTTAAGGCGTCGCCGTTGGCGCTAAGCGACAACTGCAGCGTCTCGCCCAGGGCCCACTCAAGGTCGGCCTCGGCGAGCACCTCTTCTTCGTCATGCACGATCTTGACCAAACTCACCTTTCCAGCCGACAGCAGCAGTCCATAGAATCGTCGCAGACCCTGAACCCTGATGGCAATACCCGTGCGGGCGGCGAGATGCGGCGTGACATCGGCGTCAACCTGATAGTCCACCCATTCCCTCGTGCCCTGCATCACAAGCCCCATGCCCTGGTTCTGGATGAGCCTGAAGGTTTCTGTCCTGCCCGTGAGCATGTCGACGCCATTGACCCACGCGCGGCGCCACATCGTGCCTTTGTGCGGCGGCCGCTCGAACGTTACCTCTGGCGTCCCTGTCCAGCCCAGAGACGCAAGGTCGAGGACACCATGGCCCGCTGCAGCCACGCGCAGCCCCACTTCAAAAATGGGGCCCGGCAACGCGGGCACGACCCAGGTGAGCGAGGTGCCACCGGACGTGTCGGCTGCAACGACTTGCGCGTCGGCAAAGCCGGGTTTGTCGTCCTCGCCGTAATACGCGACATAGAGATTGACGCTCGATATCTCAGTGGCATTCGCCAGGACCGCCCGCATCGTCTGGCCAGGGAATACCCGGGGTGACGCCATGAGCGCGTAGCCTCTCTTCTCGAAGTACTTGGCAACGTCTTTCGACGGTGTGAACACCGGCGACCCGATTCGTGCACTGCCGCTGACAGCACCGCGCAGCACGTAGCTGTCGCCCGCGGGCACGTTCGCGACCTCGCCGTCGCCCTCAGTGACCTGAAAGCCCTGCAACGAGCCCGGGAAATCAAAGTGAAATTGCGCACCACCCTTGGGTGCCAACGGCTCGCCGCCCGCTAACGCGCGCCCCATGTTGATGATCTGGACCGCTTCGTTCGCGCAGTCGCTGACGCCGCGGCCGCCATCGGCTGTTGGAATGTACAGTCTGTCGGCAACCGGTCCGCGCCAGTCAAGGCCCTTGTTGAGTCCAGCGTCGATGCCGTTTAGCCCTTCTTTGATACCCATCAGGCAACCCACGTTGCCGGAGTTACAGTCGGTGTCCCAACCACACGTGTTAACGATCTTCAGGGTCTCGGAGAAGTCGCCCTCGCCGTGGAGCAGCGAGTGAATGATGAGCGCGTGATTGGGGACCATATGGCAATTGCCACCATACTTGTCATAGCCGTAGTTCGCCGCGATCATCTCCCGGGTTTCCCGCCAGTCCGGTTCACTCGCGTGCCAACTGCGCACATCCCCGATCATCCGTGCGATCACTGAGTCGGTGGGAATGTAGGTCAACGCCTTGTCGATGAGTTTGTTCATGTCACCTTCGACAAACGCCATCGCCTCCATCGCCACCATCACGCGCGCACCATAGACGGCTTCGCCGTCGTGGCTGACGGTCGCCGCAGCATCAGAAAACCGTACCGCCTGGTCAGGGTCGCCCGGCGCGACCATCGCCCAGCCATCGATGAAGATCTGCGCGCCGATCTGTTCAGATACCACTTTGCCATTAAGCGCAGCTGATCCGCTCTCGGGTGCCGCTATGCCGTTCACAAGCCGCAGGTAGGCCGTGTGTTCAGTAGAATTGCCGAGACCGCCCCACCACAGGATGGTGCGTTCGCGGATAAGGTAGTTGAGCCAGCTCTCGCCGACCTCGCGGGCACTGATCGCCGGGTTGTTGCCGTGATCTTCAAGGGCCCGCAGAAACGTAAATGTGCCGGAGATGTCATCATCAGTGACAATGAGCGGAACGTCGAGTTTGTCGTGCACGTAGTATTCAATGTCACCCAGCCGATCCTGGATCATCTCGTAGTTCCAGCCTTCAAATGGCCGACCGAGATACACCCCGATTACCTTGCCGAGAACCCCGGCATAAACGCGGTCCGCATAGTCTGCTGGCAGTTGCATCTTTAGACTTCCCTCTTGGCATT
>CAVOBC010000166.1:0-9556 GCA_963693635.1 Gammaproteobacteria bacterium | reverse complement strand
GCAGTGGACATGGGTGCCGCGTTGATCATGTGCTCGGTCGCAAGGGCGCGTGCGTTGGGCATCGATGAGTCCCTGTGGGTGTATCCGCATGCGGGGGTCGAAGGTCAGGACCACTTCAGCGCGTCTGTACGCGAGAATTTCTACTCATCGCCGGGCATCCGGTTGATTGGTGAACGCTTGTTTGGACTTGTGGATATTCGCCCCGACGATCTTGCACATGTCGATCTCTACAGCTGTTTTCCCGCCGCTGTGCAGGTGGCGGCGGCCGAACTCGGCCTCGATGAATCCCGTCCGCTCACAGTGACGGGCGGACTGACGTTTGGTGGCGGTCCGCTCAATAACTACGTCATGCATAGCATCGCGCGGATGGTTACGCTGCTGCGCGAGGACCCGGGCAGCCGCGGTCTGATCACCGCGAATGGCGGTAACCTGTACAAACACGCGCACGCAATCTATTCGGCAGAGCCACCGGCGCAGGATTTTCAGTACGCCAACGTGCAGGATGCGATCAGCCGCCTACCATCGGTGAACTGCATTCCGACGTTTGATGGCGATGTAGAGATTGAGTCCTACACCGTTATGTATGGCGCGGATGGGCCGCGCGTCGCCCACGTGGCGTGCCGCACGGGCGGCGGGGAACGAACCTGGATAAATTGCAACGATCCGGCGGTGATGGAGGCGATGACGAGAGAGGAATTCTGTGGCCGCCAGGGTCACATCAGCAACGACGTGCTTGCCGTTCACTGACGCTGCCGAAAGCCTGATCGTGGCTAGTTCTTGTCCCAAAATTGTCCTCCTGACAATTCTTGGGTGTCGGTTTGCAAGCAAACCTCGCATTTTCCTGCGGAAAATGGCGGTGCATCCCTGCACCGCATGCCCTGGAACGGAGCTCTGGGACAGGACCGAGGCAGACCGATACGCGGATTTCGCGGTCGCTTTCGCGCACCGTGTTTTATCGCCGGCAACCTGAGGCCCGCGACGTGAGAGCTCATCTCAGGGGAAGGGCGGCAAGAGAGCGCTTTTTCAGTAACCTGATGGACTACGCGACATTGGCGTTTTGGAGGAGATGGTTTGATGCTGAGTGACCTGCGAGAGCGTCAGGAATGGAAATACTTCAGCGTTCTGCCGAGAGCCGATCACGGTCTCGCGATCGGTTGGTGGGCGCTGCTCGCCACGCGCGGCCTGTTGCCGGCGGGCTTTGCAGTTGCGATGGGTAACCTGATCGGTGCCGTTCAGGAACAAAATTCGTTGGCGGCATCGTTAATCGTTGCCGGGGTTATCTTTGTCCTGCTTCAGGTTCTGACTCCCATTCATCAGGCGGTCAGTTCCAATCTCGGCAGCCGCGTCGCCGCGTGGCTGTACGATGAATTGACCGAAGCGTGTGTAGCCGCTGCCGGGCATCGAGCATCTTGGGAACACCGGTCATATTAACGACCTGACGATGGCGCGGGATTTCGACCTCGCCATCAGCGGACCTCCGCTGACCCTCTCGATGGACTTCATCGCCTCGGGTCTCGTAGAACTGATTGGCGGCCTTGCGGCGGCCGCGTTGCTCGCCTGGTACGCATGGTGGGCGCCCCTATTGCTCGGCGGTGCCTGGCTCGCGACGCACTGGCTGCTGCGAGAGAGCGGCATATGGAAGGACCGCAACACCGATGAGGTGCAAAAGGTTCAGTGGCATGCGGATTACGCCTATCGCCTGGCCGTTGATCCCTCCGCGGCTAAGGAACTGCGGTTGTTGGGGCTCGCGGACTGGACTGTTGAGCGCTACAGGGGTGTCCGGCGCCAGCTTTTCGAGTTGCGCTGGGAGGCGACCGGGTTGCGTCAACGATCTGAGATCTGGAGTGTGCTTCTCGTAACCGCTGCCATTGTCATTCTGTTCCGTGCGATGGCCGATGACGCGCTCGCCGGGGTCTTGGACGCATCACAGTGCTTGTGTCGCATCGCTTCAGCACCGTACGTATGGCTGACAGATAATTGTTCTGGACGGATCCCGGGTCGCTGAGGTGGGGACACACGAGGCGCTGATGGAAAAGGCGGGGCAGTATTCGGAACTCTACAACATCCAGGCCGAGGCCTATCTGAAGCGGTCTTCTTCGTCGGCGGAAGCTAACCCGGCCCCCACTGCCGATCCAGCCCCTGTGGGCGAAGCCTAGAGCAGGGCAAGTCCCGGGAGCTGGTTTGTACGCAAACCTCGCATTTTCTTTCAGAAAATGGCGGTGCATCCCTGCACCGCACGTCAGTTCCCGCCCCAGAACGGAGTTCTGGGACAGGAACTCGCTAGCGAACCATCACCTGTCCACCGTCAATGACGACGGCCTGGCCAGTCATATAACTCGCGGCAGGCGATGCCAGAAAGACGCCAACTCCGCGTAGTTCTGCCGGGTCGCCGAACCGGCGCAGCGTAACGTTGTCGGCCGGGTACTCATTGCCGTCATTATCGGACCACAGTACCTGAGCGAACTTGGTCTTGAACAACCCGGGACAGAGTGCGTTAACTCGGATGTTGTGCGGGCCGTACTCCGCGGCAAGATTGCGGACGAGGGCGAGATCAGCGGCCTTGGAGATTGCGTAAGCGCCCAGCATCGTTGATGGCTGAAAGGCGCCGTTCGATGATGTGATTATGATTGCCCCATCCTTCTTTGCGACCATGTCAGGAAGCACCATGTGACACAACCAGTGGTTGGACCGCACGTTGCTATTCATCGTCTTGTCGAAGGCTTCATCGGGAATCTCGGACGACGGCCCGTGGAACGGATTGACGCCTGCATTGTTGATGAGGATGTCGATGGAGCCGAGCTTTTCACGGGCCTGTGCGACGAGGGCCTCAAGCTGATCCTTGTAGCCGATGTTGCACGCAAGCGCGATGGCCCGTTCATCGCCACACAGTTCATTTATCTCGGCCGCTGTTTCCTCGCAAACGTTCAGTTTGCGCGAGGAGATGACCACTTTTGCACCGGCAATGGCCAGGCCCTCGGCGAGCGCCCGGCCCATTCCTATTGATGAGCCTGTGGTGAGTGCAACTTTGCCTGTGAGGTCAAAGAGGTCGGCTACGCTTGTCATCTTACTTAGTCCTTAAGGGAAGAAAGGCGGGAGAATACGTGGCTGCGAGTGCCTCTGGCAATCGGCACGGGTCAAATGCCGCACTGTCCGTAGCGAGTTAGAAATGATCGGGGCTGTGTGGACCGTGATGCGTCGCGAAGACCCGATCGGCGGCGGCGGCGTCACCCTCGAGCAAGCCCCATGAGTGAAGTTCCCGCGCGCTGCGAAAGCCGCTGTAGAGAGATGCCAGCGACTTGGGTGTCAGCGTAATGTCGCCCGGCCCGTCAACGCGCCGCACGACTGCACCGTTTGGGTCGGCTTCAAGTTCGAAAGTGCCTGCATTCCAGTCGGCCAGCCGGTCCGTCGAGACCGTGATGCGCAACTTGCCGGCGTCGCTGTAACCCCGCTCGGCGAGGGCTTGTTCCACGTCGACGATGCGCAACCAGATGCCTTCTGCATCCTCGGCGTGCAGCATGCGGGGTTCTTGTATGAGTTCAAACGCCGGGTCGTCCATGGGCTGATGGTTGAAGACCACACGTCCGACGAGGTCGTGTCCGGCGATGAAGCGCCACAGGCTGCGGTAGGCATCCGGTGTCGTGGCAACCAATTCGCGTACCTTCATTTCCTGTGAGCGCGCGCGATGGTCGTTGCGGCCAGACCTCACCGTATAGATGATGTACCCCTCGTCGCCAGCGGCCGTCGTCGCCATCGCGATGTGGATGGGACCATCTGCGGGCGTTTCTTCGAGCGCATTCATTTGCCAGAGTGCTTTTGACCGATGCAGGTAGCACATGCGATCCGCGATGAAGCGGATGTAGACCTGCTTGACGCGGTCGAATGCCTCGCCAAGGTTGATCCGCGCGACATCGGCGCTGCCGTAGTCGCCGTCATGGAAGACGATGTCGGCTACATCGATCGCGTAGTTGCGCTGAACCGACGCGGCTGCATATTGATAACGCTGGTAGATGCCTGCCTGGGAAGCCCAGAGCGCCGCAACGGCCTGGCCGTCTGCGCGCATGCCCGCCATGCTCTCCGTGATGATACGGCGACTGAGTCCCTGACGACGATACTCTGGCAGGGTGCCCACGGTCGATACGCCTGCCAGTTTCACTGCGGCGCCGTTGGCGCGCATGGTGAACGGGATGGCAGTCAGCGATGAAATCAATTTGCCGTCCAGAAAAGCGCAGGTGGTCCACTCCGGCAGATTCGATTGTGAAATGACGTTGTCGTCTTCGTCGCCAAACGACCCGGCGTAAACGTAGGCCCCTAGAGCGCCCAGTTGCAGCATTTCTTCCGGGCTCGCTGGCCTCACTTCGACGGCTTTCATTCTGGCGGTAAGGGTTGCGCTCATAGGGACCTCTGGCGTTGGTTTGGTCTCGGACTGATTTTGGATCCGTCGAGGATCAGGGATTGCGTTGGTTATAGCCGAGATCACTGGACAATGGAAAGGGTACGGTAGACGAGAATTGAGGGCTATGCGTGCGAGATTGTAGGGGCATACGGAGTTGATGTTTAGCAACGCGAGCACAAAACGAGGCAGGATCCGCCAAACCAGAATCTGCTGGTTTTCATCGATTTTGGGTGACAACATGGCGTGTGCAGAGATGGCGGACGCGGCGAGCCGCCCCGATCATATTTTAACGGTGGTCAGTCAGCCGACGTGGATTGATTCGGCCCATGAGGAGGCTCTGGATGAGCATTAAGACCCAGGTTCGCTACTTCAATGAAGAATGGAGAGGCAGCGATGAGATTCCAACGATCAGTTCGCGCGAGACCCGGCGCGCGGTCACGTCTTTTAAAAACGTTGTAGTCAATGATGTTCGGCGCGAGCGCGCATCGATGGACATCGACGGCGCGGGTTTTACCCTGATCGACGTTGATGAGGTTGGTATTGATCCAGCGGATGAAGCGGTCGTCAAATCCGTTTACGTGCCGCAGATGGCAGCCAGTCTGGCGAAGCTGGTCGGGGCTGACGAGGTCCTCTTTTCCAACTACCAGGTGCGCACCGAGAAGCCGGAAGGATTCAACGATGCCTACGCACGCTTCGTTCACACGGACTATCACCGTGACACCGTGCAGGATATGTCGACCGACCTGGTCGTCAAAATGGGTGGTGCGCCGTCGTCCGAATGGCAGTACGCGTGGTACAACACATGGCAGCCCTTTGATCACGCGGTGGAACGCAATCCGCTTGCGGTCATCGACGCCGAATCCATCGCCGAGGGCGATATCATTCCGTACTACTATGCCGGCTTCAAAACGCCCAACCTGACGGCTGCGCCGGTATACAATTCGGCACACAAGTGGTGTTACTTTGGCGGTATGAAGACCACCGAAGCCCTTGTGTTGACGCAGGCGGACACACGGCCGGCCAGAACAGAGGCGGTTCCGCACACGTCGTTTGACGATCCCGATACCCGGGACGACGCGCTACCGCGCCGCAGCATCGAGTTGCGCCTGATGGCGGTATTCAAGCGGGTGACCTGACAGCGAGGCTGTTGTTGTCAAAAGTTTCTTGTCGGGCGCTTCTGGTCGAGTTTGTCGGCCCGGACGTGTTTGGCCGGGGCTGTTTGACACCGCTGAATAGGAAGCGTGCAGTCGTTTCTGAGGCCGAGACGAGGTTGCGGCAAAACCCGCGTCAGTACCTGACGCGAAAGTCGTTGTTGCCGTTGCGGTCGACGCCGCGCATCAGGAACAATGTTCGTTCGGACATGCTGAGGCGGCCGTCGCGCGGGTTTCTGGCTGCTTGCGCACGGTCGTACAGCGACGTCGTTGGCATAAAACGCATGGTCATGGCGCGACGCGGGTGATCGGACAGATTGGGTTCTGACCCGTGAACCATAAAAATGTCGTGAAGCGACAGTTGGCCGGCCTTGAGGCAGATCGGCACCGCTGCTGTCTCGTCATACCCGGTTGGGTCGAGTTCCAGTGGCAGCGCGAGATCCTTGCTCGGGTTCATGTGGTGCGGGAGTAATTCAGTGCGTCGATGGCTGCCCGGGATCAGTTCCAGGCAGCCGTTGTCGATGGTCGCGTCGTCGAGCGCGAGCCAGACGCTGCAGGTGGCGAGCGGGCGAATGGGCCAGTACTCGCCGTCCTGATGCCATGGAACGCGTCGGCCCTTGCGGGCGGGTTTGGCGAAGAAGCTCGCATTCCAGAGGGCGAAGTCGTCACCGATGAGTTGTCCGACCATGTCGAGTATTGGCTCGGTGCGAATGTAGTTCAAAAAGCCGGTGTCGTAGGCGAGCAGTGCCGGGCAATAGTCGGCGAACTGTGGATGGCGGGCGAGTAGCTGTTCATGTTGTTGCCGGATGTCATCAACAATCGCCTGGTCGAGCTGAAAGTCAGGGATGACATAGCCCTGCTCGTGGTATGTGTCGACTTGCTTTTGGCTCAGCATGTTCGCGTCATCTCCGCTCGGCCTGCTCGGCTTTCTTGACTTTCTTGGCAAGGAAGCCGTTTTCGTCAATCGGCGCGTCCCGGACCACATCGAAGCTGCGGCTAACGAGCGTTCGGTTGTTGTGGTGGATTTCAAACTGCCATTCTCCGGGCGTGATCTCCCAACCGTGATCGAAGCGAAATCCGTGCAAGGTAGCGCGTCCGGGAACTACCGTGACCGGCACGACGTGCAGCGCGCGGACGGAGCCATCCGGCAACCTCAGACCGCCCTCTGGAAACCGAATCACGGTCTCGACCACGACGGGTGCATCGGCGGATGATGCGTGGATGACGAATTGCAGCCCGAAGCCAACGCCTGGACTGGCGAGAATCTGATCGGTCACGGTGGTGAAATAGACCCCGCCGACCGTGTCGATGCTGACGGAACCCGCCAGCGCGTCCTGATGGTCCTTGCGCTGCAGTGTCTCGTAGGTGCCGTACAGCACGACCTGCGCCGCGCGCACCTTGTTCTCGACCACTGCACCTGCGCCGCCAGGAGCCAACATAAAGGCGAACAACAGGCAGAGCGACGCGCTCGATCGACCGACGTATGTCATGGGCTTTCCGTAAGACCTCTTCATGAGGCTATTCATGAGGAGCGCTGGCTCAGTTTGCCCCTCTCCGGGGCGCAAAGACAAGCTGGCAAGTCGGGTACTATTTGACCGGTTTGCGCCGCCGGAGTCTGGTCCGGAGTTGCTCTGTGATCACCCGTCGCGGGGTCGCGTTGCTACTGCCGGGGGCGCTAGCTGCTACTGCCAGGAAACGCTGATGAAAGCGATTATGGTGATGTATGACTCGCTGAACAGGGTACATGTAGTCGAGCGGGTTCTTGTCCCAAAAATATCAATTTTGACAATTTTTGGGAGTCGGTTTGCAAGTAAATCTCGCATTTTCTCGTGGACAAGAGGCTCGCAGAAAAGAGGCCTGTGGAAAATGGTGGTGCATCCCTGCACCGTACGAGCTAGCTGACGAAATGGAAGACGTCTGCGTTCGTCAGAAACGTGTTCCAGGGCTGCGTCGGGTTGGTTTGGTCGCTGTCTTCGAATTGCCGCGCAAGGATCCACTGGGTGTGCAGGACCTTGCCGTCGGCGGTTGCTTCGAGACGTCCGCTAAACGCGGTGATCGAGGCAAGATTGACGTCGGCGGTGCGGAAGTCGACCAGAAGACTCAGGAGTTCGCCGTTTCTAACACCGACCATCGGGTACTCTGTGCCGACGGCACTTCGTCCCTTTTTCGATTCGAATCTGCCGACCACCTGTTGATCGTTGTTGACCACGTCGATGTGCAAAACGGAGCCGTTCTGGTTGATCCACTTTCCTGTCAGGAGCATAGGCAAGAGTTGTTCAGGTGATGTTGGTTGAGTGTACCCGTGGGGGCGTTCACATATCTATGCGACTATTTGTTTGACCAGCCGTGCGACGAGTCATGTGACCATCCATGCGACCGTTCATCAAAAAGGTGACGATAACCGGAGCATCCGATGTCTGACGAGGATCTGTGTTTTGCGACAGTCGCGACCCTGCGAGCCCTGCTGGACAGCCGGGAGATCTCGGCGGTCGAGTTGGCGGAGGTAGTGCTGCGGCGAATGGAGTCGCTGGAGCCAACGTTGAATGGTATGTCGACCGTGACGGCCGACCTTGCGATGGCGCAGGCGCGACAGGCGGACGCGCGGCCAGCCACGGACCGGGGTGGGGACGACGTGCCGCTGTCAGGCATACCGGTGACGATCAAGGATCTGCATATGGTCGCCGGATATCCGGTCCAATCGGGTTCGCGAATTTTTGCTGATCGCATTGCCGAAGCGGACAGCCCCTTTGTTGCTCGACTAAAAGACGCGGGAGCCGTCATTCTCGGCAAGACGACAACGCCCGAGTTTGGCTGGAAGGGCGTCAGCGAAAGCCCGCTAACGGGCATCACATCAAATCCGTGGCGAGCGGGTTACAACGCCGGGGCATCGTCATCCGGTGCCGGTGTTGGCGCTGCCGCTGGCTATGGTCCGCTTCACCAGGGCTCAGATGGCGCGGGGTCGGTACGAATGCCGGCGCACTTTTGCGGGGTATTCGGCCTGAAGCCAACCTACGGTCGCATTCCTAACTGGCCGGTGCCGAACAACGATCAGGGATCGCATGTCGGGCCCATCACCCGCACGGTGGGTGACTCGGCAGCCATGTTGAAAGTCATGGCGGGTCCGCATCATTTGGACCACACATCACTCGAAGCGGACCCGGCGGATTACCCGGGGCGGCTCGAATCGACGCTTCAAGGCCGGCGCATTGCCTTCAGCCCGGATCTTGGCCACGCTCGCGTGGACCCCGAGGTGGCGAGACTCGTTGCCGATGCGGTGCGTGCGTTTGAAGATATGGGCTGTCAAGTCGAGGAAGTGACGCCCGATTTCGGCACGTTGGGACCTGAACTCGGTCGCTTCTTCTGGTGCGCCCACGAGCAGGTTATGGGGTGTTACGTCGAGGAGCACGAGGCCGTGATGGACCCGGGGCTGGTGGCGTGCATCCGTGAAGGCGAAGGCACGACGGTTGTCGATTACCTGCGCATGCGCGAGCGAAAGTATCGATACGTCAACCAGATTCACAGCTTCATGGAAAACTGGGATCTGTTGCTGACACCCGCGGTTTCTGTCGCTGCGTTCCCCGCTGATCAATTGCAGCCGGACCATTGGCCGGCGCATGCGTGGGACTGGCTCCGCTGGGCGGAATTCTCTTATCCGTTCAATATGAGCGGGAGTCCGGCAGCGTCGGTGCCATGCGGCATGACTGCCGGGGGACTGCCGGTTGGCTTGCAGATCGTTGGCAAGCGCTTTGACGACCTGGGTGTGCTGCAAGCGTCGGCCGCATTCGAGGCGATGCGGCCCTGGGCATTCGCGCGGGATCCGGCCAGGTGACCGAAAAGCGTCTGCGACCAAGAAGCGTCTGCGACCAAGAAGCGTCTGCGACCAAGAAGCGTCTGCGACCAAGAAGCGCCTGCGACCAAAAAAGCGTCTGCGACCAAAAAAGCGTCTGCGACCAAAAAAGCGTCTGCGACCAAAAAAGCGTCTGCGACCAAAAAAGCGTCTGCGACTAATAGA
>CAVOBC010000165.1:0-9577 GCA_963693635.1 Gammaproteobacteria bacterium | reverse complement strand
GCATCGCCGAGCAGTCGTGCATAGTCTTGTGTAGATTCAGGTGAAGAACGTCGAAGCCCATATCGCCCGGATGTACCTTACCCAGGATGGCGTTCAGGTTGGCGCCGTCGTAATAGAGCAAACCCCCGGCGTCATGGACGATGGCGGCAATTTCCGAGATGCGCCGATCGAACAGACCGTAGGTCGACGGATTGGTCATCATGAGCGCCGCCGTTTGTGGCCCGACCGCTGCGCGCAGCGCGTCGACATCGGCGTCGCCATCATCCGCAAGCGCCACCTCGCGAACTGTGAAACCACACATTACCGCTGATGCCGGATTGGTGCCGTGCGCAGCGCCGGGAATCAGAATTGAACAGGGACGCCCCGCGCCCGGGACGACAGCAACGTTGCTGAGACGTATCCCGGCATCCATTAACGCGACATCGGGCGCAGGCAAAGCGGCATTCTGTGCCTGGTTTTTCTTGCGGTAGTTCGTGAAGTTGTACAGGAAGTTGGCTCTGACCCGGCGTATTCCTGCGCCATATATCGGTCGAGCAGGTAAAGCCCGAAGTCACGGCCGATCTCGCGAGACGATCTGTCCAAACATGAGCACGATGGCCAGTGGGGGGGTGGACCCCAGGAATTGTACAGGTGGCTTGAGGATATATCCCGATGTACGTCGATACATCCTGAGGACATGAATGACCAAGCGAACTCGCTGGAGCCAGGCACCCGGCTTTCAAGCGAAGGTGGCACTCGCCGCCCCCAATGGCGATCAGCCCCCTCAGAACTGAGCGACCAATTCGGTCCTCACCCGGATCAGATCCTGTTGTGGAAGCGCCAGAAGTGTTGTTGCCTTCATGTGTGGCTCGGCTCGACGAGGTGCTTGATGCCTGGCGTACGCGGCCATCGCCAGAGTCAACGCGAAGGCTGGACCCAGAGTGATCCAATCTACCGACAGCGTCCTGGGACGCGTTTGCATCGACGCACATTCCGGTTCTATCTGTGGTTCACTGGCCGTAGTCCCAAGCGGCGCGGGCTTTCGTGTCGAATCCCAATTAGCGGGGCATGGAGCACAGCATGCATTTGGTCCAGATTTCCGACACACACATCGACGAACCTGGGCGAGCGGTCTACGGACACTTCGACACGACCGCTGCGCTCTCGCGGACGATCACCGCCATCAACGCGTTGTCTCCCCAACCCGATCTGGTCCTGCACACCGGTGATATCGCTTCGCATGGCAGCGTGCCGCGCTACGAGGCGTTTCGCGACATCATGCAGGCGTTGGGAGCTCCCTGGGCTATCCTGCCTGGCAACCACGACGATCGGGACGCTCTTCGGACTGTCTTCGGTAGCACGGATATGCTGCCGACGACCAGCGACTTCCTGCAGTACGTCCTCGACGACTATCCCGTGAGAATTGTCTGTTGTGATTCCGTAATCGTTGGCGAGGCCCCGGGCGAGATGTGCCCGGAACGATGCGCATGGCTCGATGCGCAACTCGCAGCGGCGCCGGAGCGCCCGACCATCGTCGCCCTGCACCACCCGCCGTTCTACTCGGGCATGACAGGCACGTCTGCAAAGGGGCTGAAACGCGGTGGCGCTGACCTCGCCGCCGTGATCAAGCAGCACGATCAGGTTGTGCGCGTGTTGGCGGGGCATGTCCACCGCCCCATCACCGCCGCATTCGGCGGAACCATCGCCTTTGCCGGTCCAACGACCTGCTATCCATTCGGCATGGACATGGGCTCGGCGCGAGTCCTCAACGTGGTTCACGAACCTCCCGCCTTCGCTGTCCATGCCTGGTTGCCTGACGCCGTACCGGACGGTGCCGGATTGGTCACGCACGTACAGCCGGTCGGCGACTGGGACCCACCAATACCGCTGCTGCGCGACGGCAAACTCGTTCTGGGACGCTGACCGCGGCAGTCGGCACTCGATGATCGGGCGAGACGCGTGTGTCCCGAAATCCCGCGCACCGCGAAATCCGGAGACACTGACATCATCTTTTCTGCCCGTAGGGAGGTCCGGTCGACCGAACTCGTTAGCTACTAAGACGTGAGGTCGGCGGCACAAGGTCGCCGTAAAAGGCGTAAGTCCGAATTCTGCTCCGTCGGATTCCGGCCTTCGTGCCCTTAGGGCGAGCCTGGACGGGCTTTCAATACAGCCATCACTTCCACCATCGTGGATCCACCGAGAACCGCTCCTTCTCCAGCTGCTCAAGGAACGAGAAGCTACCGGGTGACTCCTGTTTTACTTCGCCCCAAATTGATTGGAATGCGGGCTTCTTCAAATGGGCTTCCATCCCCGCGCTCCAGTCCCGCCACGTCTCCACGGTGATCCGGTTCTTCTTGCGCAGGAATGTTTGCTCGTTGCAGAGGTCGAGATAGTTGTATATCAGCTCTCGGGTCTCTGTCTTGAGTTCCGATGCGACTTCCTTGCCGACCTCACCGACCTCGACGTCGCAGGGCGCGGTCCGTCGACGGCAGGGGGACTGGGGCTGAACGATAAACAACCGGGAGCAGTGCAAGGCCTGCGTTTCGCCTGTCCGCGGGAATGGAGGTTGCCGGGTGAGACCGGTTCGCAGATGCGCCCGGGGCACGAATACGCCAGGTTATTCGCTAAAAAGGAGACCCCGACCGCACGGCTGGAGTGACGCGAATGACTCACATGCTCTACCGCATACCTGCATCGCCATACGCCCAGATTCACGTTCGTCATAAGCATGCCGTTCAACGACGTGCTCAAGGCGTGGCAAGCGCATCGGCTCTCGTCCGATGCTGACCGGCAGATTCAGGCGGGCATCTTTCTCAGCCGATCCTGATACGCCTGGTGGCAGGTCCTGGTGCGAGGAGAATACGGGCGTCTATCCTGAGTTGTTTGCCGGCATCGACAAACACCGGGATCCAGATCGGGTCCTCGCTTTTCAACATAAGAACTGAGCATGCGCCGACCGCCCCGTGCTGCCCCCGATGCGGGATTGTCGTCTGCACAGCATTCACACGAGCGTAAAGCCCGCCTCACTTAACGGCATTGATCGAATTCGATCGCCGGTTGCGGCGAAGATCGCGTTGGTCACCGCTGGCGCCAGGGGCGGCAACGCTGGCTCTCCCAGTCCCGTTGGGCGATTGTCACTCTGAATGAAGTGCACATCAATCTCGGGTGTCGAAGCAATGCGCATGACCGGGTACTGATGGAAGTTGTCCTGCTGGATCACGCCGTTGTCCATCGTGATCTGCTGCAGTGCCATCGTGCTGAGACCATCGATGACCGATCCCTGGACCTGGCTGGTTGCACCACTCATGTTGATGATTGGTCCCACGTCGACCGCGACGGTGACCCGCTTCACGCGATAGTTGCGATTGGCATCGACCGAAACTTCTGCGACTTCCGCGACATGTGCGGCGTGGCAGAAATAGAAGGCGATGCCGAGGCCCGTGCCCGGGGGCATCGTTTTGCCCCAACCTGCCTCAGCTGCCGCGCGCTTGATAACGTCGATCGCGCGACCCGTGTTGAGGGAATTGATATTCCCTTCGCTGATCCAGCGGCGCGAGCCCATCTGCTCGAGCAGGAAATCCACATGATCCCGGCCGGCCAGCACCGCGAGTTCGTGAAGAAAACTCTGTTCGACAAACGCGTTGGTGTTGGCACCTGGCGCGCGCCAGGCTCCGCAAGGGGTGTTAACTGCCATCATCGATTGTCTGACGCGTGCATTCTTCAGCGCCGGAAGAGAAGACTCGGTCCCGCGCAGACCGGATCCGATGACGGGCTTACCGTTGTGCTCGAAGCCGATGTAGTGCTGGTCCCAGGCCGCAAGCTTGCCATCAGTGTCGATTGCCGCTTTCATATTCTCAAAGCCGCCGACCCTGAAGAAGTCGTTGTGGATGTCGTCAGTTCGCGTCCACGTGAGTTTCACCGGAACGCCGGCGCGATGTGAAATCGCCATCGCTTCGGCGGCGAAGTCGTGAACGGCGCGCCGGCCGAAGCCGCCGCCCATGCGCGTCAGGTTGACGCGGATGTTGTCCGGCTTGACGCCGAGCATGTTGTCCGCTATTTCCTTTACCTGTCCGGGAAACTGACTCGGAATCCAGACCTCCATCGAATCGGGTTTTCCGGCACTGCCGCGCCGGAAGTCGACGGTGCAATTCATCGGTTCCATGCAGACGTGCGCCACATAGGGAAACTGGTAGAAGGCTTCCTGCACGCGGCTGCTGTCGTCAGCCAACACCTTTTCGACTGATTTGCCTTCAAGGCGAACGTCGCCCCCGCCGTCACGGGCGATCTGCTTTGCGCGCTTGACCATGCCGGCCCAGTCGTCATCGGACGCCGCCGTCTCGTCCCACTCAACCTTGAGCTTGCTCTTGGCGTCGAACACCGAGAAGGTGTCGTCGCCAACGATTGCGATGCCCCCGCGCAGAACCGCGAGGCCACTTAAGAACGTCATCGATGCCTTTCCCGAACTGTCGTCCGGTTCCAGGATGAAGGCGTCGGTAACGCCGGGCAGTTGCTTGATTTCCGCTTCGTTGAAGCTAGTGGCGCGCCCGCCAATCCGGGGGCCGCGCGTATAAGACGCGTACTTCATACCGGGGACATCGGCATCGATGCCGAATTTGGATTGCCCGGTGGCGATGATCAGATTGTCGACACCGCCAACCGAGGTGCCAATGATCGTGTAGGCACGCGGGTCCTTGTATGACAGGGTTTCGGGGTCTGGTACCGGTTGTCGAACCGCGAGCGCGGCGAGTTCGCCGAACGTCAGGCTCTGGCCGGAGGTGTGGATGACCTTGCTCTCTCGTGCTTCGAGTTCCTGCCTCTTGACCTCCATCGATTCGGATGCGGCACCAATCAGCATCTCCCGGGCAGACGCCCCCATCCGCCGCATGACATCAAAGTTCCGCGGTATCGACGTTGAGCCGCCAGCGCCCTGCATGCCGAACTTGCTCGGGTCAATTGGCGCTTGCAGGACCACCACGTCCTCCCAACTCGCGCCCATCTCCTCGGCGATGATCATAGGCAGAGTGGTTTTGATGCCTTGCCCCATCTCCGGATTGGCAGAATAGATGGTGATCTGTCCGTCCGATGCGATCTGAACGAAGACATTCAGCTCTTTCGAGCCAACGAGCGTGCCGAGTTCCTGCCCGAGCGCTGTTGACGGCAGCGCCAACTCAAGCATGAGGCCGCCGCCGGCAAGCGCAGAGACTTTGAGGAAACTGCGGCGATCAATTGTGTTGGCAGTCATTAGCGGGCTCCTCGCGTAGACAGGTCGGCGGCGTTGTAGAAAGAGGCGGCCGTGTGAATGGCGGCCCGGATGCGTACGTATGTGCCACATCGACAGTAATTCCCGGCCATCGCTTCGTCGATATCGGCGTCCGTTGGTTGGCTGTTTGTTGACAGAAGAGCAGCGGCGCTCATGATCTGGCCCGCCTGACAGTACCCGCACTGTGGCACGTCATGGTCAATCCAGGCGGTCTGCAGCGGATGCAGGTTGCCGCCATCGGCCAATCCTTCAATGGTGGTTACCGGTCCAGACACTGTGGACACAGGGGTGACACAGGACCGGACTGCTTTGCCACCAACGTGAACGGTACACGAGCCACACTGGGCAATGCCGCAGCCGAACTTGGTGCCGGTTAGTTTGAGCGTGTCGCGCAGTACCCACAGCAGTGGCATGTCTGCTCTGACATCAACGTCTAGACCTTCGCCGTTCACGACCAACCTGTACTTGCTCATCTGGGATTCTCTGTTTGATTCGCCATTCGATTCAGTGACTGGATTTAGCCGGGCATCTTTGTCTGGTCGGGTTAGTTGCCGGCCGTCAACTGCATCACCCGCCGTAGCCGGGTGGCGGAACAAAGTTGAAGCCGTCAGCTTCTAACAGTTTCGCCATGCCAATGGTTTTAAGGTCACCATACTCGGGTCCCATTATCTGGATGCCAATCGGCAAGCCCTCACTAACGGCGCCAGTCGGCACGACCGTACTCGGCAGATAGTTGTTGATTGCGTGGCCGGCCCAGAACACACCCTCGCCGTAGCCGCGGGTTTCGTTATCGACCTGCAGTGTGCGTTCATGGAACGGCTTGTGATCGTGCTCGAACGCTGCGGTCGGCATGACCGGCATGATGACGACGTCCCATTCCTTGAAGAACTCGTGCCAGGCCCATCGGGACCGGGTCCGCGCCTCGTTGGCCATTGCGTAGTCGCGGTACGTCGCGAGTTGTCGTTGCAATTGCTCGCGGACGGGGCGAGGCGTGTCTGCGTGCGCCAGTTTTTCCTGGAGTCGTTGGTACTCTGCCTCCGGGTTTCGTGACGCCATCACAGCCGTCAGCAAAGTACTGTAGTTTTCGTGCGCCTCTGCGATATCGATGTCGGGGCGTGCGTCATAGTCGACAGTTCCGCCTGCATCCCTGATTGTTTGTGCGACCGCGTCGATGCGTTTACGTGTCTCTTCATTCACGGGAGCGTGGTCGTCGTTGCGCCAGACGGCCACTTTGAATCCGGCGAGCGTGGGATGGGGGCAGGGTTGCAGTGCCAATTTGAGTCCGGCCGCCTGAATCTCGTCGGGCCCGGCCATCGCCATCGTCGCGACCTCAAGGTCTGCTGCGCTCCGCGCGAGTGGGCCGATGACGGTCAGGTCGGACTGCGCGACGACGCCAGGGGCAGCGTGGCCCCGCGGAGGCAGCAGGCCCCAGGTGGGCTTATGTCCGAATACGCCGCAGAAGTGTGCCGGATTGCGGATCGAACCACCGATGTCTGATCCACAATCAAGGCCGGTCATGCCGGATGCAAGCGTCGCTGCTGACCCGCCGGACGACCCGCCGGGACCGCGGCTTAGATCCCACGGGTTGTTGGTCGTGCCGTAGATCTCGTTATAACTCTGCATATCGGCCAGGTTGTACGGTACGTTGGTTTTGCCGAAGACATTGACGCCGAGTTGTTTGAGGCGTTTGACCGACAGTGCGTCTTCGGATGCGAGATTATCCTTGAGCAGTGGATTGCCGCGGGTAGTGATCAGGCCGGCGACGTCGTAAGACTCTTTAAGGGTCACGGGTACGCCGTGCAGAGGGCCCCAGATTTCGTCGCGCTGCATGGCCTTGTCGGCGGCCTTGGCAAGCGCCCGTGCACGGTCGTAGTCGTGCACGATGACCGCGTTGAGATCGGGGTTGAATCGTTCTACCCGCGCTAGGAAATAGTCGAGCATTTCCTCAGCGGTGATGGATCGATTGCGGATTGCGGCGCCTAGCTGAAGCGCGGATTGAAAGGCCATTTCAGACATCGATTCACCCTCGAATTCTCAGAATCGGACACTCTACGCGGCCTTGTCATTGGCCGCTACCTGTCGAAAAATGTCTGCGCCCACGTTACGACCGGTCATGAGCAAGAAAGGTTCTGAGTGAACGTGCTCCGAGGTCCCGGGGAGGGTGCGGGCGGCGGGTAAGGATGGTGGCGCACGACGGCGAGGCACGAGCGCTTCGACGCGAGCGGACCCTCGGCGTGCGGTGCAGGGATGCACCGCCATTTTCTGCAAGCCTCTTTTCTTCTAGATCATGCGAGGTTTGCGTGCAAACCGACTCCCATGAATTATCAGGATGACAATTTTGGGACAGGAAATAGCTCAGCTATTCGTGACCGTCCAGTTTCCTTGCAAGAACCAGGCTTGCTATGACCAGAATCCAAAAGAACAGAGTCACCAGATAGAGGAGTAGCTCGATCGAAGCCTCAACATCACCATTGCCCGCGAGCCTGAACCAGTCATAGCAAACGAATAACCCAAACAGCAGTATTGCGGAGATCCCCGTCAGACATAGAACCACCATGGCCATGCCCGTCGCTTCTGATTTCAGGGTCATGTTGATCAATTCGACCCCACCGATGCATAGCGCTACAAAGAAGATGTAATTCAGGAAATTAAACGGTGTCGCCTGCAAGAAGCCGCCCAGGAAAGTCATTACTTAGGTCAGCGCCAGGCCGATGACCATTTTCGTCACAGAGATCCCCACTGGGCTCCCCCTATTCCACAAGCGTGAAAGTAAGACGTCGACTCAGGAACGTAGTACCCAGCCTTGCTTCAATTGGCACCCTGTTTGGCGACGTCGGCGTTGATCGTAGTGCGGAGAAACTCGACAAGCAAACCAAACGGCAAACGTAGGGAGATGTGGGGCCAAGGGTATCGCGGCACGATAACGGGTCCCCGGCGGTGCCGAGCCCCGGCCGGTGTCTTTGCATCGAGACGTCTTTTCTGTTCTGGTGGGATTGATACTTTCAGGGCCACCAATGACCTGTTGGCCCCGAGAGCAGGCGCGTGAGTCGCGGCTACTGATCTCCGGGGGAGCCCGTGATCTTCAATGATCACTGTGAAATCAATTTCGATATCTAATTTCGATATCCAGAGGCAACGCCATGATCCTGCGTGCAGTCTTTGTCACCATTGCGCCCGAGCGAACCGCTGATTACTGGGCCTGGGGCCGCGAAATCGTGGCGTTGTGGGACAGCCATGGGATTGTCCGTCACGGGGGTCCGTTCATGGGCGAGGGCACCGATGGTGAAGATACTGCTGTGTGGCTGACGTTGCATGACTCGGAGCAAGGCGCCGAGGACGAGTTCCGCTCGATGTACGGAACGCCGGAAGGACGGGTGCTGCTGGAACGACGCCGGCCCCTCGTAGACGAGACGAGCATCGCGAACTATTCGCCTTTTACAGCGTGATCGTCGCCGCCAGTCTGACTGAGTGCAACGAAAAACGATCGCCTGCCTCTGAACCGCCGCGGCGTCCGTGGACCGGCGTGGCGGCGGCTCCCGGTGGTCGGCGAGGTTGATGTCCAAGCTGGATGGCGGCGGCATTTATCGGTCAGTTCTGACGCGCAATGTTCTGTTGCTGGTTGCCTGCCAGGTCATCAACATCAGTGGCACGGTCACCATGGTGACGCTCGGGGGGATTCTGGGCGCAGTGCTCGCCGAGAATCAGGCGCTGGCAACATTGCCGATGTCTCTGATGATTGTCGGGACAGCAGGCGCGACGATCCCCGCGAGCTACCTCATGTCGCGTGTGGGCAGGCGGGCGGGTTTCATGGTCGGTGCCGGCTTCGGCGTGTGTTCGGCTATGCTGGCTGCGGCGGGAATCTGGTTAGGAAGCTTTGAACTCTTGTGCGTCGCTGCGACGACGCTGGGTGCCAAGCTCGGGTTCTCAGCACAATACCGGTTCGGTGCGGCAGAGAGCGTGCCACCAGCCGCGGCAAGCTTGGCGATTTCGATGGTGCTGGTTGGCTCGTTGGCCGGTGCGATTGTTGGCCCTACGCTAGCTTTGGGTGCCCGGAACTGGATTGATGGTGCGGAACATGCGGGCACGTTCTTCGCACTGGCGGGGTTGTATATTGGCGAGGTGGTGTTCTTGTCGCGGCTGCGATTCGCGGTACCGGGCTTGAGGGCCGAGGCGTCGGAGCGAACGGGGTTGAGGTCGGTCATCCGCAACCGCGTCTTTCTGATCGCGGTCCTGGGCGGTGTTGTTGGCCAGGGAACGATGACCTTCATTATGACGGCGACGCCGCTTTCCATGCACGTCATCGACGGCCTGTCACTTGCTGACACCGCGCTTGTGATC
>CAVOBC010000164.1:0-9625 GCA_963693635.1 Gammaproteobacteria bacterium | reverse complement strand
CGCCTTTCCCAATCGCTCGCCAAGAACCACATCCGGCCGCCTGCGCCTCCCGCCATTGCCGCGTCGATGCCAGACATCCTGGGTGCGGCTGAGACCCATGAGCCGCAGCATGATTCGGACAAGCGGTAACGCGAGCGTCGCCTGGAAGAACCAGACCCAGTCTGATGCCGCCATCGACCTCAATTATCGATCTCGCGGGTAACGAGGCCGGCGTCGACCAGAGACTCCACGAGCGCCGCGAGGTCGCCTTCGAGCACACTGTCTTCAACCGCGAATTCCTCGCGCATGACGTCGAACACCAGGCGCAGGCTCGTGTGGTCACGGAGCAACTGCCAGACCCGGGTGCCAACTTCATCAAGACCAAAGTACGACTCACTCGCGAGATCCAGAATCACGGTTTCACCACTCACCTCCTGGGCGATGGCATCCCGCGAAAGACGAATATGGACGTCGAGGGCACTCACGATTTGCTTCTCATCACCTTATGGGGAAAAACACTACCGTGATTATAGGGTAAGCGGAGCGGGCGACATGCGTGGAGCAAGTGGAACCAGTGGTGGTTCCGGGCAATTTCTTCTCGGCTTCATCATGATGTGCGGCAGTTTCTACATGCTGCTGGACAGCATCCGGGTGACGTCAGCCTTCGGTACGGGCCAGCGACTGTACGGTTTCTCCGCCATGGGCGGCACCTACGGCGTCACCAGCGGCATAGTCATGATTCCGTTCATGTTTGGCATTGCCATCGTGTTCTACAACCGCCGCAATCCAATCGGTTGGATGCTCACGGTCGGTTCGATCGTCGCACTCATCTTTGGCGTCATCTCGTCCATTCGATTCACCTTCGAAGCCATGTCGGCCTTCGACCTGATCGTGATTCTGGTGCTCGCGATGGGGGGCCTTGGGCTCTTCCTGAACTCACTGCGGGCATTCGATCGCGCCGTCGCACCGGACTAACTAGCGGCCCCCAACGCTGCCCTGGCTGGTTCTCGTCCCAAAGTTGCTGACAATTCCCGAAAGTCGGTTTGCAAACAAACCTCTTTCTTACAAAAACTAGCTCCTCACCTCGTCGACGAGCCCCCAACGGAGGGCTTGTTCCGCGCCCACGCGCCGTCCGGTAACCGCCATGAACGCGCATCGCAACCGCCCGATGCGCGCAAGAACGCTGACCGTGCCGCCGGCGCCCGGAATGAGTCCCATCGAGACTTCCGGCAACTGAAAGAACGCATCGTCACGCGCCACAATCCGCCCGGCGTAGGCTGGCAGTTCAATCCCCGCGCCGATGCAGGCACCGTGGACGTCGACAGTCAGTCGCTCGCGCAGCCGATGCATCAGCCAGGCGGCACTCCGGGTCATCCGTGTGAGATGGGCGACCGCGCTGTCCCGCGCCTCGCCAAATTCAGTCAGATCGCCGCCGGCACAGAAAGAGCGTCCCGCACCATCAATCACCACCTGCTCAATCGTCGCGTCCGTCAGCGGCAGGTGCAGCGCCTCACAAAGGGCATCGCGCAGATCAGCGGAGAACGCGTTGTGTTTGTCCGGACGATTGAGCGTGATGGTCAGCCGGTCGTCTTCTCGTTCGAGCAGGACGAGCGGTCCGGTGTCCCGCTCGCCCGCGGACGGCGGCGCCGTCTCCAGCCAACACTCAAACTCGGCACCGTGCTGCAAGCTCGAGTACGCGAGCGACTCCGCAAAGAGGCCACCCCTGACCGAAGCGCGCTCATTGTGCCGCAACAATCCGGTCAGCACGGACACGGCGACGGGGTTCGCGGCGACGGCCGCCTTCACTTCGTCCAGGTCCTGCGGTTGAACGAGGAGATCCAGCACCATCGGCGGGCGTTCAATTGGACGGCTGGCAACGCCAATCACCGGACAGGCGGGCTGACAAATGTCACCGGCAATTTCACCCGCGTCGAGATCGACGACCAACGGGCTTGAAGGATCACCGCAACTTTCGGCGCCGGCCTCCGTGGACAGCAGGCGCACCAGATCGGACGGCTTCATCATGCTTTTTCGCACCCCGCTTGCATCCGGCCCGAGTGGAATCTTGATGAGTATACGTTGATGTCGTCGGCAAGACCGCACAAGCGCCACGTATACTCGGCGACATGCCTGCGACAAAATTCCCCCTGAAGCTCGCCAGGAAAACCTCACCGCCAGCCCCGCCATGTTGCTGATACGCTACGCAAAAATCTATCCATCACGAACGACGGCAGACATCCGCATTCGGGGCGGCAAGATTCACGAGATAGCGCCGCGCCTGAAACCCACCGCTCGCGAACGTGTCATCGACGCCGCCGGTGGTGCCCTTCTGCCCGGCCTGCACGATCACCATATGCATCTTTTCAGCCTGGCGGCAGCCCGGGCCTCTGTCGACCTCGGTGCTCGTCACATTGACTCGCCAGCGGACGTTGCGGGCGCGCTCCGTTGTGCCCCGGGCAGCGGCTGGATCCGCGCGGTCAACTATCACGAGAGCACGGCCGGCGACCTGACCATGGCCGCGCTCGATGCGCTGACGCCTGCCCGCCCCGTTCGCATACAACACCGCAGCGGCAAGCTGTGGATCGTCAATCGGCAAGGGGCGCGGCTGCTGGGTCTTGAATCGGCAGCAGATGCGGGCATCGAGCGTGACGACGATGGCGCCGTGACCGGCCGACTGTTTCGAATGGATTCATGGCTGCGAGCGCGCCTCTCGGCACTCCCCGCCGGATCAACCGATGTCGCCTCCGAGCTTGCCGCCGTCAGCGCCGATCTCGCCCGTTTTGGTGTGACGGGCCTGACGGACGCGTCCTTCACCAACGACGACGCTGCGGTGCAATCGTTCATCGGCCACATCGATTCCGGTGCCATCCAGCAGCACATAAGACTGATGGGCACACTCACCATGAGCCCGTTTGCGCATCCGCGCGCGCACCAGGGCGAAGTGAAAATGATGTTGGACGACGACAACCTGCCGGATCTCGCGAGCCTTGTGCAGACCATTGGCAGCGCCGCCGCGATGGGCCGTGGCGTCGCCTTCCATTGCGTGAGCGCCACCGAACTCCTGTTCGCACTGGCAGCGCTGGGCGACGCCGCTGCCAACGGTGACGTGCCACCTTCGCGGATCGAGCACGCGTCCCTCTGTCCACGGGATGCGCTCAGCCTGCTGCAGGCGGCCGGCGCAACAGTCGTTACCCAGCCCATACTCATCCACGACCGGGGCGATCAGTACATCGCAGACCATGCCGCACGCGAGTTGCCGTCGCTCTATCGGGCCCGGAGCTATCTGCGCCACGAGATTCCGGTCGCCTGCAGTTCTGACGCACCCTACGGCGACATGAACCCCTGGTCCTGCATCCGCGCAGCGACCACAAGGACAACGGCGGCGGGCGAAATCATCGGGCGCAACGAAGCCCTGACACCGGAACAGGCTATCGCCGGCTATCTCACGTCACCCGATGCGCCGGGCGGGCCTCCCCGCCAGATCAGCACAGGCGCGCCGGCCGATCTGTGCCTGCTCGCCGAGCCCTGGCATCAGGCGCGCGACACGCTCTCGGGACGGGTTGCGCTGACCATCGTTGACGGCAGGATTGTTTGCGAGAACATGCGCGCCTGAATCAAAGCTCCGCAAGAATCTCGTTCGTGTGCTCGCCCAGTTTCGGCGCACGCCGATAGATCTTCCAGGGGCTGCCTCTAAGCGCATACGGTGCCCCGGGGTAACGGAAGGTCCGCCCCAGATCCTCGTGTTCGACCTCGACCTGATAACCGCGCGCCTTGAAGTGCGGATCTTCGAAGGCTTCCTCGGGCGCATACACAGCACCCACTGACAGGCCCGCAGTCTGGCAACCGATGAAGAAGTCGTAAGCCGACACCGTGGATGCAATCAACTGCAACGCTTCACGGCCCGCACCGAATATCGCGGTGATGGTGTCGTCATTGCCGATCAGCGAGAGATCAAAGGGCCCCTCCCAGTTCGCGCCCATCTCCAGAAAGACGGCCTCCGGCAACCGCTCCGCCAATCCGAGTTCTGTCAGCCAGCGATGCAGGCTTGCAAATTCGCGCGGGAATCGGGGTGGCACGCCGGTGTTAGCATAGCGCCCGTCCGCGCACAGGGACTGGGTCTCGCCACTCGGCCGAGCCGAGGCATGACGACCGGTTTGCCGCTGAACCGTTCTTTCCGCCACGAGCCATGAATAGCTGCCCGCTTCTGTGGTGATGTTGGCGGCCGCGTGCATGCTGACGTCGATGAACTGGCCAACGCCCGATACGGTGCGATGCAGGAATGCGGTGAGTGCGCTCATCACCACAAAGTGGCATCCCGTGTGGTAGCCCTGATTGCCCTGGCCACGAACCGGCGGCAGACTGTGGTCGTCGTAGCCGCAGTTCCACACCGGTCCACCGCCTGCCAATAGCGTCAGATCGGTCACCGGGAGATCGCTCGTGGGATCGTCGCGACCGTACGGCGTCATCGCCACATGGATCAGGTCCGGCTTGATTTGTTTCAGGTCTGCATAGTCGAGTCCAAGATTATCGAGACGCCACGTGGGCTCCGATTCGATCACCATGTCAGCGGTGCCGACGAGTGCGCGAAACGTCGCCGCGCCGGCCTCGCTATCGAGGTCCAGCACTATCCCCCGCTTGCTGGTGTGATAATGCCACCAATAGAGACTTCGGTCTTCGCCCGGTTCATCGTCGAGGTGGGGCGGGTAATCCCGGGATGGATCGCCGCCGGGCGGCTCTATCAGGATGACATCGGCGCCCATGTCCGCCATCAACTTGCCCGCGTAGCTGATGCGCTCATTGGCAAGTTCCAACACTCGAACACCCGTTAGCGCTGTCATACCACACCCTCCGTACGCAACTGATCCACCTCGGTCTGGCTGATGCCAAGCAGTTCTGTCAGCACCTGATCTGTGTGCTCACCAAGGCACGGCCCACCCCGTTCAAACGCCCAATCGGTTTCCGAAAAATGCGCAGCCTGACCGTCGATGCGCACTTCGCCCATTGCCGTATGGTCAACTGTCGGCCACAGGCCGAACGCTTCGGTCCTGGGATCCTGATCAACCCGCTCCTGCGGCTTTTGCACGGCCGACGCAGGGACGCCCGACGTCTGCAGCGCCGCTGCCCGCTCAAACTTGTCCCCGGTCTCGGTCCACAATGCCATCAGGCCGTCGAGTTCGTCCTCGTGTTGCAGCCGCAGTTCGGTCGTTGCAAAGCGCTCGTGATCGCACCATGGCGCGTTGATCACATCACCCGTCGCGGCCCAGTCATCATCATCGCGAACCGAGATAGCGATCCACTCGTCATCGCCCGCCGCCGGATAGATACCGTGCGGCGCCATCTTTGGCCATTGACTACGATTGCTGGACGGTTGCACCTCCTGACGACTTGGGCGGCCGTTGACCGTCCAGTCGAGCAGCGTGGGCCCATGCAGAGAGAGCGCCGACTCGGTGCACGCAAGATCCACCCACTGGCCTTCACCCGTCTGCTGGCGATGAATGAGCGCGAGCAGAATCGCCATCGCCATGTAGTAGCCCCCGGTGTGATCCATGTAGGAGTAGCCCCACCCCGCGGGCGGCTGATTGGGCAATGCAGACGTGAAGGTGAGGCCGGAAACGGCCTGCACAATCGGCCCCCAGGTCTTGAATTTCGCGTAGGGGCCCTCGTGGCCAAAACCGCAGTTGGACACATAGACGATGTCGGGCTTCAACTCTCGTAGCGCCTCATATCCAAAGCCGAGCCGGTCCAGCACGCCGGCAGCGAAGTTTTCGGTCACCGCATCTGACACGCGGACAAGATCACGCAGGATGTGCTTGGCCTTGTCGCTACGCAGATTCAGGGTGATGCCAAACTTGCCGGCATTGTGGTTGTTGAATGCACCGCCGAGGTCAATACCCCGTCGTTCGTCCTTGAAAGGCTCGCCACCACGAAGGATGTCCCAGCGGCCTTCGCGCACCGGGTCCTCGATGCGGATCACCTCTGCACCGACCGAGGCGAGCCATCGGGTCGCGCCGGCGCCCGCAAGCTGACCCGTGAAATCACAGATTCGAAAACCTTCAAGCGCCCCAGACATCGCACCCCCGCATATGTAGTCCACAATCGAGCATTGTGGCGGGAGTGTACCGCTATCCCCCGGGCACGGGGCAAACGAGGGTGTTACGCCGGCGTCGGGTCCGCTTTGCCAAAGAGACGAGTCAGGTCTGACTGGTGACGCTCCAGACTGAAAAATAACATCAGTCCAACCATCAGGACCTCAACGGCACCCGCGATCATGAACAACTCACCGAACGAGAATGCGGCCGTGACCGGACCCAGAAGCGCCGCACCTCCCGACAGGGCGAGATTCGACATCGCCATGTAGATCGCAAATTGGGACGCCGCGATTTTGGGCGCGCAGATCATCATGAAGAGTGCGATCGTTGCAATCGTCAGCACCTGGCCGATGAAGCCGATCAGAAAAATGATGCTGATCAACACGCGTGGGTCGGACCACATCGCGACGCCCAGGCCAGCGCCACCCAGCACCAGCGCCTTGGCGAACAGCCCGATCGTGAGCGACCGCACCGCACCCACCCGGTCAATGAGCACGGCGGCGAAGACGCCGAAGATGGCAGCACAGATGCCTGCGATCGCGCTCCACTCCGGAAAAAACGTCTGATCCAGCCCCAGATCCTGGGTGGTGAGAACCGGAAAACTCGCACTGACGAGTCCGACCACGACACGGTCGCCAAATTTGATGACGAGCAGCAGCAGGCTCATCGGCAGTATCAGGGTCCGCCCAAGGTCCACGATGATGGGCGCCCACTCCGTCTGCTGCAGGGCCTCGGACCGGGCGAGGGCCTGGCCGTCGGACCATGGCAGCAACCGCTCACCGCGGCGTTCTCTGAATAGCAGCGGCACCAGAATGATGATACCGACCGACAGCAGCATGCCGATGCCAGCAGCCGCGACCCCGAATTCGGCCAACAGGAAAGCGCCGCCCGCACTCGAACCTGAAATGCCCACAGACTGACCACCGAACATGAAGGCATTCGCCCGCGCGCGCTCATCGTCGGGCAGCACATCGATCGCCATGCCGTCCACGGCGACATCCTGCACCGCCGCGCAGGCATTGATGAAAAAGCCAGCGGCGAGTAGCCAGAAATAGTCCGCGGGTGTCACCACCAGGAGCAATGCACCGACCAAAATACCGGTTTGGGCCGCGAGCACCCAGGGCCGCCGCCTTCCCATCGGCAAAAACGAGAAGCGATCCATGATGGGCCCTGAGATCAGTTTCAGGGTCCACGGCAGGCTCACCGTCGCGATGAAGCCGCCCACCTCGGCACTCGAATGACCGCGGCTCGCGAGCCAGGTCGGTACGGCGATCATGAAGACCCCATACGGCAAACCCTGCGCCGCGTACATGAGCGCGAAGCCGCCAAAACGGATCCATCGGCTGTCGGCAAATGTCAGCATGGCGAGTCCGGAGCGATGGGGTTAATGGCGTTTGCCGATCATACGGAAGATGATGGATGTGCGCAGATGTGGCGCAATGCTGCGCTGCTATGGACCCGCCGCGTATTTGTCACCCAAGAGGCCGTGCGCTAAAGTCCCGGTCACTTCGACGGGGTTGAAAAATGGTTGGGCGCAAAGCGCCGAACGGAAAGGGTTGAGCGGAAAGGTTGGGCGAACAAGGTTGCGCGAATAAGGGAGGGCAAAACGCACCGCCGCGACGGCACAACGTTCACACACTCTGCATCCTGACCTGCATCGTGACCAGGACCTGGGCTGCGATTCCTCGACACAATCCCTCCCGGCACACTCACTCTCAACACAATCGCTCCCGGCACACTGAATAAAGGCACGCTTATGACTGACATTCCAAAGTCGGTAGTTATTACTGACGACACAATGCGCGAGGGGCTTCAGATCGAAAGCCCTGAAATTCCCGTTTCCGAAAAGCTGCGCCTGCTGGACGCACTGGGTGACACAGGTGCCAAGGTCATCTCTATCGGCTCGTTTGCCCATCCCAAGTGGACGCCGTCGATGGCTTGCATCGATGAGATCGCCGAGAAGTTCGTGCCAAAGCCCGGCATCCGCTATACGGCTGCGGTCTTCAACCAGCGTGGCTTCGAGCGCGCTGACCAGTATTATCCCAAGGTTGACGTCCGGACGCGGGCCGCGCCGTCGACCCACGTCGAGCTTTGCGACTCGTTTGCACGCCGAAACTACAACCGCACCCAGGCTGAACAAATCGCTGGCATTGACGGCACGGTAGAGCGCGCCAAGGAAGCGGGCGCTGAGTTCGGCGGCATCGCCATTGGTAATCCGTTCGGATCGAATTTTGAAGGCAAATTCTCGATGGCGCAGCGCATGGAATTGCTGACGCTGATGTTCGACAAGTGGCACGCTGGGGGATTGCCCGTAAAGCGGGTCTCGTTCCTTGAAGCCATGGGCTGGAACATGCCGCTTGAGGTCCGCCAGACCATCGAGACAATCAGAGAGAAGTGGCCAGAAGTGACCGATTTTCACATGCACCTTCACAACACCCGGGGCGTCACCATCGCGAGCTACTACGAGGCACTGCTGCTCGGGGTCCGCGAGTTCGACACGTCGCTGGGCGGCATGGGTGGTTGTCCATACTGCGGCAACGGGCGCGCGGCCGGACACGTGCCGACCGAGGACTTCGTCGATCTTTGTCACGAAATGGGCATCGAGACCGGTTACAACCTCGACAAGCTCATCGAAGCCGCCGCCATTGCCGAGGAAGTGGTGGGGCATCCGCTGTGGGGACACATCTCCAAAGCCGGGCCGCGGCCCAGGGATACCGAGGCGTTGTATCCCATCGACATGCCGTTTGTGGAGTCCCTCGACGAGGCCGCCCACTTCCGCAATGGCCCCGGCGTCTACGAAGGCCAGCTGTCGCCATGGAAGGTCGGCGACGCCCTGACCCGCTAACCCGCGAATCGCTCGCAGAAGTCGCGTGGTAACTGAATCTGGGGCCAACGTCGCCTCGCCGCTTTTCAGCCCCTGGGCTGGCGGCGTCGGCGGCGTGCGGATGGGTCTCACGCGCATCCCTGCCGACGATTGGCTGCAACAGCCGGCTGACATGGCGACCCGCCTCGCGCACAAGCGTGCACTCTATCGCCAGCAACCCCAGTCCGTGATTCAGCAGTTACCAGTCGCAGCCGAAGTCGCACGCGAATTGCTGGAACTATTACAAACGCGGGTACCGACACATGCGCCAAGGCAATCAGCCAGGTCTGAATTGCAGTCCGCAGCGGACACGTTTGCGCACCTGCCTGACATCGCACAAGCAGGCCTGCTTGTAGCGGAAGATCTTTGTGTGATGCAAACGGGCGATAACGGCGACTACCAACTCGTCGCCGCGTCCCTCACCGCGCCGTCCTACTGGCGCCTCGCCGACAAAATCGGCAAGAACCTCAAAGACATCCATACCCCGGTCGTGATGCTGCAGGACCGCATCGGGTCGCAAATGTCGACGTTCTTCGAGCGTCTCGAGGCGGACACGCTCTTCATGCGAGGAAACTGGCATGTACATTCGTCGCCGGACTGGTACGCCGAGCCGGGGCAACAGGAAGACTACTCGAACATCCAGCGCTGCTTTGTGCGAACCGAACGCCAGACGCTACGCCGCCTGCCCCGATCC
>CAVOBC010000163.1:0-9738 GCA_963693635.1 Gammaproteobacteria bacterium | reverse complement strand
ACATCATCTTCAGGCGATGAGAGAAGGCCGATCTATTGAGATTTATTAAGAACAGGAGTGTTACTTAGAGAAAAGGACTGTTGACCGGACTTAGGGCGCTGTATATATTTACACTACTGTATATATACACAGTAACGATCTCGACTGCCATTTGACAGAACAGTGGCACCCGAGAGCGAAGGTAAGGTCGAGAGTGCAGATAAGGTCAAGAGTGCAGAAGTCAGAAAATCCCACATCGATCAATGAGCTACTGTCAAAGACAGGCATGTGGCAAGCATCCCGCATTGGCCGGCAGTGGCAACAGGGCATCTCGTCTGGATTCCCCGACCTCGATCGCTTGCTGCCCGGCAATGGATGGCCGAAAGACGGTTTGACAGAACTGCTGCATGACATGCAGGGCATAGGAGAGCTAAGACTCGTCTTGCCTGCTCTCAGTCATCTTAGTCGCGATGATTCCCGGTGGATTGTCTGGGCCTCACCTCCATTTATTCCCTATGCACCAGGGCTTGCGCGCGCTGGCATCGATCTCTCCAGCATTCTGCTGGTCTATCCTGACAATCACAAAGACCTGCTCTGGGTACTGGAAAAAGCGCTCGCATCAGGCACCTGCAGCGCAGTGCTTGGATGGCCAAAGCGCATTAGGGAAAAGGAGTTGCGCAGGCTTCAGGTTGCAGGAAAAGAAGGCAACACATGGGGGGTTATGTTTCGAGACACGCGTTGTATGGACGAAGCATCACCCGCAGAACTCAGAGTTTCGATCAAACCCAATGCATCATCACCCCTGTCATGGCACTCGTCTGCAAGCCTCAGCATCCTTAAACGCAGAGGTGGCTGGGCGACTGATATCGCCATCACTTTCAATGACTACCTGAATCAGATAACACCCGATTTCAGAGAACTGACGACACCGCATATGCACAGGGTGTTGGTTGACAATAACCTGCCCGACCTGATTCCCGAGATTTCGTTTGAGCCACAGGAACTTAAGCTGCAATAGAAAGTGAAATTGAAGCGGAAGGTGGAAGGTGAAAGGTGAAGTGGAATGGAAGGTGGAAGGACAATAAGACAGATGAAGGTTGAGGGACATGACATCAGACTCATCGCCTGACCTCAAACTATGGTTGTGCCTGCGTTTCGCAGAAATGCCGCTTGAGTTGTTTACCCGCACGCTCTCATTGGAGGAACGAAAAACCCCCATCGTTCTTCTTGACCGTCAGAGAATCTGCCGCATGAACGCAGCGGCGAAAGCGATCAATCTCCAGATGGGTAACAACATGGACACAGCCCACACCATCAGCAGCCATGTGGTCAGTTTCGATCGTGATGAAGACAAGGAAACAAGAACCCTCGCGCAACTCGCACAGTGGGCCTATCAGTACACGCCGAATGTCGCCATCGACGCGCCAGACAGTTTGCTTCTCGACATCTCTGGTTGTCTCAAGCTATTCAAGGGACTGACTGAACTCAAGACACAGATATCGAGGGGGCTGGCAAAACGTGGCTTCAGAGCACATATGGCTGTCAACACAACCCCCGGCGCAGCGAGTTTCGCGGCCGCATCAGGGCTTGCAGACAACCCGGGATATCCCGTTTCAGAGCATATTGCAGAGGCCGGTATTGCCTGCATGCAGGTAGATAACGCCATTGTCGAAGGGCTTCAGAAAATGGGCGTCAGCAATATGCGGTCATTGTTGTCACTTCCGTCGAGTGGTCTCACACGCCGCTTCGGCAAGGACTTCACGCGGTATCTGAATCGGCTGACCGGCAAAGACACCGACGCCAGAACATTCATCGATCCCTCCCCCGTTTTTGACACGCATTGCCACTTCCTGTCAGACATCACCAACACGCAATCTCTGGTGTTCCCAATGAAGCGTTTATTGGGCGACCTGGTCGATTTCCTCACGGGCAGGCAACTCGCTGTCAATCATATTAAATGGAATCTTCACCACCGAAGCCATGAAACACGTTCGATTGACGTCTACCTAGCATCACCCGAGAACAACCGTGAGCAGTTTCTTGCTTTAACCCACCTGCAGCTTGAGAAGGTGAACAATGTAAAGGAGGTCGACAGCCTGTCGCTTGGCACCGGTCGTTTGTTCCCCGTTGAGTCAGAGGCGCGTGATCTGTTCCACGGTGCCGGATATCGAAGAAAAGATGGCAGGCTTCATCGTGAGGGTCATCAGGCGCGCGCAAATCAATTGTTGAATATGTTCAGGGCACGGCTTGGTGCAAAAACCTGCTACGGAATATCTGAGGCAAATGATCATCGCCCTGAAAAAGCCTGGAAGCTTGTGCATTTGCACAATCCAGACTATTGGCAATCAGATGCCATTCCTAATCCACGCCCGACTTACCTGCTGCGCACCCCAAGATACCTCGGAACACATCCAGTAGTGCAAGGCCCCCATGGTCTCATTGCCCTGGATATCTTGAAGGGGCCTGAGAAAATTGACTTCGGCTGGTGGGATGAACTGTCTGGATCGACTGCAGATGCCGCATCCCCGAAGATCGCACCTCTAACAACCACTTCAATATCAATCTCTTCAGGAACAGGCACTTCTTTAACAGGCACTTCTTTAACAAGCTCTTCGGTAAAAATCTCTTCGGTAAAAAGAGCCGCAGTCACAAACAACAAGGAAGCGGCAAGACGAAAGCACCTTGAGCGTGATGGAGCAAGTCTGGATGACGGCTATGAAATTCCTCCCGGACTCTTGCCACAGGCGCGCACGAACAGCAAACAAGCCACCAACCAAACAGGCACATCAGGAACCCGCCCGGCAAAGGCAAACCCAGCAACAACAACATCACCTCAACATGCCTCCACCCCTGAATTGAAACATGATGATTTTGCGATACCATCTTCTGAAGAGCGGGACTACTACATTGCCAGGGGAGACGGCGCAATCTACTGGATATTCCACACATACAATGTGGATGATTCAGCCATCGCAACTTCGACGCCCGACGAATCCTTTTCCAGGGATAGAGTTGCCGTCTCTGGACCAATGCATGCTGAAGATTCAAACAGACATCAGCACTCCCGATGGTTTCTTCACGGTATTTTCGCCTGATCTCTCTTCACGCAGACTCAACAGATTTTCATCGGTGAATGAATCGAATGCGTTGAGGTAATGATTCGCGCCTGGGCGGAGTCTAGCGCTGAAATCCGCCGTACGACGAGAAGTTCTGCGTACCGAACGGCTTCAAAACCCCGCGTACAGCGTCAGATGCGTTGCCGTAAGCGCAAACGGACGTCGTTGCGAAACACCCCGTGAAGCGTTCAGCGAAGGTCGCGACGAAGCCATCGAGGTGAGCGAGCGCTGCGTCGGAGTCCCTGAAGCGCTCAAAGATATGGATCGTCTTGCCGTCATCGTCGACGTACCAGTCATAGTCAGTCGTACCCGGTTCGGCCTGCGACAGCGACGATCTCGGTCATCAGCGCCTTGGCCTCATCAGCCTTGTCGTCATTCATGGTGACCTGCACAGCAAGGGACACGGAATTGCCCATGGTTGATTCCTTTCACGTGTTGGTGGAGCATGGAGGATGTCCCGCAGTTTACCAAGCCGACGTGCTCCACTCTCACACTCCACGTGCCCGCCCAGGTCCACGCAGCCCCGCCGGACCGCAGTGTGCCTGTCGTACTGCAGGCACACCAACACGAAGCTGTCGCGCGGAAGATCGAGCTGAAATTTTCACCGTATCCATTCTGCTATGGGCTGCCGGGTAATCTGAGAGCGTCCTCCGGCAACCCGAGATAGCCGCGGTCTCCTTCTCCTGGTACGGGTGAAGCGTCGTCCAAGCTGATCCTCATCGGGCACGTAATACATCGGGGTAGCGCTTGGCCTCTCCCTTCGCCATACGCCATGATGCGCGACCGACATTCGCAGCGCCCCCATGCCTATCATCGACGCGACGCACCTCGTCAAGACCTATCCCTCGCCGGAACGTGGCACGTTCCGGGCAGTCGACGAAGTCTCGCTTGCTATCGAGGCGGGCGAGATCTACGGCATCCTCGGGCCCAACGGGGCCGGCAAGACCACCACGCTCGAGATGCTCGAGGGACTGACCGACATCGATTCAGGAGAGGTCTTCGTGGACGGCCTCGACGTGCGCCGCCACCCGCGCTCGGTGAAGAAGATCATCGGCGTGCAATTGCAGGCAAACGAGTACTTCGACTACCTGAGTCTGACGGAACTGCTCGACCTCTTTGCCGGCCTCTATCGGCCTCGGATGTCGGTCCCGGCAGCTATGCTCGCGCTGGTCGACCTGCAGGACAAGGCGAAGGCGAAACCCACGGAACTGTCGGGCGGTCAGTTGCAGCGTTTCTCGATTGCGTGTGCACTCGTCAACGGTCCCCGCATATTGTTCCTAGACGAACCGACGACGGGCCTCGACCCACAGGCGAAGCGCAACCTCTGGCAACTCGTTCGGCGCCTCAATGATGAGGGCATGACGATCGTGCTAACGACCCACAATATGGACGAGGCCGAGATGCTCTGTGGCCGAATCGCGATCATGGACCATGGGCGGATCGTCGCCGAGGACACGCCAGAGGCCTTGATCCTGGCCCACGCACCTGATCCATCGGCCGCGCCGTTACACGGCAACATCGAGGACGTGTTCCTTGCGCTGACCGGTCACGGACTACGCGACTGATGCATCCCGCGCTACACCTCGGTCGCGTCTTCTTCCGCATGTTCCGCCGAGACCGGCAGGCCCTCATTTTCAGCGCCACCTTCCCGCTGATCTTCATGGTGGTGCTGGGCTTTCTGCGCGACCGCGGGCCACAGCCCATCGAGTTCTCGGTTGCGGACCACGCAGCAAACCCGGCCTCCGCCAGGTTGCTGAAGAAGCTCGGCGCTAACCCGTTGTTTGCGGTGACGACCGGCGAGGAGGCGACGCTGCGCGAGCGCCTGGTCGCAGGCGAAGAGACGATGGTGCTGATCATCCCGGCGGACTTCTCCGGCTCAGCGTCGACCGAACTCGTTGTGCTCGTCGACGCGGCTCAGGTGCGCCTTGCTGACCTCATCCTGCCAGCGCTCGAGAACGCGCTGCTGGAGGTTGAGCGGACCGTACGCGGCATCGAACCGCTTTTCGTGCTGCGGGTGGAGGACGTGCAGGCTAGATCGCAACGCTATATCGACTTCCTGCTGCCGGGGATTCTTGCGTTCTCGTTGATGCAGATCAGCATCGCTGGCAGCGGTTTCAACATCGTCGAGTACCGCCGCAAGGGCATCCTGAAACGTCTTTTTGTGACGCCCATTGGCGCGTCCGACTTCATTGCAGCACTGTGCCTCGCCCGTCTCGCGTGGTGCCTGCTGCAACTGACTCTTCTTCTCGTAGTCGCCGTGTTCTTTCTGGACGTGAACGTTCTCGGCAGCTACGTCTCACTCTACTTCGTGATAATCCTGGGTACCGTGATCTTCCTGTGCCTCGGCTTCTGCGTCGGCAGCATCGCCAAGACGCAGCAGGCGGTAGGCGCTGCAGGCAGCCTCGTGATCTTTCCGCAGCTATTGCTGTCAGGCGTCTTCTTCCCGATCGTGGCGATGCCGGAAGTCGTTCAGTCAGTCGCGCGCGCCCTGCCCCTCAGTTTTGTCGTTGATGCACTGCGAGGCATCTCGAACGACGGCCTCGGGTTGACCGAAATCGCACCTGCGCTGTTGGGCATACTCGTCTGGATCGTAGTCAGCTTCCTGCTGGCGACGAGGCTGTTCAACTGGAAGGCTGTGGTGGGGTAGCCGTCCAGGCGTGCACCGGCAGGCTAACGACCCGGTCCACCTCGTTCATCGCTTCTTCTAGATCCTTACACGCTATGCGCAGTGTATTTACTTTCATAGATCGCCCGCACTTTGCCTGCGGCCGAAACAGGGTTTGGCCTGGAATCCAGCCTCTGCGTATGATTCGTTGGAAAACGCACAGGAGGAGTGCGATTTTGGTGGCAGCTAGAAACCTGATGAAAGTACCCGATGCGGCGCCCAGAGATTCCGATGCGTTGGGTCTCGTCACGGTCAGCGCCTCAAATTCGGCGTTTGTCGGCGCAATACCAGAAGAGCTCTACGATTTTGGTTGGACGCCAGAGGCGAGTGCTACAGGGTGGCGCGATACATTTGACGCCAACACAGATCGTGGACAACACTTCCTCGTACTCGAGGCTGAGGAACGCGTGGTGGGCTTTCTTTGGCTCAAGCCCTGGGCTGAATTTGAGTCATCCTATGGCGGCGAAGTGCAGGCCCTGTACGTCCTTCCGACATGGCAGGGCCGCGGTGTCGGCCGGACGTTGCTCGGCCACGCGATGCGACTCCTCAGGGCCGGCGGGAAAGATTCGGTTGAGATCGGCTGCATACGCGAGAATCCAAATTGTGATTTCTATCGACATCTGGGGGGCGTGGAGATTGGCCGTCGACCGAACCGCGTCGACCGCTTCGAAACCGAGGAACTATTTTTCGGTTGGCGGGATCTGGGCTTGCTCGAATAGATTAGTTGGCCGTTCACGCAGAAGCTGACCGGTCGTTCAGCGATAATTGGTGGATTGCTCGTGAACGTGGTTGCTTAACTTTCGCGCCATAGACATGACGTTCAATCAGCAGTCGAAGAGGGATCTGGTCGACAGTAGGAGACGCGCATTCCTGTGTGACGTTCTTGCGGAATTTGGCCCTGGCAGTGCCGCCGCAATCCGCTACTGCATTGCCATCGGACCCCATGCTGGCAGGCGCACACTGACCCTGCACGCCGTGGACGCAGTTATTCAGCGGACCTGATCGACGTGATCGGCGACTGTGCCCAGCATCCCTGGGCAACATCTCCTGCCTCTGCGCCTGCGTGACATGAGCCAGCATGAAGCGGCCATCACAAGGGATACTGAAGCTAGGCGGATATACGGCGATCGTGTGTGGAACCATTCTGAATCTTGAAGGGGTTGGACCCTCAAGACCGTCGAGGCGACCAGTGGGATCAGCATTGTCGAGGTATTCGAGGTTGAAGATCCAGCCAGCGTCGTCGAGCGCTCGCCATATAAAAAAGGCGATTCGAGAAGTCCAGGGCAGAGCTTTGAATAAGTCACGGTCCAATCGGCGCTGATCCCTACAGCTGGCCCTTTACAGCTGGCCCGTATAGCTGGCCCGTATAGCTGGCCCGTATAGCTGGCCCGTATAGCTGGCTCGTCTGCGGGCCGCGGTTCATTTGGGTTTTCACGATTGGGCTTGGGCGCTCGCGCACAGGTGGTTACCATCCGTAGATGGCCATTCGCTTACCGCCCTCGCTGGACAAATCGCGGCATACGCTCACGAGCGAGGTCGCGCACGCCCGTTCGTGGACGCAGGAAGAGCGACTCAACATCCTCGCACGTGTCTGCCGGGCGAATTGGCAGATCCTGGCCATGAATCCTCACAGGGAAGAGATCCTGCGATCACGGGATCCGTGCCCCACTTCGACCACATTCGCGTACAGGCGCCTTAGAATCCGGTGACAGGCCTCGATCCGTACAGCCTGGCCACGCACCTCGCTTCCGCGCTGGACGAGCATGGGATTCCCTATGCCATCGAGGGTGCGCTTGCGTTCGGCATCTGGGGTGACCCCCGCGGCACGTACGACGTCGATATCAACTTGTTTATCGATCACCACGCTTTGGACAAGACCTTGAACGTCCGGGAGAACGCCGGCGTCGTAGTCGATCGGGTCGCGGCGCACGCGGCCGAGGAGGCAGGCGATGTGATCGTCGGATGGCACTCGGAAATGCGCGTGGACTTGTTCACACCATCCATTCCATTCGCGTAGGAAGCCGCCCGAAAGTCTGTTCGTATCAGCGGACCCGGCGGCGCCGCAAACTATCTGTCAGCGGAGGCGATTGCCGTCTTCAAGATGCTGTTTTTTCGACCCAAAGACCTGCTCGACGTCGAAAAACTGATCGCGATACAAGGTGCCGACCTTGACGTCGCATACATTCGTCGCTGGGTCGTCGACATGATGGGTGAAGATGACGAACGTACGCGGGCATTGGACGACCTGATTCGGGATGTACGCCATCCCTGATTCGTATCTGCGTGAATTCGCCGCGACCATGGCACGGGGCTTGAACCAATCTCGCCGATAAGAATGTGCGATGCCGCCGATCTCCCGAAGAACGTACTGAGATGACCTAACGGGTTGAGACTGGCGATCTGAACGATATCGCACCTGAAAAGCCACACACAGCAAACCGCGACGGGTTCCCCCTGAAGGCCGCTGTTGCTTGTCATGAGCGACAACTACCCCGGTTGGAGCTCTGTCGTTATGTGACCCGCCCAGCCATTTGCCTGGATCGTCTGGTGCTTCGATCGGACGGCCAGGTTCAGTACAAACTCAAGTATTCACCGGGCGTTGACGACGCACTGGTGAAAAGGTGCAGAGAGGGCGCCGTCCTGTAGGGCCGATTGTCGCCTGAGATCACGGAGAATCAGGTCAAGGTCGTGGACATGAATCGACATCCATCGTTGTGTTGCTGCTGTTCCTCCCGTTTCAGGCCAGCACTGCAGTCATTTTCAGCGAGGACTTTTCTGACAACAGCGCAGGATGGTCATTCAATGGTCCCGGTTTGAGTGAGTGGGAGATCGCCCCCGCTGCGGTCTCGGTGGGCCATGTGCGCGGCTTTGCCGACCCGGGGGTCGACCATACGGCGACCGCTGACAATGGCGTCGCGGGCGTGAACATCGGTGGCAATGCACCGACAGGGGTGCGCACCTTCGACTTTCTCGTCAGTCCGGTGATCGACACGTCGACGGCCGCCGGCCTGCTGACCTTCGAGCACTATCGGTGGTTGAACAGTGACGTACTGCCATACATGGGCAACAAGATCGAAGTCTATGACGGCGCCACCTCGGTCAGTGTTTTTGCCACGGGTCACTTCCCGAGCGTCACAGACAGCCGTTGGGTGCACAAAACCTTCGATATCACTGCCCATAAGAACGCCACCATGCGGATTCGCTTCGGCTTTGCTATCGGATCGCCTGGAGTCTTCACCGTGTCCGGCTGGAATGTGGACGATGTCCTCGTTCACGACGGACTCGCCGCACCGCCCCTGCCTGCCCCGGCACCATTCTGGATTCGGCGTTGGCGGCATTGGTCCATGCCATGCGGAAACGACCTCTCCGGCTGCGTTGGTTCAACCGCGGATAGATTCCCAGACTCACGCTGCCGATCCCTCATCTGAACCCGGCAACAGACGGGGGTTGTTGTCGCTGCTTGTGTAAATGGCTCCCAGTGCCGAGCGGACGCGGTGACGGCCGGCCCATTGATCGACCGCAGGCCCCGTCCGGAGTGACAGGGGGCACCGCTTGCCCCGAAAAACCGTAACCGACACGAGCGGAAACCCTACTCGCGCCGTATTGATGTCATGCCTCCTCGTCGCTGCCTCGGCTGCAAAATGCGGATCTCGAGGCGAGAGGATCGGCGGTCTTCGGCAGATTTGTCGACGAAGCGTCCGCGGAGATGCTGCGGCGCGAGGTCGAGCGGGTGAAGTGAACGGTTGCCGATTCGAACACCTGGTGGCGTTTTCCTGCAAGCTGCGTGGTTTTGTCCAAGCTGCTGGTGCGTGACGCACGGTGGAAACGTCAGCGCATCTGATTGACCATGTTTTTCCGGAAGTCCCGGTGCGACAGTGGGTACTGAGTTTTCGCTGGCCGTTGCGATTGTTGTTTGCTCGCCGTCCGGAGATCTTGAGTGAGTGCCTGGCGATCATCACCCGCTCGATAGAAATCGAT
>CAVOBC010000162.1:0-9826 GCA_963693635.1 Gammaproteobacteria bacterium | reverse complement strand
GAAGTTGAGCCAAAACTGACGATTAGCTAATTTCTGTCCCAAAACTCCGTTCTAGCGTGCGGCAGAAAAGCAGCCGGCGCGGGACCCGATCAGCCACACAGCGCGTTTCGCTCGACAGGTACAAGCACGCATGCATTTGCGCAACGTTCCGGCTGCCGCCCATCTCCCCAATGCAGGATGTACCGTTCCAACAGTGGCGTTATGCGAATTGCCACAGGCACGATTCCCTCGGTTAAGTAGGCGTCGCGTGACACGAACGGGGCCAGGGAATGAGTCGCAGTCGGGCTGGGCAGACACCCAGGCCGACTTCACTCGCCGAGCCGTGACTCTCCGTTGCCGCCCGGTGCGACCGGCGGCCCAGTCCCGGTTGGCAAGTCTGGCAGCGACGCAGGGAGTCCCTCGTCGTCGACAACGCAGTCCCCAACCCGCGTACTTTGAAACGATGTCGTTACGCTAAGTGCACCATCGCCCCCGGCACTAAAGCTGCCTTCACCGTGGGCGGTTGAAGGGCCTACCATGACCTCGATCTTCCCCTGCAGGACACCAAAGGGCGTTCGACACTCAACCGCGATTGCCGTATGCAGCGCCGTCTTGTCACTTGCCCCCGCCGTGCAAACAAAACCGCTCGTCTCGATGCTGTCGATGTGAAGCGGCGAGGTCGCAACACACCCCTTGAAGCTGTCGGTCATCTGCGCCGCGCCGCCCACGCCGGTGACCAGCGTCGTCTCCCAAAGGCCAGGCGTGATCGCTACCTCGACCGCCGCAACAGGTGCCGCAATCAGCACCGCCAACCATCCGGCTATGAGTCGCATCGGGCCACCTCGTTTGTTACGACAGATCCGCAGATTTAGAACGCGCACGACAACGCTCTCGCTACCATCACCAACGGCAGGGCTAGAAGTCAAGATACCCACTCATAGCCATTCATAGCCGCCCGGCCAAACGCCGCATTCTCATCCCGCACCCTCCCCCGCTACAGAAAAGAGGCAATGATCGAGCTGCGGCCACCACCCATCGTTAAAACGTGGGCCCCTTAACCGATGCGGCTGTTATGATCGCGTCCGCGGACGCCCGCGCTCGCAAACCCAATCGACTTTCCTTCCCCAAAAACTGCTCCATCAAACCGAGCGCGATGCATGAAGACCCCGAAACGCCTGAAACCCCTGGTTGAGGACGGCGTGATCAATGATGTTCTCTTCAGGATGATGAGCGGCAAAGAAGCCGATCTCTTTGTCGTCACCCGTGGCAACGACACGCTCTGCGCCAAGGTCTACAAAGAAGCCGCCAAGCGCAGCTTCAAGCAGGCAGTGACCTACCAGGAGGGACGCAAGGTGCGAAGCAGCCGTCGTGCCCGCGCGATGGAGAAACGAACAAAGTTCGGTCGACAGCAGATCGAAGAGACCTGGCAAACCGCCGAAGTAGACGCACTGTACAAGCTGGCGGCTGCAGACGTTCGTGTTCCCGAGCCATTTGGCTGCGTCGACGGCGTACTGCTCATGGAACTGATCCTCGACGCCGACGGCGAAGTTGCACCGCGCCTGAGCGACGTCGTCCTGACGAGTGAAGAGGCCCTTGAGGACCATGCGATTGTTTTGCGCTATCTCGTTCGGATGTTGTGCACCGGCATCGTGCATGGCGATCTGTCTGAATTTAACGTTCTGCTCGATGCGTACGGGCCCGTCATCATCGACCTGCCACAAGCCGTAGACGCGGCCGGCAACAATCAGGCAAAGGCGATGTTCGTGCGCGACGTCAACAAGATGACCACTTACTACGCGCAGTTTGCCCCTGAATTGGCAGACACCCACTTCGCCCAGGAAATCTGGGCGCTGTACGAGGACGGCGACTTGAATCCGGACTCGGAACTCACTGGGGTATTCGAATTTGACACCTCCATCACCGATGTCGACGCCATGCTGAGCGAAATCGAGTCAGTCATGGCCGAAGAAGAAGAACGCAAGCAACGCGTCCTGGACGCCGAAGAAGTGGGCTAGACGCGGGTTCGTCCTCCGGAGGACCCCATAGCCCGGGCGGCATCGACCTACAGGATCGTGATCTCACCCTTGTCCGCATCAACCCGGACGCGCGCGCCATCTTCAATTAGCATCGTCGCGTCCTTGCAACCAACCACTGCAGGCAGACCAAACTCGCGGGCGACAATCGCAGCATGAGACAATAAGCCCCCAAAAGCAGTTACGATGGCACCCAGTCGCGGCAGAACGATATTGAATGCCGGATTCGTCGATTCAGTGACCAGCACGTCGCCCTGCGCTACCCGGTCCAATTCCGAGGCGCGTCGCACCAAACGGGCAACACCCTCGTAGACGCCGGGCGACGCGCATTGTCCCGTCAGCTTCTTGTCCGCCTCTGCTTCAAACATCGAGGCGAGTCCGCCACCACGCGCGAGCAAGCGTGAGGCTGGCGGCAGCCAGTCGGGGGTGACCGGCACCTGATCCGGCTCGCCGATGACGGGCGGAATATCTCGAATCGTGTAGGTCTGCCGATACTCGTATCGATCCTGCAACTCGCTGCTAAGAGGGCCTTCACCCCGCAACAACAACCGCTCAATCTCGTTGCGAGATGCTTCAGTCAGGAACTCTGCGTCATCGATTCGGCCCTGTTTCGCGAGTCGGCGGCCGGCTTCAATCACCGCTCGCCGGAGGAGTCCACCAACGGGCATGTTGCAGTAGATGTCGCGCTCGTCACGTATCCGATGGCAGTCACGCGCGTCCTTGAGGATTTCATCAAATTCATTGCGATGCGCATCCGGCACCTTGTCCCGGACGCTCGCCCGCACGTCCTCGTCAAGCGCCGGATAGGTGGCACCAAGCGAGTGCGCCACTTTGTCCAGTATCAGTTGGGGCTGCTCAAGGATGTGAGGGTTCATCGGTTCCCAGCCTTCGATGATTCGATAGCCGACCACGCGCACATACAGGCGCGCGGCCTCGCCGACGCTACCCTCCCGATTGACCAGGGCATCGAGTCTTGCCGCCGGGTCGTCGCTACCAGCGACAAGGTCCGATGCAGCGCCATCACTATGGATCGCCGTCGTGAGCGCGCGCAGTTCCGGCTCGTCGCCCGCTGATATCGGTGACGACCCCACCAACAACGGCTCAAGGTCCATCGCGGTCAGACCCGTCCAGTCGCCGGTGCACACAATGAAGACAGTGCGCGGTGCGCCGTGGACCATGTTCAGAATATGGTGGTGCTGATTTGCGGCAATGGACTGCTGCAGAATCTCGTCGAGGTGTGCGACGAGCGCCTGATCGCTCATCGATGCAGGCACCTCATCGGTCAACTCGAGCGTCCGACCCATCAGCCAGGGACGGGACACCTCGTCCCAAAACGCCGTGTCCCGCCGCCAGCGCTTGCTCTCAACCGCATCAGCGGCGCGTGCGAATCGCTCCTGGAGCTCGGGGTTGGCAGCAACTTCCGCGTCGAACCTGGCCTTCGCGACCGGGTCCGCGCCCGGTGGCCGGCCGATCAGAAAACGCATTTGCCCATAGGTGAACCGATGCAGGGAGGCCATGAGCATGCCGTCGAACAACGAGCCGTAGCGCGAATTGCTAATACGCATGCCGGACTGAACGCCGCTTCGGCTGACGCCGCTGATCGCGGTCGCCGGTCTGAGCGAATGCAGGCCGTCAGTGAACCAGGCACCCGGACCTGGTGGCGTGAAATCAAGATGGCCAAGTGTCATAAGTGATACCAGATTGCAGGCTGACTCGGGAATCGAGCCCGACCTCAGGCATTGTCTGGAACCGATGGGCCGAGTGCAACCGACGAGTCAACGACAACCTGATGTCAGGATACTGCCTCTCGTGGTCCGGAGACGCGAAGTCCATGTCAGGGCGGCTCCTCGGCCGTGTGTGAAACATATGCGCTTGCAGATGGAAAGGGCCACCCAAAAAAACGAACCGTAGCCCGCAGGTGTATCGTATGAACCGGTCCTGCCTCGTACCAAACAACACAGACCTAACAAACAGAACCAAGAACAACAAGCAGGCCGCACAGGGGGCATCGTTGGGTAGATATATCGCGCGGCGATTGCTGCTGCTCTTTCCGACACTGATCGGCATCATCACGCTCAATTTCTTCATCGTGCAGTTGGCGCCCGGCGGTCCGGTCGATCAGATGATCGCTACCCTGACCGGGCAGGACACGGGGGCAACGAGTCGTGTTGCCGGGGCACAAAGCGCCCCGCAGCCAACCGCCGCAACGATGCAGACCCAGTACGCCGGGGCCCAGGGACTCGACCCGGCACTCATCAAGGCCATCGAGAAGCAGTTCGGCTTCGATAAGCCGATCCATGAGCGTTACTTCAAGATGTTGAAGGACTACCTGCTGCTCGAACTCGGTGAGAGTTACTACCAGAACAGACCGGTGCTGGAACTGATCAGGGAACGACTCCCCGTATCGATCTCCCTCGGTCTGTGGTCGATGTTGCTGGTCTATACCATCTCCATACCGATGGGCGTCGCCAAGGCCGTGCGGGATGGGACCCGCTTCGACGCATGGACCAGCGGTTTGATCTTCGTCGGCTACGCAGTGCCGAGTTTCCTCTTTGCCGTCTTCCTGATCGTACTGCTCGCCGGCGGTTCCTATCTGGACCTGTTCCCGCTCAAGGGACTGACCTCTAACAACTTCGAAGAGCTGTCGGCGCTCGGAAAAATGGGGGACTACTTCTGGCATATGGCGTTGCCGGTCGTCGCCCTGACCATCGGCGGCTTCGCCACGTTGACCATGCTGACGAAGAACTCGTTCCTGGACGAAATCTCGAAGCAGTACGTGTTGACGGCGCGCGCCAAGGGCATCAATCAGAAGCGCGTGCTCTACGGCCATGTCTTTCGCAACGCCATGCTGATCGTGATCGCGGGATTTCCCGCCGCTCTCATCGGCGTGCTGTTTACCGGCGCTCTGCTGATCGAGGTCATCTTCTCGCTGGACGGACTCGGTCTGCTCGGCTTCGAAGCCGTGCTGCAGCGTGACTACCCGATCATGTTCGGCACGCTCTTCGTGTTCACCGCTATTGGCCTGATCATGGGACTGGTCGGCGATCTCACCTACATGCTGGTCGATCCCAGGATCGACTTCGAGACGAGGGAGGCCTGATGACTGACACGGCTTCTGTCCCCGTCACCGACGGCTTCACCGTTGACGAGGCCGCGATTCCCAATTGGCAGGTGTCGCCACTGACCAGGCGTCGCTGGGCCAACTTCAAAGCCAGGAAGCGCGGCTACTGGAGCCTCTGGGCCATCGTTATCCTGATGGTGCTGAGTTTCTTCGCCGAGTTCATTGCGAACGACAAGCCACTTGTCATGACCTACGCAGGGGACATCTACTTCCCGGTGCTGGTCAGCTACCCGGAGACAACCTTTGGCGGCGTCTTCGAGACCGAAGCGGTCTACCGGACGGAGGCCGTCCAGCAACTCATCTGGGACGGCGACGGCTGGATGATATGGCCACTCATCCCGTTCAGCTTCGACACCATCGATCTGAATACCGCAGGCACGGTTCCTGAGGCCCCGAGCCGCAGGCACTGGCTCGGTACGGACGACGTGGCCCGGGATGTGACCGCGCGGATTATCTACGGCTTTCGACTGTCGGTGATCTTCGGCCTCACTCTGACCTTCTTCAGCGCCATCATCGGCATCACGGTGGGCGCGACCCAGGGTTACTTCGGCGGCATGGTGGATCTGATCGGCCAGCGCGTCGTCGAGATCTGGGCCGGTCTGCCGGTGTTGTTTCTGATCATCATCCTCACCAGTCTGTTTGAGCCGAACCCGATTGCCCTGCTGCTGCTTCTGCTGCTCTTCAACTGGATGGCACTGGTGGCCGTGGTGCGGGCAGAATTCCTGCGTACGCGAAACTTCGACTATGTGAACGCCGCGAGGGCGCTCGGTGAGAGCGACATTGCCATCATGTGGAAGTACATGCTGCCCAACGCCATGGTGGCGACGCTGACCTTCCTGCCGTTCCTGGTCAACGGGTCGATCACGACGCTCACGTCCCTCGACTTTCTCGGCTTTGGCTTGCCCGCCGGGTATCCGTCCCTCGGCGAGTTGCTCGCGCAGGGCAAGGCCAATATCCAGGCACCCTGGCTCGGCCTCTCCGGTTTCTTCACGCTCGCCATCATGCTGACCCTGCTGGTGTTCGTGGGCGAAGGCGTGCGCGATGCATTCGACCCGAGGCGGTCCGCCACATGAGCGAGCGCATCCTCGACGTCAAAGACCTGTCGGTTGCTTTCCGGAACGTAGAGGTCGTCCATCCGCTCAGCTTTCACATCGACCGCGGCGAGACGGTCGCGGTTGTGGGCGAGTCCGGGTCCGGAAAGTCGGTGACAGCGCTCTCGGTGATGCAGCTTCTGCCTTACCAATACGCCAGCCACCCCACCGGATCTATTCTGGTCGACGGCCAGGAAGTGGTCGGACTCGATGAAGACGAGATGCTGAAGATCCGCGGAGACCGGGTCGGTATGGTGTTCCAGGAACCGATGACGTCTCTCAACCCGCTGCACCACATCGAGAAGCAGATCGGCGAAGTCCTTTACGTGCACCGCGGTATGGGCGTGCGTGACGCGCGCCGACGGTCGCTGGAATTGCTCGACCTGGTCGGCCTGCAACGACCGGAGGAACGGCTCCGAGCGTACCCCCACGAATTGTCCGGTGGGCAGCGCCAGCGGGTGATGATCGCCATGGCGCTCGCTAACGAACCGGACCTTCTAATCGCTGACGAACCGACGACGGCGCTGGATGTGACGATCCAGGCACAGATCCTCCGACTGCTGGATGAATTGAAGGATCGTCTCAACATGGCGGTCCTTTTGATCACCCATGATCTCAGCGTGGTCCGGAAGATGTCGGACCGGGTCTGCGTGATGACTAACGGCACCATGGTGGAGCAGGGTACGACTGAGCAGGTATTCGAGCACCCGCGTGACGACTACACGAAACACCTGCTGGCGGCAGAACCGAGCGGTGATCCGATCGCTGCCGACGTGCACGCGCCGGTCGTCATGCGCGGTGATCGGGTGACCGTCGAGTTCAATCTCGCGAAGGGCATGTTCGCGAGAAAGAACGTCCTGACAGCGGTCGATGACGTCTCGATTGCCATTCGCGAGGGGCAGACACTCGGCATCGTTGGCGAGTCCGGGTCCGGCAAGACGACACTCGCGATGGCGTTGGTTCGACTGATCGCCAGCAGCGGGAATATCTTTCTCGGCGAGACGCCGATCCATGGCCTGAAGTCGAAGCAGCTTCGCGGTTTCCGCAAGGAGATGCAGATCGTATTCCAGGACCCGTATGGCAGCCTGCCGCCGCGGTTGTCCGCCAACCAGATCATTGAGGCAGGTCTCAAAATTCATCAGCCAACGTTGACGCCGCTTGAGCGACGCCAGCAGGTCATCGAAGTCCTGGTGGAAGTGGGGCTGGATCCCGGCCTGCAGGATCGTTATCCGCACGAGTTCTCAGGGGGGCAGCGCCAACGCATCGCCATTGCCCGGGCGATTATCCTTCGGCCCCGGATTATCGTGATGGACGAGCCGACCTCCGCGCTGGACGTGTCGGTACAGGCCCAGATCGTCGATCTGCTGCGTGACCTGCAACGACGACACAACCTCGCCTACCTCTTCATCAGTCACGACCTGAAAGTCGTCCGCGCCCTCGCGCACGAACTCATCGTCATGAAGGACGGCATCGTCGTCGAGCAGGGACCGTCGGAGAAAGTCTTCTCGGCGCCAGAGACTGACTACACGAAGGCATTGATGGCTGCCGCATTCGATCTCGAGGTCATCGAGACGGCGTCAAAGTAGTTGGTCGACGCTGCGTGACAAGCTGTGATCGCCGGGCTCTCTGCGCCCGGACTCTGTGGGCCCGACTCTGCGCCCGAAAGCGCCCCGCGCGTTACCGGACATCTCCAACGCAACCAATGAGGAAACTGATATGGCGGATATGATCAATGAATTGAGCTTGCGCGAGCAATTGGTGACGCAGTACCAGCGAGTCACACACCTCGGCCTGAACGAGATGTCGTCCGGCAATCTCAGCGTCCGATCCGGCGAGCGCATGCTGATCTCCCCGACCGGGGCAACCGGCGAGTCCATTACGGCCGACAACGTCGTCGAAATGTCGTTCGACGGCGACCATCAGGGCGACGTCTTGCCATCATCGGAGTGGCGCATGCATGCCGCCATCTACCAAAAACACACCGACGCCGACGCCGTGGTGCATACCCACTCAGATTACTGCGTTGCGGTGGCGAGCCACGTGCTGCCGTTGCCCGGTTTTCACTACCTCGTGGGTGTCTTCGGCGGCGACGATGTTCCCTGCGTCCCCTACTCGACTTTCGGCACGCAGAAGCTGGCTGACGATGCATCCGCGGCACTCATCGAACGCACCGCATGCCTGCTCGGGAACCACGGAATGATCGCCCGCGCGCCGAACCTTGAGCGCGCTGTCAACCAGGCACAGCGCCTTGAGATCATGTGCAGGCAGTATGTGCTTGCCCGGCAGTTGGGCGAACCGAAGCGGTTGACCGATGCCGATTGGAGAGATTTCGCTACAAAAGCCGAGGAACTGGCATATACGACGAACGGCTGACACACCTGTCGCACTGCTCTCGGGGTCCCTATCAAGCTGCGTCCGGAGTGACCCGACGGGGAAACTTGCCGTCAAGATGGTCCGCAAACGCCCGACAGGCATTCGCCGCTGTATATATCCCGGCGAGTTCGCCAGACCGCGTGACGATGGCCGCACCGATGTGCCGTTCGGCCATTGTTCGAAGCACCGGGGCAAGGGAATCATCCTCAGCAATCGAACAGGAAACGGGGTCATCGCCCAGATGATGAGAAGCTCGTTCATGGGTGGGGTCCTCTAAACGCTGTTGAGGCCCGATACATGGATTTCACGCTCGCTTCGCGAGCCATGAAAAGTATCGGCCGCAAATTGACGACGCAAGTCGTTGATTTGTCGCGAGCGGGCTGGGCCCGCGACACTGAAAAAGTGCAGAAAAGCATGTTGTCAGCAACAGAGCAGAGCGAATCGTCGACGCAATAACTGATCCGGATCACATAACGGGTTCACAAGACACTCGGTTTGTTTGCAAACCGACTCCCAAGAACCAGGTAGTCGTCAGTCCCTGGGCAATAGCCAAAGCTGTGCCGGAAGCGGTAATGTCAGCGTTTGTCCAACCGTCGGTAACAACCCATGATCATCGATCCCCGCTCGATCATCTACAGCACAGACGCCGAAGGTGCAGCAGGTCGACTGCTCAGGCATCACTGAGGAACCCTGGGGTAGAGTGGTCGAAATCACATCACCGGGCGGTGGCAACCTCAGCGTCTATCAGCCGCTGCATCCGCGGCCACCATCCGTTTACACAGGATCCGTTGACACACTATCCGTCGACACAGGAGCGTAGACGGATCTATCGATTACGACGGGCAGTTGCGGGATTTCATCCAATGCAAGCAGCCTCGGGCTGCATTCCATAAGGAGACGAACAATGAGCGACGACACAGATACCTCTAACGACACAGATGCGTCCAACAAGACAACGAACATACCTAACGAACGCGAAAGCGGCGTGTCCCGACGTAATTTCATTAGCGGTTCCGTTGCCGGTGCGACCGCCGCTGCGCTCGGCGCGCAACTGCTCTCGCAGACGACCACCGCCGCAACTAATGGTCTACCGATGAGGCCGCTCGGCAAGACCGGCGAGCAGGTGTCGATCTTGTGCCTCGGCGGCTGGCACATCGGAGCGGCGGCAAAAGAAAGCGAGAAAGAAGCCATTCGCATGATGCATGCGGCCATCGACGGGGGGATGACAT
>CAVOBC010000161.1:0-9886 GCA_963693635.1 Gammaproteobacteria bacterium | reverse complement strand
CGACGCGGGTCAACGTGAGGCCGCCAGTGCCTTCGGCAATAGCGCCATGATGGTCGAAAAATACCTGCTTGCCCCCCGCCATATTGAGATACAGGTATTCGCGGACCAGGTGGGCAACTGCATTCACCTCGGTGAGCGCGACTGTTCACTGCAGCGCCGCCACCAGAAGATCATCGAAGAGTCCCCTGCCCCACACCTGACGCCGGCACTGCGCGAAGCGATGGGATTGGCCGCCGTCACAGCGGCGCGCGCGATCGGCTACGTCAACGCGGGCACGGTTGAATTCCTACTCGATGCGGACGGTGGCTTTTATTTCATGGAGATGAACACGCGCCTGCAAGTCGAGCACCCTGTTACCGAATTCGTCACCGGACTGGACCTGGTTGAATGGCAGTTGCGGGTCGCCGCCGGGGAGCCGTTGCCAGACGCGCCAGCGGCGGTCGACGGGCATGCCGTGGAAGCACGCATCTATGCCGAGGACACGTACAACGACTTCCTGCCCGCTGCAGGCCGCATCAACTATCTGCGCCTGCCTGCAGCCAGCACCCGGCTGCGAGTCGACAGCGGCGTGCAGGAGGGCGAACAGGTCGGCGTGTATTACGACCCCATGCTCATGAAGATCATCGCCCACGGCGATACCCGCGACGCGGCCCTCGCCCAGCTTGCACAAGGCCTGGCCGGTCTGCACCTTGCGGGGGTGCACAGCAATCGAGATTTCCTGATTGCGATGTTGGCGACGCCCGCGTTCGCTGCAGGCGGTATTGCCACGAACTATCTCGATCGACTCGCAGCCGACGAACCCGAGAGCACTCTGCTCGCAGGCGCACCGGCGACAGTGCAGGCGAGCGCCCTCATTGCCGTCGCATTGATGCTACTTGAGACGAACTCGGCGGACCCCTGGGACGTACTCCCCGGTTTCCGGCTGAACCAGCCAGACAAGGTGCAACAAACGCTCCACATTGGCGTCGCCGAGCGGTCCGTCGTCCTCACTCCGGCGAGGTATGGCTGGACGGCGAGGATCGACGATGGGCGCTATGAGATTGCAGATATCACCTTCAGCGACGACCACCTCACGTTCACCCTCGATCAGGTGGCGCAGAGCCCCGCTTGCGTCCGTGTCGACGATGTCTTCACGATGTTCTTCCCTGACGCGACCATCGAGGTCACCCTCCCCAACCATTTCGGTAGTGACGCCGAGGTCGACGAGGGCAGCCTGATGGCACCGATGGCGGGTCGTATAACATCGATCATGGTGGCGATCGGCGATGATGTAAAAAAGGGGCAACCGCTTGTCGCCATCGAAGCGATGAAAATGGAACATACGCTGACCGCGCCGCATGGCGGCACCGTCGAATCCATCGCCTTCGCAGAATCGGACCTCGTAGACGAAGGGATCGAAATTCTCACGCTCGCAGCGCCGGCCGAAAGCGAGACCTGACACAAACCGGCTAATCTTGGAGAAACTAACATGCGTTTCATCATCGACTGCGACCCGGGCCACGACGACGCCCTGGCATTAATGCTTGCCGCCACCTACCTTGATGTCATTGGCATAACGACCGTGTTTGGCAACACCTCTGTCGCCAACACGACACGCAACGCGCTCGCATTGATGGAGGCCGCCCACTTCGACGTACCAGTCTATGCCGGTTGCGCGGGCCCACTGACCGGGCCTCTGGTCAATGCCGAGTCGGTGCATGGAAAATCGGGGCTGGACGGCGCAGATTTCGCGGCTCCCAACAGGTCCGCCGAGGACACCGACGCGGTGACATTTATCGTTGAGTCGGCCCGGCAGTTCGACGATCTCACGGTCATCGCGGTCGGGCCGTTAACCAATGTGGCGACTGCCATCAACCGCGCACCGGACATTGCCGGCAAGGTACGGGAAATCTCGGTCATGGGCGGGTCGACCGGGCATGGCAACGTCACCCCGGCCGCCGAGTTCAATGTCTATGCCGACCCGGAAGCCGCCCGCGACGTCTTTCGCTCTGGTGCATCACTGCGCATGGCCGGTCTCAACGTCACGTCGACCTTCGGCATCGAGGCAACCCACATTGCACAACTGCGGGCGCATAAAGGTCTGGTCGCCCGTGAGCTTGGCGGCGCCCTCGATTTTTATCTGACCCGCGTTGGAGACCTGCGCCGGCGCAACTTCGCGCCTGTCCACGATGTTTGCGCGGTATTGCCGTTCACTCACCCCGAGTTAATCCGGCACCAGGAGATGCATGTCGACGTTGAAACCCAGGGGGAAATCACGCGCGGCATGACGGTTTGCGATCAGCGCGGGCGAGGTGCCAGCGAGGAGACGCCCGCAGACACGCAACGCGGCAACGAAAACTGTCAGGTCGCGATCAGCGCCGACACAGTGCCCATTCAGAACCTGATCGTAGAAACGCTAACCACCCTGCCATAGAGATCGCTCGATCACGTTGATCAGGGTATCGACTGGCAGGACCGGATCGATACCCAGGCATTGGCCGGCGCGCGCGAATCAGCCGGGAGCATGGTCGCGCAAAGTCGTAGTGAAACAACCGGGAACGTCCCATGCGAGGCATCGATGAAATGCGACACCTCGCAATGGGGAGAGTCAGCCTTCGAGCAGCTTGTCGAACTCCGGCACTGCGTTGAAGAGATCAGCCACGAGTCCGTAGTCAGCGACCTGGAAGATGGGTGCGTCTTCGTCCTTATTGATCGCCACGATGACTTTGCTGTCTTTCATTCCGGCCAGGTGCTGGATGGCGCCGCTGATGCCGACTGCGATGTACAACTCGGGCGCGACGATCTTGCCGGTCTGGCCAACCTGCATGTCGTTCGGTGCGAAACCGGCGTCGACCGCTGCGCGGGAAGCGCCGACGGCAGCACCAAGCTTGTCGGCAACTGATTCCAGGATGACGAAGTTGTCGCCGCTCTGCATGCCCCTACCACCCGAAATGATGACCTGTGCGGCGGTCAGTTCAGGTCTCTCAAGCTTGACGATTTCATCTTTCAGCCAGGACGAGAGACCCGCGTCGGTCGCGTGGGCAACCGCGTGCACTGTGGCCGTGCCACCTTCCGCCGCAACGCCATCGAAAGCGGTACCGCGAACCGAGATGACCTTGATCGGGTCACTCGATTGCACCGTCGCAATCGCATTGCCCGCATAGATTGGGCGAGTAAACGTATCTTCACTGATCACGCCGCTGACGTCCGAAATCTGTGCCACATCAAGTAGTGCAGCGACCCGCGGCAGGAAATTCTTACCGGTGGTCGTCGTCGAGGTCAGGATGTGCGAGTAGTCACCGGCAAGCTCCACAACGAGCGCTGCGAGGTTCTCGGCGAGGTTGTGTCCGAACACCTCGTTATCCGCGTGCAACACCCTTGACACACCCGCGACGCTGGCAGCAGCGTCTGCGGCACCGGCGCTGCCGGACCCGGCAACCAGAATGTGAATGTCACCACCAATCGCAGTTGCCGCGGCAACAGTCACCAGAGTGGCAGGTTTGATCGACCCGTTGTCGTGGTCTGCTACTACAAGACTGGTCATGAAATCACCTTCGCTTCATTCTTCAATTTGTCGACCAACTCTTCCACGGTCTCAACGATCACGCCCGCCTGACGGCCTTCGGGCGGTTCAACCTTGAGAGTGGTCAGCCGTGGCGCCATGTCGACACCGAGATCTTCAGGCGTGTAGGTGTCAATCTGCTTTTTCTTCGCTTTCATGATGTTCGGTAACGAGGCATAACGCGGCTCATTCAGGCGCAGATCCGTCGTGACCACCGCAGGCAGAGACACGGTGATCGTCTCAAGTCCGCCGTCGATTTCGCGCGTTACATTCGCCTTGCCGTCTTCAATCACGACCTCGGACGCGAACGTCGCCTGGGACAATCCCGCGAGCGCAGCAATCATCTGACCGGTCTGCGAAAAGTCGTCGTCAATCGCCTGTTTGCCCGTGATGATCAGGCCGGGCGCTTCTTTTTCGATCAGCGCGGCAATGCACTTGGCAACACCGAGGGGCTGGGTTTCAGCATCTGTCTCGACGAGGATGCCGCGATCTGCACCCAGTGCGAGTGCCGTTCGAATCTGTTCCTGGCAGTTGCTCTGGCCAACTGAGACGACAATCACCTCTTCGGCAGTGCCCGCTTCCCTCAGCCGCACTGCTTCTTCAATCGCAATTTCGTCGAACGGGTTTACGGACATCTTAACGTTGTTGAGATCAATGCCGGTGTTGTCGCTGTTGACACGGACATTCACGTTATAGTCCACGACCCGTTTGGCCGTTACCAAGACTTTCATGGATTCCCCTTATTTAATGAAGAGTGGTTAGCGTGTGTTGGGGCGCATTAAACGCAATGCGCCCGATGACGATTCGCATGACAAGCGGGCAATCAGATACGCCCGCGCGTCCCAACCTGATCCTGACGCGGCCCCGGAGAAAAACCGTCCCGTGGTCCCGGCCGCTGGTCTCTCGATCCCGGCCGCTGGACGCAACCGCCTGACCCTTGAACCTGTGGTGCAGAGCCTGTCCTAACGCTCTGTGCGCAACGCGCCGAGCCCCGGATTCGAAGGCGCGTATTCTGCCGGGTAAGACGAAACTGGTCAATTAGACATCCTCATCTTTTCTCCTTCCATTGCTCGACAGCCGCGCCGAGTTTTATTGCGTGGTATCGGTATCCGCAGCAATCCCCGGAACAGCGCGGGCAACCGAAACGGTCGCGCAGGATTTTCCTTTGGCTCGCCGCCGCCTTACAATGCCCGCATTTTCAGCGCGGGAGCCCAGTGTGGTGGAAAGTGCGGAAGATGTGGAAGGTGTGGAAAGAGAGTCCATGGAATTCGACATGGTGGTGGTCGGCGGCGGCCCATCGGGGCTTGCAACCGCGATCAGGTTTGCGCAACTTGCGGCCGACACCGGTGACGAACTAACCGTCTGCCTCGTCGAGAAAGGCTCGGAGATCGGCGCACACATCCTGTCCGGCGCCATTCTGGAACCAACCGCGTTGAACGAACTCTTTCCCGACTGGGAAAACATGGGCGCACCGGTGCAAAATCCAGTGACCGAGGACGACGCCTTCTACCTCGTGGACGAGAAGCAATACATGCGCGTGCCGGGCATGTTCGTGCCAAAGGCAACGCATAACGAGGGCAACCACGCAATCAGCCTCGGTCACCTCTGCCGCTGGCTTGGCGAACAGGCTGAGGAACTCGGGGTCAACATCTTCCCGGGCTTCGCCGCATCTGAGGTCCTCTTTCACGAAGACGGTTCGATCAGGGGCGTCGCGACCGGCGACATGGGCGTCGCCGCAGACGGCGAACAAAAACCGACATATCAGGCCGGCTACGAGTTGCATGCAAAGTACACCGTCTTCGCTGAAGGCTGTCGCGGCCATCTCGGCAAACAACTGATCGCACACTTCGACCTCGCGAAGGACGCAGGCACGCAACACTATGGCATCGGCCTCAAAGAGCTATGGCAGGTCGACCCGTCCGTCCACGTGCCCGGCAAGGTGATGCACGGGGTTGGCTGGCCACTCGGGCACCTGCCCGGCAGTGCCACCGGCGGCTCGTTTCTCTATCACCTGCCGGACAACCAGATTGCGTTGGGGCTCATCATCGACCTTTCCTACTCCAACCCACATCTCAGTCCGTTCGACGAGTTGCAGCGCTTCAAGCACCATCCGCTGATCGCGCCGTTCCTGGCTGGCGGCGAACGCCTGTCCTACGGCGCCCGCGCCCTCGTCAAGGGCGGGCTGCAGGCGATTCCGAAACTGACGATGCCGGGTGGATTGCTGGTGGGTGACGACGCCGGCTTCATGAATTTCCTGAAGATTAAGGGCAGCCACACGGCGATGAAGTCGGGGATGCTTGCGGGCGAATCTGTCTTCAACGCACTCAAAGGCGGCGCCGAGGGGCGCACCGAAATAACCACGTATACCGATGCGATCAATGACTCCTGGCTCATCAAGGAGCTGGCCTCAGCGCGCAACGTGGGGCCCGCCATACACAAACTCGGTATGTTCCTGGGCAGCGCATTTGCGTTCGTCGACCAACGCATCTTCGGCGGCAAGATGCCATTCACGCTGTCTGATCCCCACCCGGACCACGACCAACTGAAACTCGCAAGCAAGTCCGAAAAAATAGCTTATCCAAAGCCCGACGGGGTCCTAAGTTTTGACAAACTGAGCTCGGTTTTCCTGACCAGCACGTCCCATGAAGAAGACCAGCCCTGCCACCTGCGACTGGCCGACGAGAACATCCCGATCCACTCCAATCTGCCGCTCTATGACGAACCAGCGCAGCGTTATTGCCCCGCGGGTGTCTATGAGGTCATCGAAGAGCCCGATGGTGAGAAGCGCTTCCAGATCAACGCGCAAAATTGCATTCACTGCAAAACGTGCGACATCAAGGACCCGGCGCAGAACATCAACTGGGTGGTTCCGGAAGGGATGGGCGGCCCCAACTATCCGAACATGTGATGCGAGATGCGCCGCCGGCCGATGGCGGGAAGGCGGCACCGCGTCAGTCCCCAATGAGCCCAACAGTCTTCAGCAGCGTATGTAACTGTGCATCGTCCCGCGATGTGCCGAATACCATCAACCGATCCGCCATGTCATCGTATTGCCGCACGATCAGGTAGTGGCCGCTGCCCAACTGAAGGTGTGTGTGCTCCAGCGGGTCAAGATGGGATTCGAAAATTCCACGGACCGAAGGCAGTCCTGCGTCGCCCAGAACATCGTGGGGACAGAGCACTGTCGTTAGCGGAAATCGCACTCGTGACCGGTCAAACTGGTGCACCCGCAATCTTCGAACAGCACCCAGTCGCTCGGTCGCCGGGGTCTGCTTGATGTCAAGTAAATATTCAACGAGGTCATGCTCCCGGATGAAATCCCCGCCAGGGCCCGCGCCCCCGAAATCAGTTTCGAGCAGCGCCATCGACAACACGTACCAGCCCGCCACTGCCGCCTTCTGCGGAGGCAGCATACCGGTTTCTCCGGGCACGCCATACGCGTCGACGACGGCTCGCTGCCAGGTCACGACCTCGCCCCGCGAATAGCGGCCGGCGAGCAGCCCTTCAATTACATGGCAGACACGCTGCGGGTCGGGTTCATCAATAAGCAACATCAATCAGACCATCTGATCAGCACGCATGAAGGCAAAGAAAGTCCCGCTACTCCACACGCCAAACATCTGGTTGACGGTCTCGCCAAGCTCGATCATCTGATAGTAAACGCTGCGATTGATACGCGCCTCCAGACCATCGCGCACCATCACGTACGGGCGTGGCTCGCCGCTCGCCTCGTCAAAGACCATCCGAACCGGATGCGTTGCATCCGCGGTCACCTCGGCCGCCATGTCTGTTGTGAACGTGAGCCGTTGCGAGGAACCCGTACCAACTACATTCAGGAGGATCGCCTGAAACGGCACATCCTCAACCTCAATCCGACACCGTTCGACCGGCGTTACCAGGCTGTAGCCGTCATCATCGAAGCGCAGCACGGTGGAAAACAGACGAACCAGCCGTGGGCGCGTGATCGGGGTGCCGAGGTAGAACCAGGTGCCGTCGGCACGAATCGTCAGATCAATGTCCTTGACGACGTCCGGATGCCACAGGTGAATCGGCGGGTTACCGCCAGCCTTGACACCATCGAGTTGCGCTAGCAGTGAATAGGGACTTGCATCGGCCATGTTTTGTCGCTCGCACCCATTCGGTCACACGGCCCGGTTAGCCGCCGATTAACTTCATGACCGTGACCTCGCCCTGAAACGCCAGCTTCTTGTCGGCGAGCGCGCTAACGAGGGTGCTCTGCAGGCGCGGCAGCGCTTCGTGGCGCGGCAGATCAAAAAGATCACCAACGTACTGACGACGGGCACTCGACAAACACCCGTAAAGGTAGCCGTCGGATGAAAGACGCAGCCGCGTACAAGCGCTGCAGAAGGGCTCAGACTCGTTGGCAATAATGCCAAAGTGCCCGGCCCCCGGAATCTCGTAACGGACGGCCGTCGAATCGTACGGCGCGTCGGTGCGTTCGAACGCATAGCGCTCCGCGATGAGGTCGAGCAGCGTTCCCATCGAAACGAAGTCAACCGGAAACTGATCGCCATGTAGCAGATGACCCATGCGCATCAGTTCAATGAATCGCAGTTCGATGTCGCGCTCCAGACAATAGTCGAGCAGTGGCAACACATCGTCGAGATTCTTGCTGCGTAGCGGCACCATGTTGATCTTGATACGGATTCCGGCAGCCTGCATCGCTTCAATGCCAGCGAGAACCGTCGGCAGATCCCCGCCCCGTGCAATCTGTTTGAACCGCAAGGGATTCAGGGTATCTAGCGACACATTGAGACGACGGATACCCGATTCGATCAACACGTCTTGTTTGGCGAGCAAGCGCTGGCCATTAGTTGTCAGGCTGACGTCCCGCAATCCAAGCTGCATCACGCCCAGCAGGAAGTCATCAAATTTCGGCGTGATCAGCGGTTCACCGCCGGTAATGCGCACCTTGTCGATCCCCGCGGATTCGATGAGCAACTCCACACCTCGCAAGAGGTCGGTCGCTGGGAGTTCGTTTTGTGCCTTCATCAACCGTTTGCCGTCGGCCACGCAGTACGTGCACGCATAGTTGCACGCAGCGGTCAGGCTTACACGGAGGTTACGGAACCTGCGGCCGAGTCGGTCTACAATCATTTGAATCAGTCGGGATTTGGCGCACCAAGTATGGCACAGGGTGCCATACCAGTCTTCCTGCATGTGCAGGTCAGATATGTGGCACTCGCAAAAAGAAGTGCGAAGGCGCGGCGCGTGTCTGGCATCATGGCGGCGACACCGCGCCGCGCTCTGGACGCTTTACCACTCGATGAAAACCTCAAACACCCTATCCGCCGGAGCCCGCCTATGGGACTCCTAGGCTTGCTATCGAAACCAGTGGTCGGCTGGCTCAACCAGGAGCGTTCCGGGCAAGATGCGCCACTCAGCGATTTTGAGCGGATCGTCTTTGAGGTCAAGCAATGCGACGTGCTGCTTGTCGAGGGTCGAAGCCGGGTCAGTGACGTCATCAAGAAGATCACCCAGAGCCCCTGGTCCCACGCCGCGCTCTACATCGGCCGCATCCACGACATTGAAGACCCTGATCTGCGCAAGATCATCGGCCATCATTATCAGGGTGACCCAGGCGATCGATTAATGATCGAGAGCTTGCTCAGTTTCGGCACGATTGTGCGCCCATTGTCCGCTTACGAAGCCGAGCACCTGCGAATCTGCCGACCGTCACGACTGAGCCGCCATGATTCGCAGTAGGTGATTCGCTACGCGATCAGCCGGCTTGGTGTGGATTACGACATGCGCCAGATTTTCGACCTCGCGCGATTTCTGCGCCCCTGGTCTGCCCTGCCCAGGCGTTTTCGTTCGACGTTGTTCGAGCGCAACGCTGGCGGCAGCGCGCGCACGGTCTGCTCCACCATCATCGCAGAGGCATTCGCGTTCGTGCAGTTTCCCATTCTGCCGCTGGTCAAACAGACCGGCGCAGACACCGGCGAACGGGGAAACGTGCAGATGTTTCGTCGCAACCCACGCCTGTGCACGCCGAGCGACTTCGACTACTCGCCCTACTTTAACGTCATCAAGTACCCGTTCGTCGACTTCAACTACTCATCGGACTGCCACCTTTTGCCGTGGACCGGGACAGGTGAACTGACCGACGAGGAGAATGAGTTATACCTCTCGCCGCGCGAACAACCGTCTGCGGCAGCCGTCGATGAGGCCATCGTCGAGGCCGTGAAGGACACCGGGTTGTTTGCAGACCCGCCCGCTGATCCGCTGGCGACCCACGAGGCGGCTGTTGACCAGGAACAGCCAAGCGCGCCTGAGCGGACCGATTCTGGCAATTCCACCATCCACTGAAAGAACGCTATAACT
>CAVOBC010000160.1:0-9972 GCA_963693635.1 Gammaproteobacteria bacterium | reverse complement strand
TGCGAATTTTTTCGAGATCAGGTAGTGGGATTTGCCGAGATCGTCCGCTGAAAGTCTCACGGGTTTCGCCCCCTTCTCATGTCCATTGGTTTGCGTCGATTCTTTGTTCTTCGTCTCTCGACGCTTCCCGTTCGCGCATTTTTTCGGTCTCTTTTTGGACTGTCAGCGAGTCAATCTGGGCCAGTATCCTGTTGGAGTTTACACAAAGGTCCATCGGGAGAGAGCGTCTGCGATCGCCAACTGACTGGTCATGCCTGCCCGACACCGGGACGGCCTGCGGTGAAGCATTTGCATCGACGCCGGGGCGCGGGCTAACTCGCAACGATCAGGCGGGACAAATCAACCGATCAACCGGGGACCCACCATTGGCGAAACGCTATTTTACAGAAATGGGGATGGGCACCGACGTCCACGGCGAGGATCACACGAGAGCGGCAGAGCGCGCCGTATTCGATGCAATTCACCATTCCAGCCTGAATCTCTTCCCCCATGTGGGTCGTGGGCGGGATAACATGGTGCTGCACGTTTTGATTGGGGTGCCAGAACCCCGTTCAGTCGACGCCTCCCGTGTCGCGGCGGCGCTCCCTTATGGCGCGGTGACGGTCGACGTCGAAGTTGGCGGACTGCTCATTCCTGGCGAGGACGGCGTTGACGCCATCGTCATTGCCAACGCGGGCATTCTCGTGCAGTTTGAATAGATATCGCGACTCGCTGTCATCCACAGCGGGACGCAAACGCAACCAACATCAAGGACCAACCCATGCCACAACTCAGCCCGAGTGAGCGCGACGACCTGCTGCAAACCCGTGGAGTGCTGATGCGTATCGCTTGTGTGCGCGCAGACGGCAGCCCCCTCGTGACGCCCATCTGGTTCCTCCAACGCGAAGGTGCCATTTTTTTTACGCCGCGGGAAAAGAGTGAATGGTTCGCCTGTTTGCGCAATGACGCACGGGTCGCGCTTTGCATCGACGAGGAGGCTGCCCCCTATCGCAAAGTGGTCGCGGAGGGTGACGCAGAACTCGTCCACGACATCGGCGAGGATGACGTTTGGCGTGAGCTCTATCGCGCAATCGCCGAACGCTACATTCCGCCCGACGCTGCCGACTCGTATATTCGCAACACCATTGATCAACCGCGGGGTCTATACCGCCTCGCACTCGAGAGCGCGAAAGTAAGATCCTGGCGCATGCCCGTCGAGGGTGAAGCGCCGCAGGGCATCTGGCACGACCGGTACTACGCTGACGGTAGCAAGTACAAGGAAGACTGACCGGTGGACGACTTTTCCCAACACGCGACCGAACTCCGCGTTTATGGATACACGCTGCTCGACAACGTGCTGGATGGCGAAACGGTGGAGCGAATGCGCGACACCCTGCAACAGGCTGCCGCCGAACTCGGGGTGGAGTCCACGCACCGCGGCACGGCGCGCCATCTCGCCAACCTGGTCACCATCGATCCGGTCTTCTTTGAATGCATCGATCACCCTCGTGTCCTGCCGCTGGTCGAGGACCTGATGGGCAACGAGCTGATTCTTGGCAGTTTGTCGGCGCGCCTCGTGCGGCCCGGCGACCCGGGACAGACGTTGCACAGCGACGTCCCCTTCGGGTTGCATCGCTATGGCACTGAGGCGCCGGTGATGATGAATACAGTCTGGGCGCTCGACGATTTCTCAAGCGCAAACGGTGGAACGCGACTGGTGCCGGGAAGCCACCAAAGCCATCTCTTTGAACCACCCGATGGGTTCATCGTCAAGCATGAGATTCAACCTGCCATCAAGTCCGGCAGCGTGATCGTGACACATGGCCAGACCTGGCACGGTGGCGGAGCGAACCACACGAATGCGAATCGGCACGCCATCTTTGGCCACTACCGGAACGGTAGCTGGATGCGGTTTCAGTGCGACCCACACCACGGCTTTGACCCCGCATGGCTCGACCGGCTGAGTCCGAGACAGAAGCAACTACTGCGGATGGAGCACGGCCTCAGCGACAAACTCGCCGCGGACTTCTACGAGCGCTGAGTCTTCAGCTAAAGAGGTAGAGAGCCTTCAGCCTCTGGAAGGTAAAGAGCCCTCAGCCTCCGAAAGGTAAAGAGCCTTCAGCCTCCGAAAGGTAAAGAGCCTTCAGCCTCTGCGAGGTCAAAAGCCTTCAGACCAAAAAGGCCAACGGCAACGACGCAGCTACTCCGAATCGCTCGCGGCCAGACCGGTTACCACATCTGCCGATGCGCTGCGCACGTACCATTGCCTGATACGCGTACGCCCGATCTTGCTCGCAACGTTCATAGTCTGGGCGCCATCGCGCAGTTCGAATTCGCGGACCAGTTTTGGGCCGTCCTCAACCGCGTCGGACGTCCTCAAGGTCTGTCCCCGCCAATCGCTCCGCGTAACCCGGTCGCCCTGTTCATGGGACTCTCCAATTGGGTAAATGACGCGCACGCCGTCGTGGTGAAGGACCATCGCGTCCCCGGTACGATTCACGACCAATCGATCTGCCGACAGCAAATCGATCATCGCGCGTGCCTCGCCCGGCGCAGAGGCCCCGGAACCAAGGTCGGCACCCGCGCCGAGCGGGATCCCGTAAACACGCACGCCCCCGCGCAGACCGGACAACAAGCCGCCGCGTTTCCGATTCGCCGCTGCCATCAGATCAGCCGCGTCATCGCTCGCCGCATCATCGAGCAACCAGCTTCCGGTCATGCCCAGATCTTTATCTGGCTCACTACCGGTCGTGGCACAAGATGCGATAACAGCGACCAGGCACAAGACGACACAACGGGACGCAAGGCGGGTCAGCGCGTGCCCGGTCATCTCCCTCCAAGCCCGCTTGTTCCAGGTCCGATTATTCCAATCGCCCTCGTAAATAACACCCCTGCTAAGAATGCCCCTGTCAAAAATTCCCTTGATAAAAATGCCCCCAATGACAATGCCCCAATAACAATGAAGGGTAGCCAGGGTCGCTTTCCGCCTGTTGTTTGATTATTCATGGATCGAGTTTAGGCCCACGCGCCTGAACCGTCGATGAATGTTGGCGCCGAGCGATGCGAGCCGCCCGCTTCGAGCGTAAGCTCGTCGACTTTTAACCTTCTAACTTTCAAAGAGGACAAAGCAACTCACCCGTGGAACTCAGTCACAAATACCCGATTTTCGAGGTGTCCGATCCACCGACGCCTGCGTGTCATGCAAGCACGATTGTCGACGCAGGTGACCGGTTACTCTGCGCCTGGTTCGGCGGTACTCGGGAAGGCCATCCAGATGTTGGCATCTGGCTATCAGCTTACGTCCGCGGCAACTACATCGCGTGTCGACCTCTATCACATTCGGTCTCGGCATTGCCGACCTGGTCAACGCCGCGTTTGGTTGCGGGCGACGACGAGCAGGAACCCTGCTGGAATCCCGTACTCGTTCACGACAGCAATCTAACCTCACTCTTTTACAAGTCAGGCCCATCCCCGCGCGAATGGCACGGACGCCTGATCGAGAGCGCCGACGGCGGTGAAACCTGGACTGATCCCAAGATCCTGCGCGCGCCCTCGCTGGGTCCGATCAAGAACAAGTCTGTCCGCGTCGGCGACGATTGGTTGCATCCATCGAGTACGGAACACGACGGCTGGAAATGTCACTTCGAGATAGGCGGCAGGTGCTTTTCGGTGCCCGACCCTCTCGTCCTTGGTGGCATCCAGCCGACGATTCTGCGAACCCCAAAGGGATTCGTTGCACTCGCCCGCACACAATCCGGCGCAATCGGTCGCACCGAGAGCACGGATGGACGTGCTTGGAGTCCTCTGCTGCGCAGCGGACTCTTCCACCCGGGCAGCGGCATCGACGCCGTCACCCTGCGCGACGGTCGCCACCTGCTCGTCTACAACCCGAACCTGCGCCGCCGCTCGCCCCTCAGTGTTGCCGTGTCCGCAGACACCTGGCAGTGGGAGCGCGTGGCCGACCTTGAGGTCGAGCGCGGCGAATTTTCGTACCCGGCGGTCATCCAGGCAAGTGATGGATTGGTTCACGTGACCTACACACACCGCAGGCGCACGATCTGCCACGCGATCATCGAGATATGAGTGAATCTACGTCCCTTCGAGTATTGGCGCAACGAGGCTCGCACCATGCCAACCTGCCAAGCATTAGACCGAACAGGCGGGCTCAAAGCTCCGAGCGCCCGACGGAAATGCCGCTATCTGCGCTACGTTGACGAGCCGTACAAACTCGTCGGGCGAATCGGCGTCGAGGCGCTACCGCCGCAACCACGGCGCGAGCTGTCTCGCCGGATCAGGCATCCCACAGCGCACGTTCCACCGCGAGCGGTCGGACCACAGAAGACATTCGAGGTCCAGCACCATCGTCTAGCAAGCAAGGCCTGGCGCGCATCAGCGGCTGCCGGTGCTGGGAAGCGGAAGCGTTGATCACCGACCGGGGACCGCTGCGATGAGCAACCCAAAAACGCAAACGCCGCCATCAAGCCCCGCTGATCGGTCCCGAGGGCAAATGAGCGGTGCTCATCTACGCATTCCTGACGGTCAGGCCCCCGTCGACCGGGAGCGCAACACCCGTTATGTACTGCGCTGCTGGCAAAACCAGCGAGAGCGTGCCGTGCGCAACCTCCTCCGGCTCGCCGTACCGCAAGAGCGCAGTGCGCCGCCGGGCAAAGATAGCCTTGTGCTCCTCGCTGATCTGGTCGGTCATTCCCGTGCGGATGGGGCCGGGACAGATGCAATTGACGGTTATTCCCTCAGACCCCAGTTCCACGGCGAGCGAGCGCGTAAGGCCGATCACGCCGGTCTTTGCCGCTGTATAGGGGCTGCCGAATTTCGTCGCACCAAAGCCCTCGGTGGACGCGATGTTGACGATGCGCGCCGCCGTCGATTTGCGCAGATACGGCAGGCTCGCCCGGATGGTGTGGGTGTGGGCGGTCAGGACGACGGCGATGACCTCGTTCCATGCTTGCACATAGTCGTCGCTGTCGATCCCGCCACCCCGGGATATGCCGGCGTTGTTAACCAGAATGTCGATGCCGCCAAAGTGATCGGCAATGTCGTTGATCGTGGTGCCGATCGCCGATGCATCCGCGAGGTCCAGCACCCAACCCTTCGCCTCACCTCCGTCGGCCGTTATCTCGCCAACAACCATATCAAGGGGCTCTGAATTGATGTCGATACATGCGACGCGCGCCCCCTCGTCCGCAAACAGATGCGCTGTCGCTCGGCCCATCCCGCTGGCGGCACCGGTCACGATGGCGATGCGGCCGGCTATCGAACGACTGAGACGCGAAAGAGTCATGGGTGATCCTGCGAAAAAAGGACCGAGTATAGCGCGGCCGCACGACGTGACTTGGCCCCCACCCGTCGCTATGATCGGCAGCTTTTAGCCACCGGGCATTTCATGGCTACTCCCGCTGCCCGATACGGTCGCATCGAGATCGACAAGCAGGCGATGAACTTCTCCATCGCGCACTTCACGATCTTCTCCGCCACCGAGCGCGAAGATCTGCACGGACACAACTTTCAGGTGCAGTGTGATCTCACCGCTGCGGTCTATGAGAACGGACTCACGTTCGACTACGGCATTATCAAGCGCCTCTTGAAAGCGCTTTGCGACGGCCTCGATGAGAAGACCGTGCTCCCGGCCCGATCGCCCTATCTCACCGTGAATGATGAGGGCGACTACATCGTCGCAACCTTCAACGGCGAGCGACTGCCGTTTCTGCATCGGGACGTTCTCATCCTCGATGTCACCAACACCACCGTCGAGGAACTCTCGCATCACTTCCTGAAACGCGTCGTCGCGGCCGACGAGATGCAGAATCGGGACCTCGCTTCTCTGACCATCAAGGTTTCGTCCAGCCCCGGTCAGACCGGGGCTGCAACGTGGACTGCAAAGGACGGCTTCCAATGAAAACCGCGATCATTACCGGGGCAAGCAAAGGCATCGGCCTCGCAGCGGCGCGCTGGTTTCTCGACAATGGCTATCGCGTGATCAACTTTTCCCGAAGCCCGGCACCGGACGCGCGGGTCGAAAACGAGGCGCTGGACCTCACGGTTGCCGACGCCGAAGACCGAGTGAACGAGCGCATTGCATCGCTCGTTGATGCCAGTCACCCAATCTGTGTTGTGCACAACGCGGCGGTAATGACCAACGACACCGCCGGCGCGACGGCATCCGCCGACTTCGAGGCGGTCCTGCGCCTGAACGTGGTTGCGCCGCACATCCTCAACCAGGCCCTGATCCCGCGCATGCAAGCCGGTTCAAGCGTTATTTACATCGGCTCGACACTCGCTGAGAAGGCGGTGCCGGGTACCTACAGCTACGTCGTCAGCAAGCACGCTCTCATCGGCATGATGCGCGCGACGTGTCAGGACCTGGCCGGTACCGGCATTCACACGTGCTGCGTCTGCCCCGGATTCACCGACACCGAGATGCTGCGGGTGCACATCGGCGAGGATGCGTCGGTACTTGCGAGTATTGCGGGTATGTCGACCTTTAACCGCCTTATCGATAGCGATGAAATTGCAGCGACGATCGGTTTTGCGGCAACCAACCCCGTTATCAATGGGGCAGTGTTGCACGCAAATCTCGGCCAGGTCGAACACTGAACCACCCACTTCGGGAGAAGGCAGCGCTCATGACAACAGAACCAACACCGCAAATCCGCGAACGGCGGGAACGGGTCTTTCTGGTCCTTGCCGGACTCTTCCTGTGCGCGATGACGATGCTGAATCTCATCGGTATTACTCGCTTCATCGAACTCGGTCCGATGAGTCTCGCCGTCGGCGTGCTGCCCTACCCGCTGACGTTCCTGTGTACCGACCTTGTCAGCGAGCTATATGGGCGGGCGCGTGCCAACTTCATGGTCACAGTCGGGCTGATCCTCAACTTTTTCATCCTCGGAACGATGTGGCTGGCCCAACAAATGGCGTCGGTGGATGTCGCTTTACAGCCGCCGTGGCAGGTCCTGCATCTCTCCCAGGACGTGGCACTGCCCGACGGATCGTCGGTTTCCGGCTCGGTCGAGATGTTCACGTTGCTCTACGCCACCACGTCGGGCGCGGTCTTCGCGTCCATGATGGCGTACATCGCGGCCCAGTACTGCGATGTCTTTATGTTTCACTTCTGGCGCAATCTGACCGGCGGCAAACATCTTTGGCTGCGCAACAACGGCAGCACGCTCATCAGTCAGGGCGTCGACTCATTTATGGTAATCACCGTCACCTTTGGCGCGTCCTGGCTCGCAGGCAACATGGGCACGGCGCAGATGCTGAGCCTGATGCGAGACAACTATCTCTTTAAACTGATGGTTGCTCTCCTTGACACCGTGCCGTTTTACCTGGGCGTGCGCTATCTAAAGCGTTATCTCGAATTAACCGACGAGGACCTCGACCATATCAGCAAGCCTGCCAACCAACGAGATTCGTGAGGTCATCGAATTCTGGATCGGTGGGGCCTTTACCGACCCTCTTTCCGATCCACTTGCCGACCTACCTACCGACCGGCTTGCCGACCGGCAGACCGGGCCATTTCCGGACGCGGCGACCTTCGCCGCCAGGAAGGCGCGCTGGTACCAAAGCGACCCGTCGTTTGACGAGGAAATACGGGCGCGGTTTGGCGCACTCCACGAACGTGCCGCAGGTGGATTCCTCACGGCATGGTCGACGACGGCTGAGGGCAGCCTGGCTCTCGCGATCCTACTCGACCAGTTTTCACGCAATCTCCATCGCGGCGATGCGCGCGCCTTCGGCAACGACGCCCGTGCCCGCGGCGTCGCGGAACATGCCCTCGCAAGCGGCTATGAGAAGCAGCTGAGTCGCTACGGTCGTCTCTTTCTGTTCCATCCCTTTCACCATGCAGAGGATCTCGGCCTGCAGGCGCGCGCCGTCAGCCTCTTTGAGCGCCTGATCAACCCACCGTCAGACGTAACTCCCCACGATGAAGCGCGAATGGGCTCGCCCGAGGAATGGCGGCGCTTCTTTGCGCAACACGCCGACAGCGCGGTCCGGCATCGCGATGTCATCCGGCGCTTTGGTCGCTTTCCCCACCGCAACGCCGCGCTTGGCCGGACATCGACCCCGACTGAGCTTGCATATCTCAGCCATGCACCCCGGCATGGTCAGTGAGCCCTTGCCAACAAATCCGCGGTCGGCCAATCTCGACAGCGGGCAGCAGGGGGACGCAAGTGCCCCCAAAGAATGAAAATAAACGACATTGGCGGATGCGATTATGAGCATCGACAAATCGGCTACCCCGCTTGGAAGCGGAGCCACCTTCAGGGACCGAAACGGCCTCGTCTTCACGGCGAGTTCACCCGAGAGCATCGACGCCTTCGAGGCGGTCACGGTTGCTTATCTCGGCTCAACAAGCGACGTCATGACGCTGCTTGACCAACTCATCGCCGCCGACCCCGCAATGCTAATGGCACGCTGTTTTCGCGTCTGTCTGTTAAAACTCGCAGCGAATCCGGCTGTTGCGGAAGCGATTGATGCCGGGATAGCCGACCTCGATGCATCACGCGTCACATCGCGGGAACAGTTGCACATCGCTGCTGCAGACGCGTGGCGCAGAAACCAGACGCGCCAGGCCAGCCTGATCTATGAGTCGATCCTGCGCACCTGGCCCCATGACATCATTGCGCTGCGCGCCGCCCATCACATGCACTTCTACGCTGGCGACTCCAGCGAGATGCGAGCGTCCGTTGCCCGCGTGATCGACGCCTGGTCGGATGACGACCCACTCGTCGGTTACGTGTACGGTATGTACGCGTTCGGGCTTGAAGAAGCCGGTGCTTACGATGAGGCGCAGGCTTTCGGCGAGCGCGCACTCGCGCACAACGCCAAAGATATCTGGGCCACGCACGCGGTCGCCCACGTCTACCAGATGCAGTCGAAATATCAATCTGGCATCGACTGGTTACAGACCCACTTCGATCAATGGGCGGATGTCGGCAACTTTCGCTTCCACTTGCACTGGCACCACGCGCTTTTGCACCTTGGCAATGACGATGCCGGTTCTGCACTTTCGATCTACGATGAGTGGCTCATCGATCCGATCGGCGATGATTTCTATCTCGACGTCTGCAACGCCGCTTCCCTGCTGTGGCGTCTGCACATGGCCGGGATCGATGTAAGTGATCGGTGGCGCGCCCTGCAGGATATTTCGGCCGCCCGATCCCGGGACCAGGAACTTGTCTTCACGGCCATCCATTTCCTGATGGCACCGGCGGCGCTGCGGGACCAACCCGTCGTTGAACGCGCGCTGGCATCGTTTGAGCAATGGTCAGCACGCACAGATACGCAGGCTGAAGTATGCCGCCAGGTCGGCCTGCCGCTCGCGCGGGCCTTGATCGATCTTGGCCGTGGTAACGCGCCCGCAGCGGCGGCAACCCTGAGCGCGATCGAGACCGATTTGTACCGAATCGGCGGCAGCCACACCCAGCGAGCGCTATTCACCGAACTGGCCGACTTTCACCGGTCGAGCCCGTCGTAACGACCGATAAGAAAACCCGAGACGAAAACTCCGAAACTAGCAGGCTGCTGAAAAAGCAGCCTTTCATGGAACTAAAGCCCTTTCACGGAACTAAAGAAGGTGCCGCGGTGTTCCCTGCGCGACAGCGCGGCAATCCGGCACCGTAAGATGCTGCGCCCGCCATCCACATCGAGCGCGGTCCCCGTGATCATGTCCGCGTCATCGGACGCCAGGAAGCAGATCGCGGCGGCAATGTCTCGCGGCTCAGCCAGTCGACCGCGCGGGATCGTGCTGACGAGGTTGCCGCGTGCGTCGTCCGTCAGTTCATCCGTTCCCATCGCACCCTTCATGAACCCGGTCTCTGCCGCCACAGGGTAGACCGCATTAACTCGAATGTTGTGCCGGGACACCTCAAGTGCAAGGCCCCGCGTCATCGTCATGACGGCGCCCTTGGTCGCGTTGTAAAGTGTGACGCCTGGCCGCAGCGACTTCGCGCCAATGGATGCCGTGTTGATGAT
>CAVOBC010000159.1:0-10026 GCA_963693635.1 Gammaproteobacteria bacterium | reverse complement strand
CATCGAGAACGACTACGACACCGGCGACATTTCATACGATGATGACAACCATCAAAAGATGACCGATGTGCGCCATGAGCGCATCAACAACATCGCCAACGACATTCCCGAACAGGACGTGGCACTTGGCAACAAGACCGGCAAGCTAGCGGTGGTCGGTTGGGGTTCGACCTTCGGCGCGATCCATCAGGGCGTCAAGCGGGCCCATGTGCGGGGTCTCGATGTCAGTCACATCCAGATACGCTACCTCTGCCCCCTGCCGCGCAACCTCGGAGAACTACTGGCCGGCTTCGATCACGTTCTTGTGCCTGAAATGAACAAGGGCCAACTGGTGAACATCCTGCGCGCGAAGTTTCTCATCGACGCGCGTCCGTTGAATAAGGTGTCAGGCAAACCGTTCCTCATCCGAGAGATCGAAGATGCCATCGACGCTGAATTGGAGTCTGACTCATGAATGCCCCTGAAAAGCTCACGCTAAAGGACTACACCTCCGATCAGGAAGTGCGCTGGTGCCCGGGGTGTGGCGATTACGCCATCCTGAAAGCCGTACAAAAACTGATGCCTGAACTCGGGGTGCCGAAGGAGAAGACGGTTTTCGTATCCGGTATCGGTTGTTCCTCGCGGTTTCCGTACTACATGGAAACGTTTGGCTTCCATACAATCCACGGTCGGGCGCCATCGGTCGCGACCGGCGTCAAGCTCGCCAATCCAGACCTCGATGTCTGGGTGATCACGGGCGACGGCGATGGCCTGTCCATCGGGGGCAACCATATGCTCCATGTGCTGCGCCGGAATGTGAATCTGCAGGTCCTGTTGTTCAACAACGAGATCTACGGCCTGACCAAGGGCCAGTACTCGCCGACGTCCAGGGTTGGCACCAAGTCACCATCGACCCCGGACGGCTCTGTCGATCTGCCGTTATCTCCCTGCGTTGTCGCGCTGGGTGCCAATGCGCGGTTCGTCGCGCGCTCAATCGACACGGAAATGAAGCATCTGACGGAGGTGCTACGCCGCGCACATGCAAACGATGGCGCGTCGTTCGTTGAGATCTATCAGAACTGCCCGGTCTACAACGATGGTATTTTTGACTACATCAAGGACAAGAAGAGCGCGAAAGAAACTCGACTCGTGCTTGAGCATGGTCAGCCACTGATCTTTGGTACCGATGCCGACAAGGGCGTCATGCTGGACGCGGCCAACATGAGACTGCAGGTGGTGACGCTAGGCAACGGCATCGCCGAATCGGACCTCATTGTGCATGACGAGACCAATAAGGTGCTCGCGCAAATGCTGACGGCGATGCGTACGCCAGACTTCCCGGAACCTATCGGTGTGATCTACTGCAACCCGGAGGAGTCCTTCACGTCGAGCGTCTATGGCCAACGCGACGCTGTACGCAACGCTAATCCACAGTTGCCAGACATCAATGCGGCACTGCGAACTGGCCACACTTGGGTCGTCGATTAATCGTAGCGCTTCTGACCGGCTCTGCGGTCCGCTGAAATCTCCTGAAAAAAGGGCCGTATGTACGGCCCTTTTTTTGTTTTGTACTTTTTGTATCCGGTTTGCTGTTTTAGCTGGTTCCTGTCCCAAAATTGTCATCCTGACAGTTCTTGGGAGTCGGTTTGCAAACAAACCTCGCATGATCTTGCAATAAGGAGGCTTGCAGAAAATGACGGTGCATTCCTGCACCGCACGCCAGTGCCGGCCCCAGAACGTAGTTCTGGGACAGGAACAAGCTGGCTCCTGTTGCTGGTTCTCATTGTGGCAATGTCGCATCTTGCTAGTCACTCAGAGTGCCGACAACGCGGATAACTCGCTTAAGATCTATCTGACCTCCTGACCTCCGCGACAATCGCGTCAACGTGATGATCAACAACGCCCATGGTATCGAGGGATTCTTTTAGTCGGTGCAGGTAGTCGATGTTGTGACCGCTCGGGCCTTTAGCGTCGGCGATCTGGTCGGCGATTTCCTGCACCGGCGCTTCGCCGAGGTAGTTGCGGTTGGCCGGTGCCGCGACGTAGGTCAGACCGTGAACCGGGCGACCATCTCCGAGGCTGATGACAAGTTGCTCTCTCTGGTAACCGCCGCGCTCCCTGATGTCGAGCTGGCGAGTAATCTCGTCACAATCTGCAGCTTCGACCTGAAACGCCTTGCCGAAACAAACCTCCATAGGCGCCGTTACCAGCGTGACCACACGTCCCGGTGCAGCGGGTACGCCGCGATGGTCGATTGAGCCTTGCCAGAAGCGCCGACCGTACCCGGTGATGCTGGCGGTCTGAGATTCAACGAACGGAAAACCCGGGCGCCAGATAAGCGAACCATAGCCAAAGATCCAGAGAGCCTCACCCACGTCAACGGTCGGGCCAACAGAAACGTCGACGGTCGGGTCAATGGTCATCCGCAGCGAGCATTGTGGGCGAGGATGTAGTCAAAATCGAAATGGGCCTTGGTCATGGGTCACGCCGACGTCCATGTAATGGGTCGAAAGGTCGGCTCAACCGTATGCCTGGGACGGCAGCCAGGTGGCAAGGCCCTCCCAGTTGAAAATGATGAACATACCGATCACCTGAATGATAATGAACGGAATGACGCCACGATAAATGGTCGGCAGATCAATTGTGTCCGGTGCCACGCCCTTCAGATAGAAGATCGCGAACCCCACGGGCGGTGTCAGGAAACTGGTTTGTAGGCAGACCGCAAAGAGCACGGTGAACCAGATGGGATCGAAGCCGAGGGTAACGACCACCGGCGACACGAGCGGCAGAACGATCAGCGTCAGTTCAAGCCAGTCCAGAAAGAAGCCGAGCAAGAATGTCGCCAACAGCACACACAGGATGATGCCGGTACCATCAAACGGTAGCGACAAAAGCGCGCGCTCGATCAGTTCGTCTCCCCCGAGTCCGCGCAGGACGAGTGTGAACGCGACCGCCCCCAGCAACGCACCAAAGATAAAGCCCGTTGTCTGCGCCGTTTCCTTGAGCACGTCCTGCAATACCTGCACGCTGAGTGCACGCTTGGACCATGCGAGCAGCAGTGCCCCTGCAGCGCCGACGCCCGCCGCTTCTGTCGGTGTGGCGAAGCCAAAGAAAATGCTGCCAAGCACCGCAAGAATTAGAAATGCCGCGGGCACGATAGCCTTAATCAGATCCCACAACACAGCCACCGTAATCGGTTCACCCTTTGCCGCTGGTGCGTGTGATGGTCTGATCAGGCCCACCAGGACGAGATAGACGATGTACAGCGCACCGAGCATCATTCCGGGAAAGAGGGCCCCCAGAAAGAGATCACCCACGCTCATTGCCATACGGTCAGCCATGATCACAAGCATGATCGATGGCGGAATTAGGATGCCAAGCGTACCCACGGCGCAGACGGTACCGCTGGCAAGACGTCGGTCGTAGCCTGCTTCGAGCATGACCGGCAGGCCCAGCAGGCCCAGCAGGACCACCGATGCGCCGATGATCCCGGTCGTCGCGGCCAGCAGAACGCCGATGAGGGTCACGGTGATGGCAAGGCCGCCACGCACCGGGCCAAGCAGGCGCGCAAAGCTGATAAGCAGGTCGCGCGCGATGCCCGATCGATCCAGAAGAATGCCCATGAACACGAACATGGGTAGGGCCACCATCACCCAGTTCTCCATGACACTCCATATCCGATCGACCGTCATCGACGTATATAGCCAGTCGACGTTAGTCGGAATCTGGAAGTCCACCTCGAGGATGATCGCCAGTGCCGTATAAAAGACGGCGAGGCCGCCCAAAATCCAGGCGATGGGGTAACCGCTGAAAACGAGGACAATAAAGCCCAGAAACATGGTCAGCGCGAGAAACTCGGAGCCGCTCATTGCGACTGCTCGTTGTGGCCAGATGCGCTGGCTGCGACCGGGTCGGCCGCAGACTCCGTTGCCGAAGCCCCCGACAGAAGCGCCCATACCCGGGCCAGTCGAATCAGTGCCGCCACGAAGAGGATGGTGAGGGCGATCGGCAGGACCGCTTTCAAAAACCAGCGATAGGGCAGCCCCCCGGGAGACTGTGAGACCTCACCCGCTTGCCAGCTGTGTCCCACAAACGGGATCGCAAACCACACCACGAGCCCGAGGAACGGCAGCAACATCAGCACGATACCGTAAGCCTCAACCCAGGCCTGATGGCGCTCGGGCAACCGAGACGAAACGAGATCGATGCGGATATGGCCATCCATTTGAAACGTGTAGATTGCGGCCATCAGAAACCCGATGGCATTCAGATGCCATTGCAGTTCTTCAAGTTCCACCCGTCCCTCGCCAACGACATGGCGCAGCGCCACATTGATGACGACAATGATCATGAGGACGAACCAGATCCAGGACGAGATTTCACCCAGCCGGATCAGTGCGGGCTCGAGAATCTGGGAAACGCGATTGTGCGGAAGCTGCAGCGCCATTTACAGGTCACTCGGCAGATAGGCAAGGCTCTTCCATTCGCCATACATGGCCTTGAAGTCCCGTTGCGAGGCAAGCACACGCTTGAAGTATTCATCGTTCTCAGCCTCTTCGTTGAGAACTTCGTCTGCCGTGCGTTTGAGTTCGAGGAGCATCTCGCGCGGCAGATACCGCGCCTCTACGCCAGAGTCGCGATACTCGCGAATGATTGGCCCCTGTAACGATTCCGATAGCCCGTACTGGCGGGCGACCGTCGCTGTGCACATGCTCTCGAGAAAGACCTGGTCAGCGCTCGCCAAGGCATTCCAAACATCAATGTTCACGATGAGGTGTGATGCGGAAAATGGCTGGTGCCAGCCGGGAAAGTAGTTGTACTTGGCGATTCGCGAGAAGCCGAGCGCCTTGTCCGTAATCGGCTGGCTGAATTCAGTCGCGTCGATGACGCCGGTTTCCAGCGCCTGGAAGATCTCGCCGCTCGGCAACATGGTGATTGATGCACCAAGCCGCTGCATGACCTTGCCGCCAACGCCGGCAAAGCGAATCTTGAGGCCCTTCAGATCGGCGCTGGACTCGATCGGGGTTGAGAACCAACCGGCGGTTTCGGGTCCCGTGATCATGCAGAAAAGCGGCTTGACGTTGTGCTCGCCGTACACTTCGTCCGCGAGTTCCCTGCCGCCCCCGAAAAACCACCAGCTGATATAGCCGGGGGGGTCGAGCCCGAAGGGCGTTGCACCGAACAGCGCCGAGGACGGAATCTTGCCCTGGTCGTACCCTAACCAGGTGATTCCGGCCTGGACCTTGCCGTCGCGTACGGCATCAGTGATGGCAAATGCCGGGACGATCTCGCCAGGGTCAAAGAGATCGAGATGAATAGTGCCACCGCTCGCCGCAGCCACGTTCTCGGCAAGCCAGACGATGGTCTCGCCACTGCCGGGCAGATTCTGGGCCGTACTGAGGGGTACGCGCCAGTGGATCCGGCGGGCGACACCCTCGCTGCTGTGACTCGCAACAACCGCAGGACCGACCGTCGAACGCAGGGCAAGAGAAGCAATCAGGCCGGCCACGAAGGCCACAACCAATGCCGTTACAAAGGCGCGTTTGGAGAACATGCTCGCTTCCTTACAGAGTGAGGCTGGTGTCGTTCGATTCGTGGTCGTCGTCAGGCCCGACTGGGCGCGCAGTTGCCGGCTGTCGGGGATCGCTCAATTGGCAAGTCCGTCTTCCGCCAGTCCATACAGTGCCGCGACATTTATGCGGGTGATCTTGTCGCGATCAACTGGGGGCAACTCCGCCATCACCTCGTCCAGCACCGCCATCGAGCATGGCCAGGTCGAGTCGGTATGTGGGTAATCGCACCCCCACATAAGATTGTCAATGCCAATCAGGTGCCGCGTGAGCAAGGCAGGCTGATCGTCTTCGATCGTCGCATAGAACTGACGCTGCCATATCTCGCTCGGCGTGTGCTGCATATCCATCTCACGGCCCACGCGACGTTCGCGCGCGAAGCCCTGGGCAAGACGCTCCAGAAAGTGGGCAATCCACCCGGCGTTAAACTCGCTGACGACAAATCGCAGGCGTGGATATCGCTCCGCGACGCCCCGGCAGATGAGGTCAGCCAGGGTTCGCTGGATCGACGTCTGCGCAGTTGCGTAGCCAAACAGCGTGTCTTGTGTCGTCCTTGGGGGTCGCAGGGACGTAGGTACGAACGAATTGGTTCCAACGTGCATCGAAAGTGGTATCCCCGCTTCCTGGGCAAGCGCCCAGATCGGCGAGTAGTCTGCGTCGTGATAAGGCTTCGCCGCGGGTGCAGTGCAGGGAATGCACGCACCTCTGAAGCCCATATCAATCACCCGCGCCAGTTCCTTCGCAGCAGCCGTGGGGTCCTGGACCGGCAGTGCAGCGAGGCCGTAAAGCCGACCATCAGCTTCTGCGGCATAGTCCCGGATCCAGTCGTTGTAGTTTCGATGTAAAGCAACTGTGAGCGCGGGGTCCTCCATGCTAAACATGCCGAAAAAACCGGGATACAGAAACTCTGCAGCGAGTCCATCGAGATCCTGATCGTCCGTCCGGCGTGAACCCTCGCGAAGGCCGGGCCGCAGCCCCGCGTAGCCCAGGTTGATGATCTCAAGCACATCGGGGGCAGTCAGATCCGTGACATCAGGTTTGCGCCCCGGCTGACGTGACAGCGTCGCTCCCTTGCGCAACCGGAGCCCCGCAAGACCCATGCGCCCCACGCCTGCACCCTTTGCTCCCCGGGAGGGGATGACGATTGCGTCTGTCTCAGTGTCGGTGTCCATGATCCGGGGCGCCTCATCCCCAAAGCGCTCAGCGAGTCCAGCGAAGACGCCTGGTCCCTCGACTACATGACTGTCAGCAGAGATTACTCGTGCCATAGTCTGCCTCCTGAACCCACCTGATCAGCGGCTGAACCTGGTGACCGGATCAGTCGGCAAAGGCGGGTCGATTCCAATTGGTTGCTGAAAACGTCGCGATTCGACTCGACCGGCTTGGATGCGCCAGTTCTGCCCAGTTTGCACCTTAGGTCACATCGTGCGCAGATTGTGCGCAGATAGCAGGCCCCGGGTCAATTTCGCGTGCAGCTCAAACGCGAAGGGGTTGGCATCAGCCGCCACCGCACAGGTGCAAAGACGCCCGGCCTTATCGTCGGGCCGCGAGTGACGGGGAGCAGTGCAATACTGTCCCTTGGGTATGGAGGCTATGCAACGTCGAAGTCGGTGCAAGACCGCGGACACTGCGGGTGCCTGCGGGACGCCGGGGGCCCGAATCCCGGTGCCCCGCCATGCTAGGCTCGGATCAGATTGATCGTTTGACATGCAAACGGTCAATCTCATCTCACAACTACCGCTGAGAGACGGACTGTCTTTGGAAAGGGTCTTTGGAAAAGGCCTTTAGAAGGATCTCTTGAAGGCGTGTCAGTTGAGACGGGCGTGGTCACATTTGACCTCACGGATTGACGTTGCGTCGTGCGGAATCAGGCGAGCATATGCACAAACGAGGTGAACCGGCGGCGCGCGACCTTTCGCCGAAACTTGCGCCTGACGCATTTGATGGTGTTGCACAGGACTTTGACGACGACTTCACCCGAAGCGCACTCGGACGAATGTTGCGCGCGCGCGTTCGCTCACATCTGGCGCAACACTTCGTGGCGGGCGATCAAGTCCTTGAACTTGCCTGTGGCACCGGCCAGGACGCTCGCTAGCTCGCAACAAAAGGCATCCACGTTACAGCGACGGACGGATCAGCCGGCATGTTGGCTGTCGCCGGGGAGAACACGCAGGGTGAGAGCCACGTCACCCTGCAGCAGTTGTCGCAGGGTGACCTGCCTCGACATGAGTTCAGCAAATCGTTCGACGGCGTTTTCAGCAACTTCGGCGGGTTGAATGCGATCCCCTTTGATGACGCGTTCGTCGCCACGTTCGCTGCAGCGATCGCCCGGTGCACAAAGCCGGATGCCTGGCTGATCCTGGTACCGATGGGGCGAATCTACCCGTGGGAGATCGCCCACTTTCTCTGGCATCGCCAACCGCGGGAGGCGTTTCGGCGTTTTAGTGCGGCCCGGTGAGCGCAAGTGTAGGGGAGGCGGTGATGCCTGTCTGGTATCCACGCCGGGCTCAGCTTGTACGCGCGCTATCGCCGCATTTTCACTATCGGTATTCGGAGAGTCTCGGGCTTTTTCTTCCGCCCAGTGAACTGAAGCGTCTGGTCGGGCGGTTCCCCCGGACGTTCGCGACCCTCAGTGCAGTCGAGCGCGCAACTGCACGCTTGACCGCACCGGTGGGCGACCATTTCATCGCCGCGTTCCAGCGCCGGCGCTGAATTACCCACGCGTGGGCGCTAATGGGCAAGCGGGTGCCGAATCGATATGATACGACATCAACGAACGCTGGCGGGCGCGCAATCCAAGAGCACGAACCTGCGTTCCAGATACACAGCAAAGCCCAAGATGAAAAAACTGACTCAATAATGCAAGGAGCCCGGACATGGCAGTGAGTGATTCCAGTACCGATGAACTGCTGGTCGAGAATCGCGGTCGGATTGTGATCATTACGCTCAATCGACCAGAACGGCTAAACGCCATCAGCGGCGCCATGCTGGGCGAACTCTCCGCCAAGATGGTCGAGGCAAACAAGGACCCGGAAATACGCTGCATCGTGTTGACGGGTGCGGGTCGCGGATTCTGCGCCGGTCTCGATCTGGTCGATGTCAGTCAGGGCGGGATCGGCAGTAAAGCCAAATCCGGTGAGAATCGTCCGCCGAAACAACTGTTTGACCTTCGCGATGCCCCCATCAACGTGATGTGGAATATCGACACGCCAATCGTGTGTGCATTGAACGGCGCAGCCGCGGGCTACGGCATGGATCTCAGCTTGCTCTGTGACATGCGGGTGGCCGGTGAGTCAGCGAAAATGGCGGCGGTCACCGCAAAGCGCAATGTCGTCCCCGAAAGCGGAGGCACCTGGCTGCTCCCGCGTCTGGTCGGTTGGGCCAAGGCGTCTGAACTCTATTACCGCGCTCGCGTGGTTGGCGCCGAGGAGTGCCTTGAAATCGGTCTGGTCAACACCATCGTTCCGGACGACAAGGTGCTCGAGACTGCCCTTGAATGGGCGCAAGAGATCGCGGACAACGCACCTGTCGCGGTGCAGACGACCAAACGCATGATGCGTATGGGCCTCGAAGAGTCGTATGACACGGCGGTCGACCACCTGATGGTGCACCTCGGGTCCATGTTCAACTCTGAAGATTTCCAGGAAGGGGTGACGGCGTTTCTCGAACGCCGTAAGCCGGACTTCACGGGGCGCTAGCTTTTTCCAGTTTCGCGGGGAAAACCTCGCATTTTCTTGCCGAAAATGGCGGTGCATTCCATTCCTGCATCGCACGCGAGTGCCCGCATATTTCCGGCGCTCCAGCCTTTCCTGCGTCAGTCACGCAGCCTTGCGGTAAGGGGGCCGTATTGTTTTGGCAAGCCGCGCGATCAGGCTTGATTGTGAGTAAATCGCCCTCGGGTGACTGAAATTGCGGAAGCCATCGAAGCCGTGATAGCTGCCAGTGCCGCTCGCACCGACGCCGCCGAACGGCAAATCCTCCTGGGCAATATGCATCATCACGTCATTCAGCGTGACCCCGCCGGAGATCGTACCGTCCAGTACCTGTCTCTGTTCGTCCCGGTCGTTGCCAAAATAATAGAGGCCGAGCGGACGAGGCCGGTCGTTAATGTAACCGAGCGTGTCACCAAGATCCGTGTACGATCGGATCGGTAGTAATGGGCCAAATATCTCGTCGGCCATTACGAGCGTGTCGTCGCCGGGGTTAATAAGGAGGGTAGGCGGGATGCGCCGGTGCTCCTGCTGGCTGAAGTCTTCATCGGCGGGGTTGATCGGAATGACTTCGACGCCCTTCGCCCGGGCGTCACTCAGATAACCCTGCAGTCGGTCGAAATGGCGGTCATTGATGACCGACGTGTAGTCAGGGTTGTCTTTGATCGTTGGATATAGGGTGCCAACGGCGGCCTTCGCGGCTGAGACGAATTCTGCAACGGCGGCCTCGGGTACGAGTGCATAGTCTGGGGCGAGGCAGATCTGTC
>CAVOBC010000158.1:0-10091 GCA_963693635.1 Gammaproteobacteria bacterium | reverse complement strand
GGATTGACCTGCACGATCACCTGGTTTCAGCCCATGAGGTCGGGGGCTATGACATCCCGTCAGACGACCCGTGGGGTTTCTTTGATCATCCGGGCGCCGTTGATATGCCGGTCAAAGCGGGGCAGCTTGTCATCTCTGACGCGCGTTTACTGCATGGCACGTGGGCGAATACCACGGGTAACCGCCGCACGGTTTTACTCGGCTGGTACTACCGGTCCGCCAATGACGTGCCGGCTGGCTGGGACGGGGACGTGCCGCGCGAGATCCTTGAACGTGGCGCGGATCACCCCAAGACGTGGGCAAGGGAACCGGGCGAGTTTCTGCGCTGAGCGCTGCTCGATCACTATCGCGGCGAACCGGAGAAGGTGCTGACACGGGGTACAGGCGACGGCTGGACGGGCGGTGCTATGCCCGCCCGTTGGTTCTTCCAGCCCGCCACCGAGTGGCACGCGTGGGAGCGCGAGACCCTGGGTTCGCTTGGCGGCGAGTGCTGGACCTTGCCTGGGGCGGGGCGTGTAGCGCCGCCGCTTCGGCGAAACGGGCATTGACGTCTGTGCAGTCGACGCCTCGCCTGGCGCGGTGGTCTCTGTCCTGAATGGGCCATCCATTAAATCTGATTGATAATCAATCTCATTTATAATTGATAATGAGTCTCATTTAGGATAGTTTTCGCGCCTGTTAGTTACGGCGGGAATTCGGTGATGCGGTGCTCGATCTGCCCTCAGCTGGGACTCCTCGTGGTGATCGTCGGCCTGCTTGCTGGCTGCGACAGCAATAGCGCGGATCGCCCGACAGATTCGGATCGCGACGGCGTGGTCGACGCGCTCGACTTTTTTCCAACCAATCCAGACGAGAGCGCTGACTCTGACCGGGACGGTGTTGGCAATAACAGCGACACGTTTCCCAATGATGCGGCCGAGTCAGCCGACACGGACAACGACGGCGTCGGCGACAATGGAGACGCATTCCCGGCCGATGTCACTGAAAGTGCTGACTCAGATGGCGATGGCGTCGGTGACAATCAGGATGTCTTCCCGCTCGATGCGAGTGAATCGGCTGACAGGGATTTCGACGGCGTCGGTGACAATGGCGACGCGCTGCCAGACGACCCATCGGAGTCGTCCGACATTGATGCGGATGGCGTCGGTGATAATGGTGACAACTGCCGGACAATGCCGAATCCGGACCAGGCGGACCGCGATGTGAACGGCGCGGGTGACCTGTGCGAAGCGTCCCTCGATCACTACGCTTTTGCGAGTGCCTTTGAACCGGGCGCGAGTTCGGTCAACTATTCCGGGCAGACGGCCCGACATCTTCTTATCTCGGGGCTAACGGCGGCGCTCTCGTACCTGACCGAGCGTCCGGGTGAGGGGGATGCGATTGCTGCAGAACTCTGGTTCTACATTGCCGGCACGGGTGCAGACGTGACCCCCCACGGGTTCACGGTTATCGGTGGCGAATTGGTCGTGCCCGGGCCGAACTATGGCGATGTCAGCACCGGCAAGAACCTGATCGGCAAGATTGCGGGCGGTGACGGTGCCGGTGGTGGCGAGACGATGCGACTCATCAACGGTGAGTTTTTCGGCTGGTCGGATGGCATGGATGCAGACCCGGTGCCTGCTGAACTCGTTCGTTGGTATGTCGATCGACTGAGCGCCGAGGCGAGTGATGGCGAGACGCCGCTCATCGCGGTGCCAGAAGATCCGTCACTGCCAGCGGCCACAGTAACGGTCGATGCCCACGGCAGGGACCTCGCGCAACTCCTGACCAAGTTTGTCGGTGGCGCGGTGTCTTTTTCCCAGGGCACGCACGATTACCTGCAGACCGACTTCGCCGCCAACCTGGCGCGGGATGGCGACAGCTCGTTTTCGGTTGCGGAGCATCACTTCGACGAGGCGTTTGGTTACCTGGGACCCGCCCGTGACCTGCTCGACTACACCGATGTAGACGCAGCCGCCGCCGGTGGTCGCGTCACCCACCAGCGGGGTTACTTTGATACCAACGACGATGGCGACATTGATCTGCGCAGCGAGTTCGTATTCGGCCATGCACAGAACTGTGCCAAGCGTGACGGGGGGGCGGGGGAGGGTGCAGAAGGCAACACCGACTTTACGACCGACCTGATGCGTGGGTTCATCACGGGCCGTCAGATCATTGCGTCTGCGTCGCTCGCCGGAGAGCTATCGGACATCCAACGGATGGCGCTCGACCGCGAGATTCGTGTTATCGCGACCACCTGGGAGAAGTGCGTGGCGGCGACTGTCATCCACTACATCAACGACACTACGACAGACATCGATCAGTTCGAGTCACCAAACTTCCAAGATGCTGCGAATTTCCTCAACCTCGCCAAACACTGGAGCGAGATGAAAGGCTTTGCGCTCGCGCTCCAGTTTAGTCCGTTCTCGCCATTTCGGGACGACTCCGTGGCTGACATCAATGTGGACGATCTCAAACACGTACTCGCGCTGATGGGTGACGCACCCGTATTGGCCGATGGCAGCCGCATGGGCCTGCCACCCGTCGCCGGGCATCAGGCGGCGGTTGATGCATACCGGGCGGACCTCAGGATGGCACGTGACATTCTGCAGACAGCTTATGACTTCGCCCCCGAAACCGTGGCGACATGGTGATGTCTCCGCTGTCCTTCTCTCGTTGCGCGACGTTGGTACTTGGGCTGCTGGGTCTCGTCGCCTGTGTTGATTCGTCCCGTGCACCGACGCCGTCAATCCACACGCCGGCGACCCGTCAGCCAGTGAGCGGATTCGACACGAACGAAATGGTCACGCACATCGCTGATGAGGTGATCGCGGTCAACTACGAGGTGCTCGCGTCTGTCAGCGAAGATTTTGCGGCGTCGGATGGACCCGTCGAGGCGTTCTGTGATGCGGTTGGGACGGCGTTGGAAACGGATGCGAAGACGGCTGTTGAAGCTGGCTGGCGCTCGCTCATGTCGGCGGTTCAGCACACCGAGATGCACGCGATTGGGCCTGTCCTAGGAAACGATGGGGCGCTTCGAAGTCGCGTCAACTCGTGGTCCGCGGGGCCGCTCTCAACCTGCGGGGTTGATCTCGCCGTGGTACTCAGTGAGGGGGCCGGATTTGATATTAATACAAGAGCCCTCAACCAACGTGGCGTCGGAGCACTCGAATACCTGCTGTTTAACGACAGCCTCGTCCACAGCTGTGCGCCGCAGGTGCCAGCGACACAGAGTTGGAATACGCTCTCCCGCGATGAACAGGTTGACGGGCGCTGCCGCTTGGCGCGGATGGTCGCCGACGATGTCGCAGCAGCGGCTGCAACGACCTTGTCTGAATGGCGCGCGTACCGGGAGAGTTTCGTCGATCCGTCCAATTCGGGTAACGCCGTGCAACTGCTGACAGATGCGCTGTTTTCGCTAGAGAGCCTCGTTAAGGATCAGAAACTTGGCGTTGCAACGGGACTCGATGCGGATTGTTCAGCGATCGCCTGCCCCGAGGCGGTGGAATCTCCGTACCTCGGCAACACGTTTACCAACGTGCGCGACAACGTACTCGGGTTTCTAGCGATTTTAAAGGGGGGCGCTGGCACCGGTTTCGACGACCTGATCGCTGCCCGGGAATTCGGGGAGGTGGCGGCGCGATTCAACGATCAGAGCAACCAGATCCTGGCGGTGATCGATGCGGCTGAGGCCCCGTTGATCGATGAAGTCATCGCGCTCGACAACGAGCAGGGGTGGTCCGCGTGTGTGAACGCAGCGGCCGCGCCAGACGTCGAAAGCGATCTGGTGGGATGTCGTCTCGTGGGACTCCTAAAGCGGGTCAGCGATGATCTGAAGATCGACTTTGTCACCATCGTTGGCGTTTCTATCCCCGATGGCGTGCAGTCTGACAATGACTAATCGAATGCCATACCACGTAGCGGTCATCCACGTGCTTTTTGGGTTACTCGTCCTGACACAAGACGTCGCCGCGGCGGAAGACCGGGTGGACGACATCGATGAGGTGGTCGTCATTGGCAGCGCAGGCGACCTGCATCAGGTGGCCGGGTCTGGCGCTGTGATCGACAGCGAGGCGATGGATCAACATGACCACGTGGATCTCAACCAGGTCGTGAGCGCGGTGCCCGGGGTCTATGTGCGAGAGGAAGACGGTTTCGGACTGCGGCCCAACATCGGGATTCGCGGCGCATCCGCAGAGCGCAGTCAGAAGATCACGATCATGGAAGACGGCATGCTCGTGACGCCGGCACCTTATTCAGCGCCGGCTGCGTATTACGTCCCCAACGTCAGTCGCATGGACGCGGTGGAGGTGCTCAAGGGCCCGGCCGCCATCGTCAATGGCCCGAACACAGTGGGCGGGTCTATCAACTTCGTCACGCGGGACGCGCCATCGACCTTTGCGGGTGCGGTTGATGTGAGTATGGGCAACGACCGCTTCTACAAGCTCGAAGGCAGCCTCGGCAACACCGTTGGTGACACCGGTGTGCTTGCAGAGGTTCTGACGTACGGCAGTGACGGCTTCAAGGATCTGGACACCGGGGGCGGTACAGGATTTGAACGCCGCGAGATCAATCTCAAGCTGCGCCGCGACTTCGGGACGACGGTGGCGCAGCGGGCAATCGTCAAGTTGGGCTACGCCGACGAAGATGCCGATGAGACCTACCTGGGCCTTGCCGACCTCGATTTTGACCGTTCACCAAACCGGCGCTACGGCGCATCGTCGCAAGCCCGTTTCCTATCAGAACGCGTTAGCGTAGAGGGAATCTATGGGGCCCGGATTGGCGACTCGTTGCGCGTGAACGCCAAGGGCTACTGGCACGCGTTTGATCGCGGCTGGAACAAGCTGGATGGTTTCTTTGCGGGTCCGGCCTTGCTTGCTGTTCTGACCGAACCCACACGATTTCTGAGCGAATATGCGTTGCTCACCGGCCAGGCAGACTCCACTGGCAGCGCGAGCGATACCTTTGATGTGACCAATAACCAGCGTGAGTACGAGTCGTCCGGTGCACAGGTAACGATGTCTTATCGGTGGCAGCACGGTTTGCTGAGTCACGATTTGACGGCTGCAATTCGCTATCACTATGACGAGGTCAACCGTGCGCACATCCCGGGTGGTTACCTGATGCGGGCCGGTCAACTGGTGGAAGACGGTTTGTGGCGTCCGGCCAAGGTGTTGAATCACGCGGAGTCGGCGGCGTTAGCGGCACACGTCGTTGACGAGATCTCATGGCGTGACCTGACGGTGACCCTTGGTGCGCGCATGGAGCGCATTCGTGGTGCTGTGGATGACTACATTGAAGGCTCTGCCGTGCGGACCAACCAGAGCGTCGTGGCACCAGGTGCAGGGCTGCTGTGGCGGGTGACCGATCGCCTGGCCGTCCTTGCGGGCGCGTACCACGGCTTTGCGCCGGCCGGCCCGGGGGACAGCGGCGTGTCGCCAGAGGAGAGTCTCAATCTGGAGTTTGGCGTCCGGTTCACCGGCGACACAAGCGATTTCACGTTGATCGCGTTTAGCAGTGACTATGACAACCTGTTGGGACGCTGCCGCGTTAGTGATGTGGGTTGTGCGGCGGGCGATGAGTTCAATGGCGGTGGTATCGATGTGCATGGTGCAGAACTCAGCGGTTCGGCGACGTTGCCGTTGGGGCTGAGCGAACTCGAACTCTCCTTCGCCTATACCTACACCGATTCTGCTTTTCAGACGACATTCCTGTCCGGCTTCTCGCAGTGGGGACTCGTGCGAAAGGGTGATGAATTACCCTATCTGCCGCGACACACGGGACGCCTGCAAGCGTTGGTTTCGGCCGGGCGGTGGGACACTTCCGTCGTGGTCAAGGGTGTGTCCGAGATGCGCGAGGCGCCGGGACAGGGGTCCGTGTCGGCCGCATTACACACGGACGGCCATTTGACGCTCGATGCATCTGTGCGTATGCGCGCGACCGAGGCAGTCATATTGCAACTCATGGTTCAGAACCTGACGAACGAGGCGGTGATCGTTTCGCACCGTCCCCTGGGTGCGAGACCCATGCGTCCTCGATCTGTTGTGATGCGCATCAAGTACGACTTCTAGTGTTCAGCTTCGCTGACCTGCTCGAGCCAGTTACGGTCGTTGCCGATCCGTCCAGACGATTGTTCTGGGGCGCAATTGTCAGCTCTCTCCTCCTTGCCAGTCTGGCGACAGCGCGCCAGAGGGGTGAGTGGAACCTGCGGCGCCAGTTGTCAGCGCTCTTCGCGCGCGAATACTGGATCACACGCGAGACAGGCGAAGACCTCGCACTGCTTTTCTTTAACAACGCGATGCGGGCGTTGATCCTTTTGCCGATTCTGGGCGGCCATCTTGCGATGACGCTGGTCGTTGGCGGAATTCTGCAGGACCACCTGGGCGATGCACCTGACATTGTACTGCCGGGTCTCGTGATCGCTGGATTCTATGGCCTTGTGTTCTTCCTGGCGGAGGATCTCTCGCGTTTTCTGCTCCACAAGAGCATGCACAACCTGCCCGTGCTGTGGCGCTTTCACCGGCTGCACCACGACACCACGACCCTGACACCCTTGACGATCTATCGGGTGCACCCGATAGAGAGCGCGCTCTATTTCGGTCGGGCGCTTGTTGTCTTTGGCCTGGTGAGCGGGGCCTTCATCTGGTTCTTTGGGCGCCAACTCACGACGTTTGATGTCCTTGGCGTGGGCGTTGCCGGCTTCCTGTTCAATCTTGCCGGCGCAAATCTTCGTCACAGCCATGTATGGCTGTCGTTCGGTCCGCTCGAACGCTGGTTCATCAGTCCTTCACAGCACCAACTGCATCACAGCAAACGTCATGGTCATGCCAACCTCGGCACGTGTCTCGCTGTCTGGGACCGCGCGTCTGGCACCTGGCTTGGCGCGGGCCCACCGCAGGCGCTGCAGTTTGGTATCGCGGGCGAGTTGACTGATGAGTTCAACGCAACAAGTCAGATCAGATCGGCATCACACATGATCTCGACCAGCGAGGGCCCGTCGTGATTGAACGCTGTGGTTAGCGCATCGGCCAGCTTGTCAGTGGCGTCGACCCGGGTCCCCATGCCGCCACAGAGGCGGGCGTAGCTCGCAAAGTTGGGATTGTGCAGGTCGGTCTGCCAAACGTCCCATTCCCCGGCGCGTTGCGCTTTCGATATCTTCCCCAGCTGCTGATTGTTTAGCAGCACGTGGGTGATGTTCATCGGGTACTTCACAGCAGTCGTGAACTCAGCGAGGTGCTGCCCGAAGCCCCCGTCCCCACTAATTGAGATCACGGGGCGATCACGCAGTTCTGAAGTGGACCGGGCGATCGATGCGCAAGTGTCTTTTGCCAGGTAGGAAGGTGATGAGGCTCTGGTCTATCACCGGGCACCCGAGGCTTTATTTGCGCGGTTTCAAGCCAGCAAACACTGACCCAAAACCTCACTCCGGTTCCTAGTCGGCACCCCGTATCGGGGAAACCCAGACGACCTAACCCACTCCGCTGCCTCTGGCACAGACCACCATTGTTTGCTCCCCCTGTTCAGCCATAGAGGATGCTGATCCTCGGGTCCGTGCTGGTACCGTTTTTCGTTGTAGGTGAGGGTTACGCAGTCGAGTGCGATGTAGGCTTCTGCTGCACCTCTATATAGGTACTCAGAACCACATATAGGTACTCAGAACCACATATAGGTACGCGGAACCACTGGCACAAATCTGGCACTGGCCCAAACTTGGAAACAGAGAAAGGCGCTTCAGGCCAATGAAAATGGAGCGGGAAACGAGATTCGAACTCGCGACCCCAACCTTGGCAAGGTTGTGCTCTACCAACTGAGCTATTCCCGCTCTTCGACCTCACTACAACATGCAGTTTACAACGCTTTTGCGTTTCAGCTTGCTGCTGTGCCGGACGTTCAATGCCGGTTTTCGGCCGTCGGTCCGGTTGGTCATCGGCACTGATGCAAAGCCACCATACCCGATTTGGCGTCCCCTAGGGGTTTCGAACCCCTGTTGCCGGGATGAAAACCCGGTGTCCTAGGCCTCTAGACGAAGGGGACAGGAAGGCGCGAATTCTAGGGACCGATGGGTAACAGGTCAAGCACCAAAAGCGGCCTCGCGGGCTTTGTCTACACTGAAGACACAGACGGGAATCTCTTCATGTCAGGCACATTCTTCACCAGCCTCGTATTGGGTGGCATCGCACTCCTGATCGTCATCGCTTACGGGGCTCATCGGGCAGAGACCATGCGTATCGAGCGCGCGCGGCGGTCTGCTTTGCATCGGGATCGTGCCCGGGATCTGACGTTCATTCTGGAGGTGCTGCCGGAGAGTGAAGTCGCCGTGGCGCTAATCGGCCTGGTGTTCAGAAACATCCGTCTTCATCTCGACAAGGCGGGTGAACTCGATATCCACAACCTGGACATCCGCCGGCGGTCGCAGGACATGGCCACGCTTGAGCGCGCTTTCGACAAAACCGGTGAATACGCGCAGGGTAGGTCGAGCGGCAGCATCGGCGAGCAACTGAAAGATACCCAGCGGGCGCTCAAGATCCTGAAGGAGTTCATTTTGCAGCAACACCGCGGCGGCGTGATCGGCAAGGCCGATGCTATGAAGTTCATTCGTTCGTTGCATGAAATAAACCTCAAAGTCATGGTCGATGGTCTCATCTTTCAGGGCAAACACAACTTGGGTCAGGGCAATCTGTCGCTGGGCCTGCACTATTATCAGCTCGCAATGGGCGAACTCGTCAAGAACAACCAGGCCGGCAAGCACCACGAGGGGATCATTCAACTGACCCAGACGATTCGGGACCTGAAGGCTGGAATCGACGAGACGGACGGGACCGGTGGGTCCGCCGGCGACGGCATGCGAGCGGATCAGATGACCAGCGAGCACGATCCAGAAGCCGACGTGCTGGCAGGCACCAGTGGCGTCTGACATACCTCTGGTCAAGCGTTGATCAACATCACGTTGACACTGGCGTCACGTTTCTTCTAGTTTAGAGGATCGAGAACAGGCGAGGTGGCTCATCCAGGACCCGTATGAGTGACAAAGATCCAGACGAGAATTCAACCGAGCAGCCAGACCGTGACCGGGAGAACGTTGAGTGTGGGGACGACGACAATGATCGCCGTCGCGCATCGACCGAGCGGCGCAGTGCTGAACGCATCGTGACGGAAAAGAGGCCACGGCGGTCCGGTGACGATCGCCGTTCAAGCTGATCCCCATGATCGGTAGCCAGGCGTCCGGATACGCATTCTGATGCCGCTTCCAACGCTTCTGACATTCCTTGGCTACCTTGGCCTGCTGCTTGTGATTGGGGCAGTAGCCTTTCGGCAGACCCACGATCTGGGTGACTACCTGCTGGGCGGACGGCGACTTGGCCCGCTCGCCACAGCGCTGAGTGCCGGCGCGTCGGACATGAGTGGTTGGCTGTTGCTGGGCCTGCCGGGTGCTGTGTACGTGTCCGGCTTATCAGAGGCCTGGATTGTCATTGGCCTCCTTGCCGGCGCTTTTTGCAACTGGCAATGGGTGGCTCGGCCGCTGCGTGAACGGACTTTCGCGCTCGACGCCGTCACGCTGCCTGATTATCTGGAAGCGCGTTTCAATGACGACAGCCGGTTGCTCCGGCTGGCTTCGGCGATCGTGATCCTGCTTTTTTTTGCGTTCTACGCCGCGGCGGGCCTCGTCGCCGGCGCGAAGCTATTTTCAACGACGTTCGGCATGGACTATCTGACCGGGCTCTTCGTCGGTGGGTTAGTCATCGTGGCCTACACGGCAGTTGGCGGCTTTCTTGCGGTGACATGGACCGACGTCGTGCAGGGCCTGCTGATGTTGCTGGCGCTCGTGGTCGTGCCACTCGTCATGCTCGCAGACCTTGGCGGCGCGGCCGCGACGATGTCGGCGCTTGGTGGCGTCAGCGACCGCCATCTGGATCTTGTGCCGGCCTCCTTGTCCGCACTTGGCATTCTCAGTCTGTTAGCGTGGGGCCTGGGGTACTTTGGTCAGCCGCACGTGCTGGTGCGATTCATGGCGATCGCGTCGCCTGAACGCATGGCGACGGCGAAGTGGATCGGCATGAGCTGGATGCTGGTGACGACGATGGCGTCGGTCGCAGTTGGCCTGCTCGGTGCGG
>CAVOBC010000157.1:0-10099 GCA_963693635.1 Gammaproteobacteria bacterium | reverse complement strand
GGGGGTTCGCGGCATGCTTCGGTGTCACGTACATGGGCCAGCCCGGGCCGCCCGCGATAGCGACGACCTGATCGTCGGTGTAAACGAGCGGAATGCGCGACCGCAGCCAGGGCGGAATCGCCATCTCCGCGAGCACACGCTTGACCGATTTCGACCCGACGCGTTCGCCGCCGCGCCGGACCACAATCGAGAAACTGATCTCATTAAAATCTCGGATTCCCAACCCTTGGGCGACAGTCACAGCGAATGTCGGAGGAAGCCCCGCATCCGCACCCGGCACGCCCACGAACCCGACTGCAGGGTCTTCGGCACTCGCCTGAAACCTGTGACTAACGCCGTGCACGCGCCCCCGGTAGGTCATCAGGTCAAAGCCCGACAGCGTCATGACCGGCCGCAAATCCGTGCTGTCCCGTCCCTTGGAGGCCAACTGGCGAAGAAACTCATCGACAGCAGCGTTCGACGGCTGAGTTCCCGCCACTCGGGTGTCGTCACCCAGGCGTCCAGACGTCAGCACGACGAAACGCCTCAGGATTTCTCGCTGACGCAATGGTTCGAAGCCCTGGAGACCATCGACCGCAAGCGTCTCTTGCGTAAGGCAATCGCGCATGTCGCTCGTGGCGACCGACTCAACGATGGACCGTGCTTCGTGGTGGCGCTCAAGGCTTGCGATCAATCGGCGTGTCAGTCCAGGCCAGCGTTCTGCAATGCCCGGCATTACAGTATGACGCAGGTAATTCCGATCATGAACGAGGTCGAGGTTGCTCTCGTCCTCGATCCAGGACACGTTGTGCCGCATTGCATAGTCCAACAGGTCGTGACGATGGTGTCCAAGCAAGGGCCGCAGCAGAACCGCAGCGCCAAGACGCCGCGACGCCGGCATGCCCTGCAGCCCGCCGCCCCGAAAGAGACGCAACAGGCCAGTCTCAATCTGGTCATCAAGATGGTGCGCCAGCATCAACACGTCTCCCTGACCAACGTGGCGAGCGAATGCTGCATACCGCGCCTGCCTCGCCCGTGCCTCCAGGCCGCCGTCACCTGCCGCAATCTGCACCCTCACGCAAGTCAGCGCCACCTCGAGCGCCGCACAGGCCTCGCTGCAATGTTGCTGCCATAGATCCGCAGAGTCGGATAGTCCGTGATTGACATGCAACGCCGCCAACGGGGCTGTGATGTCTCCCGTCTGCCGCAGGGTCGCGAGCACGTGCAGCAGAACGCTCGAGTCAACCCCCCCGCTGAGGGCGACAAGGAAACGATCGGCGTCTGCCGTTTCCGGGCGGCGCAGCAGCCGCGCGAGATCGACGGTGAGGTCGTCCCCGTGTCCCGTCATGGTGACGCGTCCGCCATCGTGTGAAATCAGTACCGCAGATTCACGTGGGTTGCGCCGAACCGTTCCCGCAAGGTCTGGATCAACTCGTCCTCGGGCGTCACCTTCCATTCATCACCAAGCAGAATCTCTGCGGTCGCAAGTTCGCTGGCATAGTTGATGGACACCGGACAGCCCGAACCGTTAACGCCCTTGTAAGGCGTCAACAGCGCCGCCAAATCCGCGGTGAACTCTGGTGCAAGTCCCGCCGCGATCACATCGAGGGTCAGGCGCTTGGCACTCACCTCACGTGCCTGAGCAAGGTCGAGCACTTCATCGGCGCGCATGCGCAGGCCGCCCGTAAAGTCATCAGCGCTGGTCGCGCCGCGGACGACCAACACGCGTTCCTTGACCAGTTTCTCGTGATGCTGGTCAAACAGGTCGCCGAAGACAGAAACCTCAATACGCCCGGACCGGTCATCCAGCGTGAGAAAGGCCATGGCGTTGCCCTTCTTGCTGCGCATTGTGCGCATGGCAACAATCATGCCGGCCACCGTTTGTTTGTCTCGCGAGATTGTCAGCGCCGAGATCCGCGTCTTGGCGAAGTTGCGCATCTCCTCGCGGTAGAGATCCAGCGGATGCCCGGACAGGTATACGCCGAGCGCATCCTTCTCGCGCGCAAGGCGCTCTTTGAAGCTAAGCGGTCTCACGTTGTCAAGATGACCGTAGGTGCCGCCGTCGTCAGATAGCCGCATGTCGTTGCCGAAGAGATCGGAGTGACCACTATCTTCATTTTTCAACGTTTGCTCGGCGGTCTTGAGCGCGTCGTTCAGATTCGCGGACAGGACCGCTCGCACGCGATCCGGGCCGGATGCGACCCCGTCCTCGACCAAAGCGTCTAGCGCACCGCTGCCGATGAGCGCTTCGAGCACGCGCTTGTTCAACCGGCGCGCGCCGACGCGCTTGCAGAAATCGAAGAGATCAGGAAAGGCCCCACCGTCGCTGCGCGCGGCAACGATCGCATCAATCGGCCCCTCACCAAGGCCTTTGATCGAGCCGAGGCCGTAAACCACGCGGCCTTCATCATCGGCGACGAAACGAAAGTCGCCACAATTGACATCGGGCGGCAACACGCCGAGTTTCATCTCGCGACATTCATCAACATTGGTGACGATCTTGTCGGTGTTCTGCATGTCTGCCGAAAGCACGGCCGCCATGAAGTCTGCCGGGAAATAATGCTTCAGCCACGCGGTCTGGTACGCGACGAGCGCGTAGCACACCGAATGGGGGCGGTTGAAGCCGTAGCCCGCAAATTGCGCCATCAGATCGAATATGTATTCCGCTTGTTCAGCATCGACGCCCCGGTCAACGGCGCCCTTCAGGAAACGGTCGCGTTGCTTGTCCATCTCCTCAGGCAATTTCTTGCCCATCGCCTTGCGCAGAAAGTCCGCCTCCGCGAGGGAGTAGCCGGCCAGAATCTGGGCGATCTTCATCACCTGCTCCTGATACAGCATGACCCCGTAGGTATCTTCGAGCACGGGTTGCAGATCCGGGTGCAGGTAATCAACCGCTTCACGCCCATGCTTGCGGTTGATGAAGTCCTCGGCAAGCATCAGGGGTCCCGGCCGAAAGAGCGCAACCAACGCCACCACGTCGGTAAACCGGCCAGGCGCGACCTTTTTCATCAGGTCTTTCATGCCTCGGGATTCAAGCTGAAAAACGGCCGTGGTATTGGCCGCCCGAAGATTCTCGTAGATCGCCGGATCGTCGAGCGCAATCGAATCGATGTCGATCGGGGCGTCGCCTGCCCCCTCCCGCCGCTCGTTAACGCTCTTGACCGCATTGTCGATGATCGTGAGCGTACGCAGGCCAAGGAAATCGAACTTGACGAGACCCGCCTGCTCCACATCATCTTTGTCAAACTGGGTCAGTAGCGCACCGCCCGGTCCGTCTGTGTACACCGGCGTGAAATCGGTCAGCGTGGTCGGTGCGATGACGACACCGCCAGCATGCTTGCCGACATTCCGGGTCAGGCCTTCAACCTTGTATGCCATCTCCATGATCTCACCCGCATCGTCATTGCCCTCAACGAAGTCGCGCAGCAAAGGCTCTTCGCCCATGGCCTTGCTGAGGGTCATGTTGGGATCAAACGGGATGAGTTTCGAGAGCTTGTCGGCTAGCCCGTATGGCTTGCCTTGCACCCTCGCGACGTCTCGTACTACAGCCTTTGCGGCCATCGTGCCAAAAGTGATGATCTGCGATACAGCGTCGCGGCCGTACAGCTCTGTCACGTGGGCGATCACGCGATCCCTGCCGTCCATACAAAAATCGACATCAAAATCCGGCATCGACAAGCGTTTAGGGTTCAGAAAGCGCTCAAACAGCAGATCGTATTCAAGCGGATCGACATCGGTAATCTTGAGTGAGTAGGCCACAAGTGACGCTGCACCTGAACCACGGCCGGGACCCACCGGGATGCCCTGGTCCTTGGCCCACTGGATGAACTCCATGACGATGAGAAAGTAGCCGGGAAACCCCATGCCGTTGATAACGCCGAGTTCGAAGTCGAGCCGTTCATCGTACGGTTTGCGGGTCTCGGCAAAGTCCGGGGCGGACGTGTCATAAAGATCGGAGAGGCGGGCCTCCAATCCGATCTTCGACGTTGATGAGAAAAACTCCTCGGTGGTCGTGCCGTCCGGAATCGGAAATTCAGGCAGGTAGTTACTGCCGAGATCAAGCTCTACATTGCAGCGCCGCGCGATCTCGACCGTGTTCTGCATCGCCTCCGGGATATCCTCAAAAACCTCGGCCATCTCGCTCGGGGTGCGAAGAAACTGCTGGTCAGTGAACCGACGCTCGCGCCTCGGATCATCGAGGGTGCGGCCCTCATGGATGCACACCCGTACCTCGTGCGCTTCAAACTCCTCGGGATCAAGAAACTGGACATCATTGGTCGCCACCACCGGGCAATCGAGTTCGGACGCGAGATCGATTGCAAGGTGCAGATAATCTTCTTCCTGATAGCGGCCCGTGCGCTGCAACTCCAGGTAATAAGCATCGGGGAAAACGCTCATCCAATGGCGCGCGAGCGCTCCCGCCTGCTCGAGTCGACCAGAGAGCAGCGCCCGGCCCACGTCACCGTCGCGCCCCGCGGAAAGCGCCAGCAAACCTTCGCTATGTTCACTGATCCAGGCTTTTTTGACCGCCGGTGGACCGTCTGCCTGCCCATCAATATACGCGCGCGAAAGGAGCTGCGAGAGGTTTCGGTACCCGGCATTGTTCATGGCAAACAAGACGAGGGCCGATAAGTCACCGGCATCATCTCGCACCTGCAGGTCACTGGCCACGAGCGGTTTGATGCCGGCGGCTTGAGCTGCCTTGTAGAACTTGATCAGTGCGAACAGATTGCTGCGATCAGTGACCGCGACGGCGGGCATGCCCGCCGTACGGACCTCATTGACCAGCGGCTTGATTCTGACCATGCCGTCGCTCAGCGAGAACTCAGAGTGCACCCGGAGATGAACAAACTGGACAGTCATTGGAGGGAATCAGACCTCATGTGAACGAGCGGGATTGCGGACAATGTAGCCGATGCCCCGGGGCAAAGTCGATGGGGTTTTCAACCAGACACACGCACAATGACGAACGGCGGAAACACTAGGCACTCCAGGTCAGTACATCGCCCGCGCCGCGCAGCAGCATGGTCCCCGGGAAGACACGGAGCCGCCACGGAGTAAGTTCGAGCACGGCGACGGCTGGCGAAGTAGGCCCTTCCCAGACGGGAATCATGGACGGGTCATAGCCAACCGGTGCCGGTGCCGACTTGAACATCTCCCAGACCCGCGTGCGAGTTTCGTCATCCGACTGAAGGCTCGCCTGACACTCCGCGACACACGTGTCCTGGGACGGATCCCAGTAATTGACCGACAGGTTCGGCGTCATCTCGAGGTGGGCACGCTTGATCGGCGTCGGTGAGGTCAATATGAAACCGCGCAGGTTGGCTCCGTCCCACTCCCATATCGGATGGAGCACCCGCGACCGCGGTCGGCCGGCCCCATCGACGCCCGCGACCGAGGCCCAGACGATTCTGTGCGCCATGGCAATGAACGGTTCCGCAATTTCCTGCAATGTCACGTTTAACCTCCATCTGGTTGTTGTTCGATGCAAACGTCATCCACGACACGAATTGCAGATCATCCGGCTTTCGACTCTGCGCCCGTGCATGTTTTGGGGCATCCGCTAAATGCAGCTGATAAATCCACAGACAAGTGCGGCAATATGTACGCTGAGCCCTCGCCCCTTTCCTGTGTCCCCGATCAAAATGGCAATCGTCGCTGCCGACAAGGCTCAAACGAAAGGCGGTGGACCGGCGACGGGCCATACTTCTGAAGAGCGGCAAGGTGCGCTTCAGTTGCATAGCCTTTGTTCAGTGCCAGCTCGTATTTCGGGTACTGCTCATCTAGCTGAGACATTTCTTTGTCGCGCGCGACCTTGGCAAGAATCGACGCCGCCATGATGGCTCCAACCCGATCGTCGCCCTTGATCAGGAAGTCTGTCGGGAACGGCACATCGGGAATCCGATTGCCGTCGACCATCACGTGATCAAGTGACATGTCGAGTCCTTCGATTGCACGCTCCATGGCGCGCATGCTGGCCCACAGGATGTTGAGCTGATCTATCTCACGAGGCTCTGCGCGACCAATCGCGAAACCGATCGCATGTTCTCTGATTTCAAGGTCCAATTCTGCTCGTCGCTTGGCCGACAGGCGTTTGGAGTCCTTCAGCCCTGGCATTGGCCGGAAGGGGTCCAGCACGACTGCCGCGGCGACCACTGCGCCCGCCAAGGGTCCCCGGCCAACTTCATCGACACCGGCGAAGAGTTCAGGTCGATACACTAGGCCCATCCTTCCGCCCGTCGCGTCGACGCGCATCGCACAGGGCAAGCACCGCTTCTGCCGCACGTTCGCCGCCCTTGCGTCGCAGCGACTTGTGCAACCCTGCAAAGCTCTGCAGGAGGGCGTCCGATTCACCACCCAGTTGCTTAAGGACCGCCTCCGCGAGCTTCTCCGGCGTTGCCTCATCCTGAATGAACTCAGGCACGAGGGCGGTTCCAGCCAGTATGTTGGGCAACGCAAAAAATGGGGTCTGTACAAGCCTGGAAACAAGCGCGTAGGTCAGTTTGCCGAGTCGATACGACATGACCATGGGCTTTTTCAGCAGCATCGCTTCGAGCGTTGCGGTGCCGGCATTGACCAGCACAAGATCCGCCGCACGCATCGCATCCAGGGAGTCGTCCACGATCGTACAGCGGAGCGACGGTGCGAGTTCGCGGTGCAGCGCCTCAATCTGCAGCCGGCGGTCCGCGTTCGCAGCGCCGATCACGATCTCCATTGACGGCAGCCGCTGCTGACAGAGCACGAGCGCCGCCAGGAAGTCTCGCCCGGAGCTCTCCACCTCACTGCGCCTGCTGCCAGGCAACATGGCAATGACGGTGCTATCACTCGAGAGTCCGAGTTGTCTGCGAATGGGGGCGACCGGCACAGCCTGTAGCGGCAATTCATCTGCTTTCGGGTGCCCGACGAAGCAGGCTTCTATACCGTGCTCCGCATAGATCCCGGTCTCAAACGGGTACAGAGTTAGCATCAGATCGACGTTACGCTGGATCTGACGAATGCGTCCGCGACGCCACGCCCAGACCGACGGGCTAACGTAGTGAACCGTCGGGACGCCCGCTTTGCGGACCAGCCCCTCCAGCAGCAGGTTGAAGAAGTTGAAGTCAACACCCACAAACACATCCGGCTTTGCAGCGAGCAGCTTGTTACGCGTATGCAGAAGAATGTGGATGAGTTCCGGCAAGCGTTTGATCGGATCAACGAAGCCGTTGACCTGCAGTCGCGAGAAATGGAACCAGGAGTCGATCCCTTCAGCGGCCATTGCAGGGCCACCAATTCCAAAACACTCAACACGGGTGCGAGTACTAAGTGACCGAATCAGGGATGCCGCCAGATTGTCGCCGGAAATCTCACCGGCAACCATGCCGACGCGCAGCAGATCATTCAAATGGATGGCCTGTCCGGTCTCACAAGGCGGCCGACCGACACCTGCGAGGCCACATCAACGACCGGGCTGCTATTGAACCGCTCTTACTTCTCCACCTGCTGTTCGGCGCACGTGAGAATTGATGAGCAAACCAGCGAATCACCGACGAATGCTTTGCCCTCGGCCTTCATCCAGTGGCTGCGCAAATTGAGGATTTTGACCTCCAGACGAAGCTGGTCGCCCGGAATGACCAACTTTTTGAACTTGGTCTTGTCGGTGCCTGCCAGAAAGTAGATATAGCCGTCGTTGAGCATTCGCTCTCGGCTCTTGAATGCGAGGATGCCTGAGGCCTGCGCCAGCGCTTCGACGATCAGGACGCCCGGGAAGACAGGGGTTACGGGGAAGTGACCCGTAAAGAAGTGTTCATTGATCGTCACGTTCTTGATCGCGACGATGCGCTCATTCGTCTTGAGTTCAAGCACACGGTCAACCAGCAGGAACGGATATCGATGCGGCAGGTAGTTTTGTATGTCGGTGACTTCCATCAACTCGCTCGATCTATCCAGATCAGTATTCACTTGCTGTGCCATTCCCTCTGTTTCCAAGAGCCGACATTTCTAGAGTCCACCGCTAACAACCCTACGCTAACCCACTACTGCGATTGCTCTGCAGTCGTTGCGGTTCCACGGCGTGGTCACACTTTCTCAACCCTGATTCTTAGCCCTGATCCTTCGACCGAGATCAAGCGGGTGCAATTCGGTGTCACTTCGACTCGAGTCGCTTCAAACGCCTGAGTATCTCGGGCAACCGTGCAAACCCCGCGACGCTACGTCGCCACGCCGCGCCCGGTAACAAACCAGTACCGGAAGAGTATCGGCCACCCTCTTTAATGGAACGACTCACCAGACTCATCGCTGAGATCTCAGAGAAGTCCGCCACTTCTATATTGTCCACAATGCCGACTGCACCACCGATCCGGCAGTATCGTCCAATACGGGTGCTTCCTGCAATGGCAGTGCATCCAGATATGACCGTATGGTCACCAATACGCGTCGCGTGTCCCACCTGTACCTGATTGTCGATCTTCACACCATTGCCGATCACCGTGTCGGCAAGCGCACCCCGATCAATCGTCGTGCCGGCACCGATTTCAACATCATTGCCAATACGCACCGCGTAGATCTGCGGGATCTTTATGATCGCTCCGGCGACCGGATCGAACTCGAAGCCAAACCCGTCCGCACCGATAACAACCCCGCTATGGACCAGACAATCATCACCAAGGCTGACGCCGTGGTACACCGTGACATTGGCATGCAAGCGAGTTCGATAGCCGATGCTGGCGTTCTCACCAACAAAGACGTTTGCGCCTACGACGACACCATCTCCGAGCGTCGCGCCCGCTTCAACCACCGCGTTCGCGGCGATCATGACACCGGCGCCTATGCGTGCATCAGCACTCACGACGGCAGCGGGATGAACACCAGGCTTCGACACCGGTGCCCGATCAAACAATCCAGCAACCCGAGCCCATTCGAGTCGAGGATTGTCGGCGACGAGGTAAGGCAATGGACAATCGCCCGCATCTTCTTTGCGAAGAATGACGGCCGACGCCTTTGACTTGCTGAGAAATGAACGGAACCGCCTGTTGAACAAGAACGTCAACTGACCTGGCCCCGCGTCCTCGAGGCCTGCGATGCCTGAGATCTCGATCTCGCCGGCGGCCAACGATTCCGGTGAGGCAGGCGCCTTCAGCTCGGGGTCAACAAGAGCCTTCAGCTCGGGGTCAGGGGAGACAAGAGCCTTGCGTGCGGGGGGGAAGACAGCAAGACCCAGGGTATTGGCAATCTCACGCAGCGTACGGCTCAAACCCGATTACTTTTTCTTGTCGGCTTTCTTGTCGAATTCGTTGAGCTGCTCGGTTACTTTGCGCGTGACGTCATACAAGGAGCCAACATGCACAGCCGCCTGCCGGGTGAGAATCATGTCAAAGTCCTCGGACAGAACCAGTTCCTCGATCGCCTTTAGCACTTTCTCATCGATGCCCAGGAACAATTCCTGCTGTCGGGCCTCGACTCGCTTTTGCAGCTTCTGGCTCATGTAGACGAAGTCATTGTTCTTCGACTCAAGCTGCTGGCGAACGCGGCCACGCTCCGCTTCTGTAATCACCTCGGCATCCTTCTGCAGGCGCTCGAGCATCGCAGCCGCTTCGGTCTGGAGTTTTCGAATCTCGTCTTGCTCCGTCGTGAACTCTTCCTGGATCTGCGCCATCAAACGCTTGGCCTCGTCGGAATTCAGAATGGCGCGCTGGACATCAACTACAGCAATCTTCGTTTCTGCTGTAGCCGTACCCGCCATGAGTGCCAGGGCCAAAGCCAGGGCAACAGTAAGCGATCGTTTAATTTGCACGTTAATTCTCCTCATTTTCAGGGCATCGTGTCTTCTGGGGTTTCGTTGGCGGCGCGATAGTTACACATAGCCAACAGCGATTCAATTTAAGTTCCGGGCAACCGTCAAAAGGTTGTTCCCAGTTCGAATTGAAAACTCTCTCGCTCGTCACCCGGGATCTGATTGATCGGATAACTAAGCGAAAAACTGATCGGCGCGAAGCCGGTAATGATCGTGTAGGACAAACCGACTGAGTAACGCAGTTCGCCATCGCGAGGCCCGTTGCAAACGAGGCTCACAAGCGGACAACTCGTATTGAACACGTTGCCGGCATCAACAAAGAAGGCTGACTTCATCTGCCTCTGATCT
>CAVOBC010000156.1:0-10180 GCA_963693635.1 Gammaproteobacteria bacterium | reverse complement strand
ATCCGTGTGTTCATTTCGATGAAGTAGAAGCCGTCGCCGTCGTACAGGAACTCAAGCGTACCTGCGCCCCGATAGCCGAGCCCGGCTACGACGACGCGACACTTCTGCTCCAGCGCGTCGAGGGTAGCTGCATCCACAAACGGCGCCGGCGCTTCCTCGATCAATTTCTGGTGGCGGCGCTGCGTTGAACAATCGCGGGTCCCGAACACAATCGCGTCACCGTGACCGTCGCCGAAGACCTGCACCTCGATATGTCGTGGATCGGACAGGAACTTCTCGACGTACATTCGATCATCGGCAAACGCGACTCTGGCTTCTGCCGTCGCTTCGCGAAACGCCCCTTCGATTTCAGCAGATGTTGATACAACCCGCATGCCGCGCCCACCGCCGCCCGCTGCTGCTTTTAGCAGCACGGGATACCCGACTTCGCTGGCAAGCAGCCGTGCCGCGGCGACGTCCAGGACCGGCCCGCCGGGCAATGTCGGCAGATCGATGTCGGCCCGTGCCCGGATCTTGTCGCCCATTAGCGCGATGTGATCCGCAGCCGGACCGATGAAGCAGAGCCCCGCATCCGTGACCGCTTGCGCAAACTCTGCATTCTCGGACAGGAAGCCGTATCCCGGATGCACACTGTCGCAACCAGTCGTGCGCGCAGCCATGATGAGGTTGGGAATGCTGAGGTAATCGTGCGCGCCGATACATACATCTGTGTCCGCGTAACGCAGGTGCAGAAGGTGCTGATCTTCACGCGTGTACGCTGCGACCGTTTCTATACCGAGCGCGCGACACGCACGGACGATTCGCAGTGCTATCTCACCACGATTTGCCACCAACAACCGGTTCATAGCGCTCTGCCCCAGTCCTTAAAGTGGACCTCAGACGATGGTGAAGATTGGCTGGTCAAACTCAACCGCCGTGTCGTTGGCAACCAGGATCGCCTCGATCGTTCCTGACGCGTCTGCCAGGACCTCATTCATCATTTTCATCGATTCGATGATGCAGAGGGTGTCACCCTCGCGAACCCGCGCGCCCACTTCGGCGAAGGTTGGGGATTCAGGTGACGGCGCACGATAGAAGGTGCCGACCATTGGTGCGCGAACGATATGGCCCATGGGCTTGGCCGCATCCTCGGCCTCCGGGACCGTCTCTGCAAGCGACAGCATCGGCGCCACGGCCGGCGCGACCATTGCTTGTGCTCCCCCACGGACGATCCTCACCGATTCGTCACCCTCCCTGATTTCCAGCTCAGCGAGGTCAGACTCCTCCATGACACCAATCAGTTCTTTGACTTTCGAAATATCCATGCTGATCCTTTGATCTTAAACTGGCTAATTACGGGGGCTCTGGCTGGCTCTTGAGTGGCTCTTAGCTGGAGAGGTGTTTGTCGGCAGCGCGCAACGCGTACGCGTAGCCGTCTGCCCCCAGTCCAGCGACCGTGCCGACGGCAACGTCCGCAAGGTAGGAGTGATGTCGGAATGCCTCACGCGCGTGGACATTGGACAAATGCACTTCTATAAACGGAATGCTGACACCAAGAAACGCATCGCGAATCGCAACGCTCGTATGCGTGAATGCGGCTGGATTGATGACAATGAAGCCAACGCCGTCTTCACGTGCAAGGTGGATACGCTCAACCAGCACGTGCTCAGCATTTGCCTGGAAGCAGTCGAGTTGGTGACCCATTTCACCGCACAGGGTCTGGAGTCGTGCATTGATGTCCGCCAGCGTCTCTGCCCCGTAGATCCCCGGTTCTCGCGTTCCAAGCAAGTTGAGATTCGGGCCGTGAAGTACCAATAGCCGGGCCATGAAGGATAACTCCGTTTGTCAGGCGCCGAATTCTATCAGCTATCCCGTTTGTTCCGGCGACCACTCACGGCACGCGCTGCGGCGGCGCAATAAAACGCAGTTTCCGCGGACTGGCGAAGTCCCCAACGGCAACCGGGCGAGCGAAGGCACCCTCTGTGACGAGATCAAATGTTCGAGTCCTCGCCGGGTAACAGAAGCCTTGATCTGCACATCCCTGGAACGTGACATCAAATCGCAATGGCAGCGCACCGGTGAAATCTGCGTCTAGTGTCACCGCGTCGTAGTAGACTTGGACCCGACCAAAGTGAGGATCGTCTTTTGCGCGACCCGGCAGCAGCGACCTCGCCCGCACGCGGTGACCCTCCAGACGCAATCGATCCCGATAGAGGTAATATCCGTCCACCACGGCAAACTGGACCCGGACCGTTTGCCCATCCACCCGGCCGTGCACCTCAAACGCCTGATCGACCGGCAGCACCTCGGTCTGCACCGCACTTTGTTCACCTGACGCCGTGCCGGCGGCCAGGGACGCACTTTGTTCACCTGACGCACGTGCAACTGCCCCTGTCCCGACAAGAAATGCGAGCATCAGAATCAACACGATAAGATAACGACAGCCCATCAGTCGATCATACCCCATGGCCTCTTCAGTACGCTGGCAAACGCGCCGCCCCAGCGGTCCCGCAGCATCAGGTTCAAGTCAGCTTAATCCGTCTGCGGCCGCGTCCCCCGTCGCCGCTTTGGGACGCGCGTAGGTGTTGCGGTCTTTGTCCCGAGAAACCGTTGTGCCCGCTTTTTTCGCAGCAGGACGCGAGGTCGCGTTGGAAGCCGGCACCCAGAGACCGCGCAGTCAACAATGTCGGGGCAACGCCAGACCCGCAGGCCGGTCAACGGGCGTATTAATACGCGCCGCCATCAACTGCGTCCTCTGCACCTTCATTCTCGGCGGTTGTCAGTTGCTCGATTCGATGCAGGGCCGCACCACACCTCCACCACCCGGGACTTCGCTGCCGCCCGCACCCGACGAGGTACCGCAAGATCCCCGCATTATCGAGTTGCTCGACCAGGCACGATCGGCGTTTGAAGCGCGCCGCTTTACAACCCCGCTCGAAGACAATGCCTATCTGCGTTACGCGCAGATCCTCGCGATTGATCCTGACAATGAAGCAGCAATGCATGGCATGGGCGACATCGTCGAGGCATATCTCGACTGGGCCATCGAAGCGGCAACTGCGGGCCGCGTAGCCGCGGCCCGCGACTACCTGCGCAAAGCCACGTCCGTTGATGAGACGCACCCGAACGTCGCCGCTGTACGGCAGATGATTGACGAGCGGCAGCAGTCGCGCCAGAAACACTATGCAATCAGCCGGGGCGCTTTGGTCGCGCGCGCAGCATCGCTCGCCTCGCGGTTGCGCATAATCGCCGATGAGGTTACCCGCGAAGATGCGACTGTCGTGATCCATGCGCGCACCGATGCCGACGGCCGCTGGATTTACCAACGCATGAACGAGTCGACCGACGCGCGCATTCGCGCAGTCTTTCGCACCCAATCGCGGCCCGCGGTGGATCTCATTTACTGACGGCGTCTCCTGACGAGGGTGCCCGCTGGCAACCCGTCGATCGCTGACTATAGTTGGTTCTTGTCACGGAACTACATTCTGGGGCTGGCACTGGCGAGCGGTGCAGGGATGCACCGCCTTTTTCCACAGGCCTCTTTTCTGCAAGATCATGCGAGGTTTGTTTGCAAACCGACTCCCAAGAATTGTCAGGATGACAATTTTGGGACAGGAACTAGTTAATCTGAGCAAAAGGCGTTTGCGTCCGGCAAGAGCCTCGGCCAGGCCAGCAGAAGCGCTTGCCCCCATTGAGGCCATCCTCCCAACGACTGACTGCCACTCATTTCGCAGCCTCATCCTGACCACCGGAGCAGAGCACATCGTACGGCAGGGAACGCCGATCATCATCCTCGTCCTTACCGCCGCCGTCTGCGTGGCTGACGGTCTGGGGATTAGCGAGCAGGTGCTCGACATGGTGTCCGACCAGTACGGCCGACGCGCCCGGGCCCGGGCCACACTCTGGCGCAATCTTGTGGACGAAGGCCAGTCACCGCCAACGCAGCAGAAACTCGCTGCAGTCAACGATTTCTTCAACCGCAGCCGATTCCGTATCGGACCCCGAGCACTGGCAACGCGATGATTACTGGGCGACACCCATCGAGTTCCTCGCCACAGACCGCGGCGACTACGAGGACTTTTCGCTCGCCAAATATTTCACGTTGACGGCACTCGGCATCCCCAAAGACAACCTCCGAATCACCTACGTCAACGCTCGGAGCATCAGCCAGGCCCACATGGTCGTGACCTACTATGCCCAGCCCGGTGCAGAGCCCCTGGTGCTTGATAACCTCGTCCCCGGTATCAAACCGGCATCGCGCAGGCGCGACCTGACCCCCGTCTTCAGCTTCAACGGCAACCAGCTCTGCGGTGCCAAACAACGCGGACGCGGCAGTTATTCAATCAAGAACGTGTGGGACGACTTCATCAGTCGCATGCACGAGCAAATGGCGCCCACATGATCCAACCCTGCAAGCACTATCAGTCGGATGAAAAAGGGCTCTCCTGCCGCTCTTGCATCGTGACGAGTTCTTACGTCGCGGGCCTGCCCCCGCGCCCGACAAATCGCCAACAATGGCGGTGCATCCCTGCACCGCTCGCGAGACCCGTATGTCCGTCTGGGGGGCTGTCATGAGCCTGTTCCGACAAACCATGATCATGACGATGGGGATGATTCTCGTGCTCTTCGCCGCGCTGTACGTCATCACGATCCAGGGTTCGAGCCGCTATCTCCGGGAGCAGTTGCAGGTGCACGCTCAAGACACCGCGACATCCCTCGCCATGTCGATCTCGTCACTTGATGCTGACGATGTGATCGGACTTGAGTCATTGTCGCGCGCCATGTTCGACAGTGGTCACTTCCAGACCGTGCACGTCGCCAGCGTGGACGACAGAACGCTGCTCCAACTCAGCTCTCCCGTGTTCATCAACGATGTGCCCGGTTGGTTTATCAATCTCGTTCCCCTGCCGTCCCCGGCGGGCCAGGCCGAAATCATGTCGGGCTGGTCGCGTCGCGGCACACTCACGGTGACGGCTCATCCCGGCTACGCGTATCAGGACCTGTGGCGGATGACTCAGGATTACCTGCTGATGTTCACGCTGGTCGCAATCCTGAGTTATCTCATCGTTGGGCTCGGCCTCCGGATTTCAATGCGGCCACTATTGTAGGTGCTCGACCAGGGCCCGCCGGCATTTCAGACTGGGATTTCGTCAGGATTCCACAGCTCCCGAGGTTGCTCGAGCTGCGGCAGCTCGTCACGGCCATGAACCGCTTGTCTGCCCGCATGCAGTCGATGTATGGCGGCCAGATTCAGTTGACCGAGCGACTGCACGCAGCCGCAAACACCGACAGTGTGACCGGCGTCGCCAACCGCGGTTGCTTCGACGCAGCAGTGGACGCTGCTCTCAGTGACGACGAGTCACCTCACAACATCGCGATCGTGCTGATTCAGATCAGCAACTTCGGTGACGTCAACGCACGTTTCGGCCGCGACGCCGGCGATCAGCTTCTGGTAGGCCGAATCTCTCAGCTCAACGCTCGATTCAGACGTCGCGGTTTACCTGCCCTCGCCGGGCCTTGAGCGCGCCCGATTGCGACTGCAGCAACTGTTCACGGAACTCAACATAAGGCTGAACTCGGACCCGGGTTTCAGCGGTTACGGTTGCACCAGCCATCTTGCCCTGGTGTACGCGAACATAGACACAACGACGGCTACGGACCCCTCTACGGACGAGGCTACGGAGGAGGGCCAGATGGTCGGGGAGCAAGCGCCGTCAACCGCCGTTCGCGAGACCCTGCTCAGCACCGCCGACACGGCCCTGTGGCGTGCCGTCGCAGAATCACCCAACGGGACCGCGCTCATCGTCATCGACGATGAGCAAAAGCGGGACCTGGTACGCCCCGCATCCGTATGGAGATACACGCTCGCCGAGATCATCTCGAGCGGCTCATTGCTGCTCTACTATCAGCCGCTATACGCCATCTCTCGACGTCAAACAATGTCGGACATCTCCGGCGCCACCAACATCGACGTGCCGTTGCGCCTGTTGGCCAACGAGGTCTACGCTCGCGCCGAGTTGCCGGAAGGCGTCGTCGCGGCGGCGGAATTCATTCCCATGGCCGAGCGATTCGGACTGCTGCCCGCACTCGACAAGACGATCATCTCCAAAGCACTCGCAGTCGCGACGGACGCCGGACCGCTCGTAATGAACCTTTCGACCCAGGCACTGCGGCACCCCAAGTTTGTCGCCTGGCTGCGCGATACAGTCGCCAAAACGCCATCAAGCGAGTGTATTTTCGAGATCGACGAACGCGCGATCAAACACTCGCCCGCAGGACTCGCCCATCTCATGAGCGAAGCCGGCCGCTTCGGCTACCAGTTCTCGATCGATCACTTCGGCAGCGGCGCGACCTCGTTCGCATACCTCTCGCAACTCGAGATCAGCATGGTGAAGCTCGACCGCAGTTACGTCACCGGCATTGCCGAACGCCCGGATCACCAGTTCTTCATCGAGTCGACCCTACAAATCTGCCACGCAAGAGACATCCTCGTGACCGCCGAGGGCTTTGAGCAGCAAGCAGATCTCGACTGCCTGCAGCGACTTGGCGTCGACTGCGGTATCGGCCACCTGTTGGGCCGTCCCGGACCCCTGCCTGTGCGTTAACCTTGGGTCTGAGAGCGCCCGTTTTTTGCTTCGCCGTCCTCAGGCGGTGAGTTAACATGATCGATCATCCGGCTTTCGGGACGACATGTGGCAAGCCTTACCGATTTCAAACAGAAGCTGACTGACGGCTGGGACATCCGCAGCGGCGGCACAGTCACGAAGGCGGCAGCAGGCGTCGCTTCAGTTGCTGCGCTTGCCATCGGCATTTACGGCTTCATTCTTGATCACGAACCCGCCACCTTTGACGTTGCAGCGAATACGAAAGGGCTAACCGCCGAGCACCAAACGAATGCGGTTACCGGTTCGGCGACCGTGGCCACGCTGATAAAGATGACCGATGTCCTGCTCAACAAGCGCGGCGGCTACCTGACAAACGACATCACTCCACCATCAATCTGGATGGACAACGTGCCCCGCTGGGAGTTTGGGGTCCTTGTGCAGGTGCGCGACATGGTGCGCACCCTGCGCAAAACACTGTCCCGATCCCAGTCACAATCGACCGAAGATGCGGCCCTCGTCCTGGCCGAGAATCAATTTTATTTCGATAGCGACGCCTGGATCCTGCCGGAGACCGAGGGCGAGTACAAAAAGGGTACCCGCGCCCTCGTCGACTATCTCGTGCGGTTGGGTGACACGGATCAGAACAACGCCCTGTTTTACGCGCGAACCGACAATCTCAACACCTGGCTCGCTGAGGTTGAAACACGGCTTGGAAGCCTGTCCCAACGCCTGTCCGCGTCTGTTGGAAAACGTCAGCTCGACATCTCGCTCGCGGGTGATGCTTCGGCCACCCAATCAACCGCAAGCTCAGAGACCCACGTCAAGACCGCCTGGATGCTGTTGGATGACGTCTTCTATGAAGCGCGGGGCTCAACCTGGGCGCTTCTTCATCTCCTTACAGCGGTCGAAGTGGACTTCCGAGACGTACTGCTCAAGAAAAACGCGCTCGTGTCCATGCGACAGATCATCCGCGAACTCGAACCCACGCAAGACGCGCTCTTTAGCCCCGTCATTCTGAACGGAGACGGCCTCGGCGTGCTCGCGAACCACTCACTGATCATGGGCTCGCACATCTCCAGGGCCAACGCCGCGATCATCGACCTGCGGCGCCTGCTCGAGAACGGCTAAGCGGCCTGGATGGGCTGACGCCCGCCTGAGGCATGCTGTTCGGCAGACAACAGCGCCAAAACGGTGCAATCCGACCGCTCCCGGCCTTTTTTGTGCACTCTCACTTCTGTAATATGTCGCCGGTTTGTCGACGGGTCCATCACTGAACGGACAATGTGGATGTTCGCGTGATCTCATCGCGCTGCATCTGAAACGTTCGGCAAACCTGACGACGAAAATGAGATGAAAGCAGAACAAGAAAAGATCAGACAAGACGTAAACGCACCCCCGGAAAAGTACCCACTATGAGCAACTATGCAATTTTGCCACCGATCTTCGGTGTCTTTGGACTCGCTTGTGCGCTCGTCATCTACATTCTGATGACGCGCTACGACGAAGGCAGCGACAAGGTCAAAAAGATCGCGGCCGCCATCCATGAAGGCGCGATGGTCTTTATGCACCGGGAGTACGCCATGCTTGCGATATTTGCCAGTGTGCTGCTAGTCATCACATGGGTGGCACTCGGTTTTCAGACCGCGCTTTCATTCGCCGTCGGCGCACTGTCCTCCGCACTCGCCGGCTACCTCGGCATGTTCTCCGCCACCAAAGCGAACGTAAGAACCACGACTGCAGCAGCAACGAACGGGGAAGCGAGTGCATTAACGGTCGCCTTCTACGGCGGTTCGGTCATGGGCCTCTGCGTCGCCTCGCTCGGCCTGCTCGGACTCGGTTCACTTTATTGGTTCTTTGGCGGCGACCCTGAAACGGCACACGCCATCCACGGCTTCGGCATGGGCGCATCCTCAGTCGCGCTCTTCTCTCGTGTTGGCGGCGGCATCTTTACCAAGAGCGCAGACGTCGGAGCCGACCTCGTCGGCAAGATCGAAGCCGGCATCCCGGAAGATGATCCCCGCAATCCAGGCGTTATCGCCGACAACGTGGGCGACAACGTCGGTGACGTTGCCGGTATGGGTTCCGATATCTTCGAATCCTATTGCGGGTCGATGATCGCATCGATCGCAATCGCCTCAACGCTGACCATCGGCGGCGCGTATGGCATCGACGCCATCGCCGCTGACGGCAAGCGTGAAGCGCTCATGTTCCTGCCACTCGCCCTGTCGTCGCTCGGGCTCTTGTGTTCCATCTTCGGCATACTGCTCGTGCGCACGCTTTCCAACACCGACCCGGAGCGTGCACTCAGCCTCGGTCACCAGGCGTCCGCGGTTGCACTGATTATCTCCGCGTACTTCCTGACCGAATTCCTTGGCATTTCAGTCAATGTCTTCGGTGCCGTCGTCGCCGGCACCGTCGGAGGAATCGTGATCGGCCTCGTCACGTCCTACTACACCGGCAAAGCGCCCGTCATCAGAATCGCCGAAGCCGGCACGACCGGGACCGCAACCGTCATGATCACCGGGCTCGCAGTCGGCATGCAGTCAGTCGTCATTCCTGTACTCACGATCAGCGCCATCATCTATGCATCTACCGAACTCGCGGGCCTCTACGGGGTTGGTATCGCGGCAGTCGGCATGCTCGCAACCGTCGGTATGACCATGGCCCTCGATGCGTACGGACCCGTTGCAGACAACGCGGGCGGCATCGCGGAGATGGGTGGCCTGGGAGAAGATGTTCGCAAAATCACTGACGGCCTCGACGAGGTTGGAAACACGACCGCAGCGATCGGTAAGGGCTTTGCCATCGGTGCCGCTGCCCTCGCGGCGCTCGCGATCATCGCCGCATTTGTGGAAACAATGGCCCTTAAGGACGCGGCCTTCTCGCTGGAACTCTCCAACCCGAAAGTGCTGGTCGGGGTCTTCATCGGCGGTGTTTTGCCATTCCTGATCGCGTCCATGACCATGACCTCGGTTGGTGATGCTGCCATGGAAATGATCGAAGAGATTCGGCGCCAGTTCCGTGAGATAGAGGGCCTGATGGAAGGCACCGCAGACCCGGACCACGCCAAGTGCGTGGACATCGCGACCCGCGCAGCGCTCAAGAAAATGATCCTGCCTGGCGTCATCGCCGTCTCCATGCCGCCCGTCGTTGGCTTTATCCTGGGCGCCGAGAGCCTCGGTGGCATGCTCGCCGGTGCGTTGCTCGGTTGCGTACTCATGGCGCTTATGATGGCTAACGCTGGCGGCGCATGGGATAACGCCAAGAAGTATGTCGAGAAGGGCAACCTCGGCGGCAAAGGTTCAGACGTGCATGCAGCGGTTGTGGTCGGCGACACGGTCGGCGACCCGTTCAAGGACACATCCGGTCCCGCAATGAACATCCTGATCAACGTGATGGCGATCGTCAGCCTCGTCATTGCACCCCTTCTTTAGGTCAAGGGCTTTAGGTCAAGGGCTTTAGGTCAAGGGCCTTAGGTCAAGGGCCTTTAGGTCGAAGGCCCTAACTGACCCCAATAAATAAAGGATCGAAGGTCTGATGCAACGACTGCTTTAGATCGAGCGCTCGCTGGAAACGGCAAGAAAAACGCAAACCCT
>CAVOBC010000155.1:0-10191 GCA_963693635.1 Gammaproteobacteria bacterium | reverse complement strand
CTCCGTGAGGATCCGTACGAGCGCGTCAGCGTCCAGCTCATCGAGCGTGGCAAGCACCGGCAGGCGTCCAACAAACTCGGGAATTAGCCCGTAACGAACGAGATCCTCGGGTTCGACGGTGCGCAATGTCTCGCCCAGATTCTTGCGGGTCAACTCCGTCTCGACGGTTGCGGCAAAGCCAATGCCGCTTTTGGATGAGCGGTCACGGATAACGCGGTCGAGGCCCGAGAAAGCGCCACCACAGATGAACAATATGTTGGTGGTGTCAACCTGCAGGAACTCTTGCTGGGGATGCTTGCGGCCGCCTTGCGGCGGCACCGATGCGACGGTGCCTTCGATGAGTTTCAAGAGCGCTTGCTGTACGCCCTCACCTGACACATCGCGGGTAATCGAGGGATTGTCCGACTTCCGCGAGATCTTATCGATCTCGTCGATGTAGACGATGCCGACCTGCGCTTTGTCGACGTCGTAGTCACATTTTTGCAACAACTTCTGAATGATGTTTTCGACATCCTCGCCCACGTAACCAGCCTCGGTCAGCGTGGTAGCGTCTGCGATGGTAAATGGCACATCCAGCAATCTTGCGAGCGTTTCGGCGAGCAGGGTCTTGCCAACGCCAGTCGGACCGATGAGCAGGATATTGCTCTTTTGTAGTTCCACGTCGTCCTTCTTGCCCGAATACCGCAGTCGTTTGTAGTGGTTATAGACCGCGACTGAAAGCACTTTCTTGGCCCAGTGCTGCCCGATTACGTACTCATCCAGGATGTCCTTGATCTCCTGGGGGGTCGGCAGGCTCTGTTTCTCCCCCTCATCCGATCCTTCCTTGAGTTCTTCACGAATGATGTCGTTGCACAGCTCGACACACTCGTCGCAGACGTAAACGGACGGACCAGCAATCAGCTTGCGGACTTCGTGTTGGCTTTTGCCACAGAAATTGCAGTGCAGTAACTTGCCGTCACCATTTCCGTCTGTATCTTCCGCCATCAGGCACCTCTTGTCTTAATCTTGACTACTTGCACGCTGGCATGTCGAGGCGGGTGGCAAGCCCTCCCCCGTTCAGCCTGTCGCCTTCCCAACACTTGCCCGGTCCACTGGCTTTCCAGTCCGCAATCGCATCTCTAGTCCCGGTCCGGGAACTCTTCCAAAATGCCCCGCCATCTTGGCCGTGACACCCGGCTTATCGGGATCTGGACGACACTGCCGGACATGGCATGTGTGATCAGTCAGCGTTTGTTCTTGGTCGTTTTTCGTAGCCGTTAACCGGATATTATCGTAAATCACGCGCCAATGAGAACTCGCAGCTCCAGCTAATTCTTGCAACACAATCGCTTTGCGGAGAATTTTGAGGTCGGTCCATGGCAAACCTCAGCCGTCCTGCCCAGGTGCTAATCGTTCGCGCGCGGCTCGTAAACCTGATCCACGAGACCGTAGTCCTTGGCCTCAATCGCCGTCATGTAGTTGTCGCGTTCAGTGTCAACAGCGATCGTCTCGACCGATTTGCCGCTGTGCTCAGCCAGGATCTCGTTCAGCTTCTGGCGCAAATCAATGATCTCCTGTGCCTGAATCTCGATGTCCGACGCTTGTCCCTGAAAACCGCCGGTGCTGGGCTGGTGGATCATCACGCGCGAATTGGGGAGACATGAACGCTTCCCGGCGGTGCCGCCGGCGAGGAGCAGTGCACCCATGCTGGCAGCCTGGCCGATGCAGGTGGTGCAAACATCGCAGTTGATGAACCGCATGGTGTCATAGATCGCAAGTCCGGCGGTCACGGAGCCACCTGGCGAGTTGATGTAGAGCTGTACGTCTTTATCGGCATTCTCTGATTCGGCGAAGAGTAACTGCGCCACGATCAGGTTTGCCACCTGGTCGTCGATGCCGCCGACGACGAAAATGATCCGTTCTTTCAGGAGCCGGGAGTAAATGTCATACGAACGCTCACCGCGCGCGGTTTGCTCAAGTACCATCGGCACCAGGCCGAGATTTCGCGATTCCTGCGCCGGTCGGTCAAAAATGTTACCCATGACTCATTCCCCTCGATGTGCCGGCTGCCGGCTATTTTGGTCAGGCCTTACCGTCATCAGTCTCACCGTTGCCTGTCCTGTCATTGTCAGGTTCAGCGTTGTCAGGTTCAGCGTCGGCAGGCGCGACGTCCGCAATGATCGTTTCGTTGTCGCCTGATGGTTCTTGTGCCTTGACTGGTTCGTCGGCTGGTTCGTCGGCTGGTTCGTCGATGGCGGGCTGCGGTGGTGGCTTGATGGCCTCCTCATATTCCATCGCTTCGTCAGTCACCGAAGCCTTGGCGAGGAGGGTGTCGACCACTTGATCCTCGAGCACCATGTTGCGGATTTGCTCGAGTTGCGCATCGTTCTGGTAGTACCAGTTGACCAGTTGTTCGGGTTCCTCGTACGAGCTTGCCATCTCCTCGATGGTTGACCGAACGCGGTCATCATCGACCTCGATCTCGTCAGCGCTAACCAGTTCGTTGACAAGCAAGCCGAGTGCAACACGCTTTTCGGCGCGGCTCTCAAACATATCGGCGGGGAGTATCGAGGGATCGAACTGCTGACCGCCGCCAAATTGCTGCATCATCTCCTGGCGCATGCGGTCAATCTCGGTCGTGACCAGTGCTTTTGGTACCTCGATGCTGTTGATCTCGGAGAGACCATCCATCACCTGCGACTTGATTCGGTTTTTGATGGAGGCCGCAAGTTCGCGCTCCATGTTTGATTTGACCTCGGTGCGAAATGCGTCCATGTCGCCGTCGGTGACGCCGAACTGTTCAAAGAATGCGCCATCGAGTTCGGGCAGGCTTTGTTCCGATACCGAATTCACCTTGATCTTGAAGACTGCGGCTTTTCCAGCCAGCTCGGTGTTTTGATAGTCTTGTGGGAAAGTGACATCCGCGTTGAGCGCAGCGCCGGCCGAAGCTCCGATGAGGGCATCCTCAAAATCCTTGAGCATGGTGCCAGCGCCAACCACCAGGGTGTGGCCTTCACCGCTGCCGCCCGCAAACGCCTCGTCGTCGACGGAGCCGTCGAAGTCGATGTTTAGCTGATCGTCGGCCACACACGCCCGATCGACCTCGTTGTACGACTTACGTTGCTCGCGCAGGTTCTCGACCATCTTGTCGATGTCGGGCTCAGTTATATCGCACACGGGTTTCGCGATCGAAACCGTGCTGTAGTCACTCAGCGTGATCTCGGGAAAGATCTCGAAAATGGCGGTAAATGCGAGATCTTTACCTGACTCAAGCTCCAGATCTTCAATCTGGGGCATCCCGGCCGGGGTCAGTTGCTGTTCCTGAATCGCCTCGCCGTAGGCGCTCTGGACCAACTCGCCGCCAACTTCCTGGCGGATGCCGTCACCGAAACGACGGCGGATTTCCTTGACCGGAACCTTACCCGGTCGGAATCCCTTCAGATGGATCGACCTTGCGGTCTCTTTCAGCTTGTCTTCCACCTTCGACTCCAGGTCGTTGGATGGAATAGTAATGAGCAGTCGGCGGGTCAGGCCGTCTGCAGTTTCCAAAGTCGCTTGCATCAGATTTCCTCGTTTGCCGGATGCTCAGCAGGTTTGGTGCGAAAGGAGAGACTCGAACTCTCACATCTTTCGATACTAGAACCTAAATCTAGCGCGTCTACCAATTCCGCCACTTTCGCTTGTGTCAATTCTACCATGTGTCTTTCATGTGTTTGAGGTCTGAGTGCGACCGTTGCGCTCCACTTTGCGCCAGCCGCGTCGGCCCATATACCGCCCCGTGTTCAGGGGGCGGGTGTGCGCCCCCCTCAGTGCCCTTGACCACTCGCCTGACCGTCAGAAGAGGCCGTTCGTGGTCTGCTCCGCATCAGTGCTTCCGGTCAGGAACTCGCCTTTCATTCTGCGTTGCCAGGGGCGGACCGGAGGGACCGCGAAAAACGCGCGATTCTACACAGGTTGAGGCTGTATTTCCCATGCTTTTTCGGACAGTCGCACTCGGTGATGCACGTGTTGAGAACGCTGCGAGATACCGGCACCTGCGCGAGTCGCTCAACCTCAGTGGCCTCGAATGTTGAGGTGCCACACAGTAGAGGGTCATGACCGGGGCTGATTTCTCTGCGCGGCAGGTCGGCGGGCGGTATGGGGTGGACGACGGGGCTTGAACCCGCGACCGCTGGAATCACAATCCAGAGCTCTACCAACTGAGCTACGCCCACCATTGAACCGTCAAACTGCGAACCGTCAAACTACCTAGAATCACCACCGAACAATGGCGGGGTCGTGGCGCTCAACGTTCATGCCCCTTGTCTGAATTCTCTATTCTGCGGCTTTTTCTTTCGAGTCGTGCTTCTTCTCTCGAGCCCTGCTCCTACGGTCTGTCGCTTCTCGCTGTGACCCCTTCCGCTGTGTCCCCTTCACAATGTGACCCTTCTCGGGTGTCCAGGGGGCCCGCGGTTCTGTGCTGGTACGCCTGGAAGGACTCGAACCTTCAACCCTCGGCTTAGAAGGCCGATGCTCTATCCGGTTGAGCTACAGGCGCATAATCCTGGCGCTTTTTGTTCGGCCTTGAAGCGGGTTCTCCCGCACCCGTCCAATTTTTGCGAAAAGACTGAACGGCCAACAGCTTTCTCGCCTTGGCTTGTGCACGTCAGCTTGCCGAAGCTCCGAGCGGGTCTTGCCGAAACAGGCGATCCGACTGGCCGCTTGTCAATCTGGTCGAGGTGGGCACCGACGCAACGGCTCACAAGCATCATCGACGAGGCGACTGCTCTCACCGTTGAGACCGGTCGCGACTGTTCTGTGGTCGGGGTAGAGAGATTCGAACTCCCGACATCCTGCTCCCAAAGCAGGCGCGCTACCAGACTGCGCTATACCCCGTTTCACAACGGCGCGAATTCTACTGCCGCAGCAACCCTAGGTCCACACCCGTCGTCCACGTTGCCCCGGATTCGGCATCGCTCCGGATTGTCATGGCAGCTTGCCCGGTTATCAAGCGTTGCGACAGGCGCCCTTGCCCAGGAGGCCACGGCGAACGCGACAACCGCGGTAAACTGCGGGTCCGATTGCTCAACGAACGTAGACCACATGGCAGAACACTTCATCTCGGACCTGCATCTGACGGCCGACAGACCCGACCTGATTCGCGCATTCGAAAACTTCCTGGTGGGCCTCACTGCGGCTGATCGCCTGTTCATTCTCGGTGATCTCTTTGAGGTTTGGCTGGGTGACGACGATTCTGGCCCCTTCGTCAATGAGGTCACCGCAGCCATGCGGGTGTGTGCTGCGGGCAGCAAAAACCTGATGCACGGCAATCGCGACTTTCTTCTGGGCGACGACTTTTGCCGCCGTACCGGCTTCGATCTGCTGGACGACCCGTCCCGCCTCGAGATCGGCGGCGAGACGGTCCTTGTGATGCACGGCGACAGCCTCTGTACGCGCGACGAAGAATACATGAAGGCTCGTCTGATTCTGCGCAGCGACGGCTTCCGCGCCGATTTTCTCAGCCGAACGCTGCCCGAGCGCGCTGCATTTGCGGCCTCGCTGCGCAAGGACAGCCAGGCACATACCCGAGAGTCGGCAGCAGACATCATGGACGTGACGCCAACAGAGGTCGTGCGCACCATGCGCGATGAGAAGGTTCGCCTGATGATTCACGGACACACGCATCGCCCGGCACAGCACGCGGTGCCGGAAGTTGCGGCCAATGGCAAACGCATCGTTCTGGGCGATTGGGATGCGTCGGCGTGGGTGCTAAGGCACGAAGACGGACGCTACGAGCTGTCATCCTGGCCCATAGGAACCGAGGACAGACCGGCCAGGGGCCCCGAGTGAAAACGAAAAGCAGTGTCGACTTCCAAAATAAGAGATCGGTCGGTTTCCAGCAGGGGACCTAGCCGCAGGCTCAGATCCTCGTCTGTTGCTCTGGCCGCGAGTGCCAGATAGGTTTGAAAGTGCCTTGCCTCCGATGCGAGCAGACTCTGATAAAAATCCGCCATGGTTACCGGAACGACATTGCAGAGCTTTTCAAAGCGTTCGCAGCTCCTCGCCTCAACGACGGCACTGACGAGTAGAAGATCGACCAGGCGTGCCGGCTCATGGGTTCTGACATGCTGCCGCAGGCCCCCTGCATAACGCGCGGACGCCAGATGAACGTAGTCGATGCCCAGTTCGGACATTAGCTGCACAACCTGCTCGAAGTGCCGGAGTTCCTCGCGCGCGAGCCGCGACAACTGCTGAAGCATTGCGCCGTCGTCCACGTAGCGATACATGAGATTCAGCGCCGTGGATGCAGCCTTTTTTTCACAGTTGGCATGGTCGATGAGAAGGACGTCCAGATTTGCCGGCACGTCGCACAGCCAGCTTTCCGGTGTCGCACAGTATAGAAGGTCATCAACCGTCAATGCGTTTTCTCCATTCATTCCGCCTGTTCATCTGTTAGTTGCCATGTCAAAAGGCGGACGGGTCGTCGATACTCCATGGGGTCGATCGGATTCTGCGGTGTCCCGGTGGTGGACCGGGGTACCCGGTCCTGCGGGCCGCAGATTCATCGTATCCCAATGTCGTTTCGATACCGCAGAATCAAGTGAAGCCAGTGCCGTTGCCGATTATGCGCTTAACTTGAGACACCACGTACGCTAAACTTAGCGGCCGTTTTCACACCACAACTATTTGATTTTACGAGGGTTTCATCGTGCTAGAAGCATATCGTCAGCAGGCGAGCGAACGCGCTGAAGAGGGAATTCTGCCGAAGCCGTTGTCGGCGGAGCAGGTGAATGAGCTGGTTGCGCTTTTGAAAGATCCTCCTGCTGGGGAGGAGGCCTTCCTCAAAGAACTGCTATCAGACCGCATCCCGGCGGGCGTCGACGATGCGGCCTACGTCAAGGCTGCATTTTTGTCCGCGGTGGCAAAGGGTGAAGACAGCTGTGAGCTCATCTCTCGCGAGGCAGCGACACGTTTGCTCGCGACCATGTTGGGTGGGTACAACATCGAAGCGCTTGTTGACCTGCTCGATGACGAGGAACTCGGCAGTGTCGCCGCCGATGGTCTGTCGAGGACCCTCCTGATGTTTGATGCGTTCCACGACGTTGCTGACAAGGCGGCAGGCAACGAGCACGCGCGCCGTGTGCTCCAGTCCTGGGCGGACGGTGAATGGTTCACCTCCAAGCCGGAAGTCCCCAACAAGATCACTGTGACTGCATTCGTGGTTCCGGGGGAAACCAACACCGATGATCTGTCACCTGCCGGCGACGCGTGGAGTCGACCTGATATTCCTCTTCACGCTCGGTCAATGCTCATCAAGAAGATGGAAACCCCGCTTGAGACCATCGAAACGTTAAAAGACAAAGGCCATCCGATTGCCTATGTCGGCGACGTTGTTGGCACCGGCTCGTCCCGTAAATCCGCCACGAACTCTGTTTTGTGGCACATGGGCAAGGACATACCGCATATCCCCAACAAGCGCGATGGCGGGGTCTGTATCGGCGGTAAGATCGCGCCGATCTTCTTCAACACGATGGAAGATGCAGGCGCCCTTCCGATCGAATGCAACGTCAGCAAGATTGCCATGGGCGATGTCATCAGCGTCTACCCGTACGACGGACGCATCGTCAACGAAGACACCGGCGAGGAGATCAGCCAGTTCACCCTCTCAACTGGCGTTCTGTTGGACGAGGTCCGGGCAGGTGGGCGCATTCCCCTGATCATTGGCCGTAGTTTGACGGCCCGCGCCCGCGAAACCCTGGGGTTGGGCATTAGCGACGTGTTCAAGGTGGCCGCTGATCCAGGCGCCAGCAGTCGCGGCTTCACGCTCGCGCAGAAAATCGTCGGGCGAGCCTGTGACGTTCCAGGCGTGCGGCCAGGCACATACTGTGAGCCGCGTATGACGACCGTTGGCTCGCAAGACACCACGGGGCCGATGACGCGAGATGAGTTGCGCGAACTGGCCTGTCTCGGTTTCTCGGCAGATCTCGTCATGCAATCATTTTGCCATACAGCGGCTTACCCCAAGCCTATCGATATCGAAACCCAGCACACACTGCCCGACTTCATTCAAACCCGCGGTGGTGTTGCGCTAAGGCCCGGTGATGGCATCATTCACTCTTGGCTGAATAGAATGTTGATGCCCGACACGGTTGGCACCGGTGGCGACTCGCATACGCGATTTCCGATGGGGATTAGTTTTCCTGCGGGCTCGGGTCTGGTTGCCTTCGCCGCCGCCATCGGCGTTATGCCACTCGACATGCCCGAATCTGTGCTGGTTCGGTTCACTGGCGAGATGCAGCCCGGAATCATGCTGCGAGACCTGGTCAATGCGATCCCGTACGCCGCGATTCAGCGCGGTCTGCTCACCGTCGCCAAGGAAGGCAAAAAGAACGTATTTTCGGGCAGAATCCTCGAAATTGAAGGTCTGCCGGATCTGAAAGTCGAACAGGCGTTCGAGATCTCGGATGCGTCGGCGGAACGGTCAGCCGGCGGTTGCACGATTCGCCTCGGCAAAGAACCCATCATCGAGTACATCACCTCCAACGTTACCCTGCTCAAGTGGATGATCAGCGAAGGCTATGGGGATGCCCGTACAATCGCGCGGCGGATTGCCCGAATGGAGGAATGGATTGCCGATCCCGATCTGCTCGCACCTGACGCTGATGCCGAGTACGCCGAGATCATCGAGATTGACCTCAATGAGATCAAGGAGCCGCTGCTTGCATGCCCCAATGATCCCGATGATGTCAAACCATTATCTGAGGTGGCTGGCAGGCACATCGATGAGGTGTTTATTGGCTCCTGTATGACCAACATCGGTCACTTTCGCGCGGCGGCGAAGATGTTGTCATCGGTTGACTCCATACCGACACGGCTGTGGGTGTCACCGCCAACAAAGATGGATGAGCACCAGCTTCGCGAGGAAGGCGTCTACAACATCTTTGCGCAGGCGGGAGCCCGCACGGAGATGCCGGGATGTTCGCTGTGCATGGGCAACCAGGCGCGAATTGCCCCGAATAGTACGGCGGTCTCGACATCCACACGTAACTTCCCCAATCGACTAGGCGACGGTGCTGACGTGTTCCTGGCGTCTGCGGAGCTTGCGGCGATCGCATCCCTGCTTGGCCGACTGCCGACGGTGGATGAGTACATGGCCCGTGCCGGCGAACTGGCGACCGTTGGCAGCGAGGTCTACCGCTACCTGAACTTCCATGAAATAGCGTCCTTTATGGCGAGTGCAGCGAGCGCGACAATCCCGGCTGTCAACGTCGTCGAGGTTTAACCTGCGCTGCAGCGCAGGGCAGCCCGGAGTTCAGCGGCCATTTGCTTTTGAGGGCACCCGGCCTTCAGACATTGCTGGTGGCGATATGTGATCGGAGACTGCGTATCGCCCGCCGCAGGTCCTTCAGCTGCTCGGTGCTTGGCGTCTCGGTGGCATACGCCGAGCCCACGTAGATTTGCGTGACTGCGTCCACTAAATCCCGGATGTCGGGATTGCCGATGCCGATTCTGACCGCGTAGTCCATCGGCCCCTCGCCGGCTTGCCGTTCAAGCCCGCGCCGTGCCAGCACGGCGCAAAACGCGAGATAAGCTTCATCGACGGGTGCGAGCTTCTGCCGCCGGCTCGTCAGTAACAGGTACACCGCAAGCGCTCCGATCACCGCGAACACCGCGGCCAGCATCATGGCGCCGAGCTTGGTCACGGAGACGTCTTCAATGAAGCGCGACAGCAGGCTGACCTGCATCGACGGGTTGTAGCCAACGACCCACGAGTCCCAGTAGTGTCCAAGCGCGCTGAGTTGCAGTCGCAGATCTGTTATCCACAACGTCTGGTAGTGGAGCAGCGACAGCGGCGAACCTTCGAGGAATCCTTCGTCAACGGCGGCTTCAAGGCCGTCTTCAATGCGTTCCGGAGCGACCGCAGATGTCGGGTCAACCCGAACCCAGCCGCGACCTGCGAGCCAGACCTCTGCCCAGGCGTGGGCGTCGAACTGCCGCACCGCAACGTAATTGCCAACCGGGTTGTACTCGCCTCCCTGATAGCCAACCACGACGCGTGCAGGGACGTCCGCTGCCCGCATCATGAAGACGAAACTGCCTGCAAAGTGCTCGCAGAATCCGCGACGAGACGCAAGGAGAAACTCGTCGATGGCGTCGTTGCCGAGAATAGGCGGCTTAAGCGTGTAGACGAACTCCTGCTGGTTGAACATCTTAAGGACGTCCGCGACGTAG
>CAVOBC010000154.1:0-10220 GCA_963693635.1 Gammaproteobacteria bacterium | reverse complement strand
CAGTGATTTTTACTATGTCGATGTATCGGGTGAGAAGTAACACTCCGCTTAAACTTATCAACTAGCAATTTGAATAACGGGGTTAAAGGACTAAAAACTAAAGATAGGGGCTAGGTGGTTGACCTTTTGGAAGGCCTCCATAGGGTTTTTAGTGGCTAATGACTGTCGAATGAACTGGTTATTCCACCGAAGATTCAGGTAGTAAACACCACCTCTAACAATAATATAAGGAACTGATAATACTGGTCACGCCATCGGGGATGGTTACGCTGGTCAGGGCGTTATTATAGAACGCGTAGTCCCCAATACTGGGCACGCCAGTACCAGTGGTCACGCTGGTCAGGGAATTATCCTGGAACGCGCCATCCCCAATACTGGTCACGCTATCGGGGATGGCTACGCGAATCAGGGAATTACCCGAGAATGCTCCGACCCCAATGCTTGTGACGCTATATCCAGCAATTGACGCGGGTATAACGAAAACTATGCACCAGAGGCTAACACAGCCAATAATGCCTGCTTCACTGCCAAGAACCACATACTCCAATGTTCCGTCATCAAGAGCCGAACTGTTTGCTGAAAAAATCAATGCAGCTAAGAGGATGGCTCTGCTTACTATTGTTCTGAGACTATATGTCGCACGCATAATCGTTACTCGTTAATAGCTGAATTACATTCAATGAAGTCAACTTTTTGCCCTCTGGTCATCGGCTACTTTTATCGATGACGACGTCTGTCGCGCCGCTTTGTCAGCGGCAACTTGAAAATGACAGCGATGGCTACTTATCCGTCGAGTACGGATGACTGCATTTGATCACCGTTTTGATAGGAGTCGCGTGGGTCTGGATATCATTGCCTACGGGCGGAACGTCGCATGCGCCTCGATACAATGACCAGTCGCTACATCAGAATCTGCGCCCGCCGGATGAGCGCGGGCACCTGCAACTCGAACGCGTCAGATGCCGGATTGGAAGCCGTGCCCGTCTTGTAGTGGACATACAGCCCCTCTAGGATGATGGCAAGCTTCCACAGCGCAAGCACGTGATACCAGTCAAAATGCGCCATGTGGCGACCGGTTTTCTCGGCGTAGCGCGCCGCCAATTCGTCGCGCGTCGGAAAGCCGGACTGCGCCGTGAGCGGTTGCGGGGCATCTTCCGCCAAATTGTCCTGGCGGCCCCACGTATGCATGAGCCAGCCGAGATCAGCGAGCGGATCGCCAATGGTCGCCATCTCCCAATCGAACACCGCTTCCAACCGGTGCGGCGACGCCGGCGCGAACATGACGTTGTCCAGCTTGAAGTCGCCGTGCACGACAGTTGCCTCGCCGCTCACAGGCCTGTGGGTCGCGAGCCAGGTGCCAACCTCGGCGAGCGCCGGCAGCTCACGCACCATGCCGACGGTGAGCCCAGCCTGCGTATTCCAGCGCTTGAGTTGACGCTCAAGGTACTCGTCGGCGCGGCTGTTTGTTAAACCCACCGCGCGCCAATCGACGGCGTGTATTTCCACGAGTGCATCGATCAGCTCGAAGCCAATTTGCTGGCGGACGCCCTCACTGTCCAGCGCATCCGGCAACTCGTTGCGGATGACGTGTCCGTACTTGCGCTCCATCAAGTAGAACGGCGCGCCGATTACCGATTCGTCCTCGCAGAGCAGCACCGGGCGTGGTACTCGCGCACCCGTGCCGAAAAGCGCGGACAGAAAGCGGTGTTCACGCGCCACATCGTGAGCTGTCGGCAGCAGCGGCCCGGCTGGCGGGCGGCGCAAGACATAGTGGTTGCTGTTGCGGTTGACGAAACACGTGACGTTCGAGAACCCGGCGATGTGTGCCTCGACGCGCGCCTCACCTGGCTCGTCGTCCATGTGGCTGTCAAGGTATCGACCTAGTGCTCCCGGATCTACAAGCTCTTCGATTGGAGTCGATTGCGCCATGACCTTTTTCCTTTTCCATTTCCTTTGTCCTTCCAGAACCGGGTCCGGTCGGGACTGTCTACAGGGTCGGCGGATACTGGCATAGCCACACCGACGCTGAAGCCCAAGCGTATCGATCAGAGCACTGACTGGCCGAAAACGCGAGAACTGCGAAGGAAGCGATCATCAAGAGAGTGAGTAGATTCCTAGGTAAGGTAGTTGAAGGTTAGCCACTTTAGTTTGTGCCTAATGAGTCCTAAGTAGGAAGAGTCTGTTTTGGCTGTCAGGGGTACCTTGCCCCACCCCTCCGATAATTACGGGATTAGCTCACTGAGCCCGACCATCGTCACAGCAGCATGTTGCAGATCCGATACGTTTGAGATCTGCCCCTGGCCCTCTCGCGCATCCAGCGCATCCCCAGACTTGTATTTCCCACAGAGACTCAACCCTTCCTTGATCGCGTCCCGTTCCGCCTTGTCAATCGATAGCCCATACTGCTTCTTAATACCAATCCAATCCTTCAGATACTCGCACCAATAGGACCGATTCGGCGGCATCCATTCGCCTGGGTCTCTGTCGCTCTTGGATCTGTTCGATCCCGCGGTCACTGCCACCAGATGATCCTCATCGGTAAGGTGATTAGCGTACTCCTGTCGCTTCGCCGGCGTCCAACTGTGTCCGCCTGAAAGGTGAGCTTCCTTCAACGGGATCAGGTGATCGACGTCGAGCTTGCTCGGATCTGTCACGACCGTGCCAGTGTAGGCACAAACCCAGAGTCCTTCCTTGGCCTTGCCGCGCGAGTCGAACGTCACAGGTATGTGGCTCTCAGCGATCAGGGCTTCCTGGCGGGCATCCTGACCGTTCCCGTCTTCGTCACGCCAGTGTTTGTACAGGCGACGGTTGTAGTGGACGGTCGTATCTTCGGATTTGATTTCGAGTCCGAGGTAGGTCTCAGCATGAGCAGAGTGGCTCGCGATCATGACGAACACGACGGTTAGAGCGATTCGCATCGACACGGCAAAGAATGGCATTGTGGATGAGAAGTACTCTGAGCGTTGAAGTTCCGCGACGGCCCTTAATCAAACGCGACCGCGATAGCCTAACTCAACAGAGTTTTATTTGGGCGCTGATTCAGGCTGATATTTATAGTAACCAGCAACAGGAATCATCAAATGCGCGTAGGGCGTATTCGCGAACATGACGTATGGCGCGCCCGTTGTGAATTCAGTTGGATAATTGACGAGGCTCGCCGGGTTTTTGGGCATCAGCATCAAGTGAGGACCTGACTCAATCCAATGTCCGGGAGCCGCGTCTGCTTTGTCGAGCACGCCCGCTTTAGTATTGTCCTCACCCATATCACCGTGAAGCATCCACATAAAAGTGTCGCGCTCCATCACTGGTGCTTCGCCGGTCATATAGCCCATCATCCATTTCATACCCTCACCGTCGTGGCAAGCAGCCATGGCTTCATGCGGAGACCCCCATCCTGTTTTTGGTACGGGACGCGGGTTTCCTGACTGACATATCCAGCCGTTGCTGCCTTCCCGAAGCACTGAGCGGTCACTTCCAATAACCGTCGCAAAGTCACCGATAAAATCAGGCGCTGCAGTGCTGTAGGCTTTAATCTGCCACGCGGCCGAGGCGTGGTCTTCTCCTTCGCCCGCTTCATGGTGTCCAGCCAATGTCACAGATGCATAGAGCCCCAAAATCACGATGGTAAGTTGTCGCAGAGTCGTCGCAGACATAATTCGCGCCCCATTTGATAAGTGATGAAATTCTCGGTCCAACTTAGCTGAAATTGAGTGGTGCTGCTATCGCCAAAGACTTCCAGGACCAATCGGCCACCCAGCTAATCGGCCAGAACATCACGGGGCCCAGAAGACCTGGTTCAGGCGCAGTGCCATGACCTCTATGACGGCGTAGAAGAGCTTCGGAATCGGCTCCGAAGCGTCGAACAGAACGAGAATAGCCCTCATGCTACGCCTGTCGCATACACGCTCGCCGCGGCATTGGAGTTCTACGAAATGGACTTTTCTCTACTCAATCGGGGCGGCGCTGACAGTCCTCAAGCTCGAATAGCGCGGTCGACACAGCGCACTATGCGTTCCGCCTTGTCAATCGATAGCCCGGATGAGAAGTACTCTGAGTGGGTATCCGCTAAGCACGACACTCACTGACCGCGCACGAGAAGCTCAACTGCTTTGGCCTTGTGTTCTGGCGCAAGATGAGAATACCGCTCAGTCATCTGGACGGTCGAGTGCCCCATCAGTTCCTTTACCGTGTAGAGGTCCACGCCGGCCATCACCAACTTACTAGCGAAGGTGTGCCTGAGATCATGAAAGCGGAAGTCCTTCAAGCCCGCCATCGCTCTCAGGCGGGTCCAAGAGTGCTTGATGTTGTCAAACGCCTCGCCAGTCTTGTGGTTCGGGAACACCAACGCAGCACTGGATTGCATCGACCAATCTTTCAGCAATCGCAGTGCATCGGAATTGAGGTTGATGTGGCGTGTCTTTCCGGACTTGGAATAGACACCGATGATGGTCACCGTATTTCTCTTGAAGTCGACTTCAGGCCATCTGAGGGAGAATATCTCACCGCGTCGCATCCCGGTATTTAAGGCCAATAACACCATCGGTTTTAAGTGGTCCACAAAGGTGCCATCTAGAGCACTCAGACGTTCGTGGCCTCGCGTTGCCCGCCACCGGTTACCGGAGTCCCGCCCTGCTCGCAATGAAGACTGTCGCTCGTCCAGTGCGACTCGGAGGTCGATTTCCTCCTCCTCTGAGAGGAATCGTACGCGGGAGTTGTCGTCGACTCGGAGGGGTTTTACGTTGCCTAGCGGATTGTTCGATATGACTTCAGCGTCAACAGCGCGATTGAGGACTGCCTTGAGCGTACTGACCCGCCGGTTGATGGTTGTGGCTTTCAGTCCCGACTTGCGGCGTTCTGTTCGCCATCGTTGAATGTCCCAACTGGTTATCTGGTCCAAACGCTTCGAATAAAGTTCCTGGAAACTCGACTGAAGTAGCGTAAGGGTCTCTTGTCCACGCTTTTGGTGAGCTTTGGCCCAAGGGCTATACCAGTGCTCTATGAACCCGCCCAGAGTCTCGTACTTTGCCTTGGCCTCCCGATCCCTAGCGACCTTCTTTTCAAGTTGCAGGTCCACTCCCTTGGCTGCATCGGCATAGAGTTCGCTTGCCGCTGCCCGTGCCGCTGTCGGCGTCATGCTGGGGTAGTTACCGATTCTATAACGCTGCTTCTTGCCGCTGATTTGCCGGTATTCCAGATAGAAGGTCTTTGAGCCAGAGGGTTGGACTCGCAATAGGAATCCTTTGATCTCCGTATCACGTACCTCGAATGGCTTGTCTTGGGGAGTTGATGCCTTCACGGTCTGATTCTGGATCTTCGCTTTCATGTCTGTAAGTCCGCTATAAGTCCAACGCGAGTTGACCTCAGTTTACGTCTCGTGACGGTCGTTCACTACAGAATTATCCGAAATCGTTATGAATAAGGGCATTCTTGAGGATAACTGGTCAATGGGCGTATGTGAGAGTAGAAGCAGAAATTGCCTATCTACTCATTTATAATGCTGGGGTCGGTGGTTCAAGTCCACCCATAGCTACCAATTATTCCTTATAAAACAATATCTTAAGATGTTGCCATTCGAAAGCCCCTCCGGCCGAGGTTCGAAGCGGTAATTCCACGGTCCTCGAACTGCGCCAGGAGGGTTCGAATCGACGGTTTGACTTTCACAAGAGCCGGATCGGCGTCTGCCGCTTTTCGCGCAGATAACGTGGGTTTACCGTCGGCCTGGATCGTCCGCCATGTGTCCCTCGATGCGTCCCTCGATGGGAAGTTCGTCGCCGCTTCCGGTCCAGGCCTCGGTTCGACACTTGCCCGATTCGCTCACCACAGTGCTGCCATGGCAACCAGTGCAATGCCGAGTGAGGTGACTGCCCATCGTCTATGCATACGCGGCCGCTTAGAAGTAGTAGCGAACACTGGCGAAACCCAGGCTCGGTAGCGACCCGAACTCGGAGTTGACGCGAGGGAACTTGCCGCCGAGCAGGTCAAGCTCTTCACCCGTATTGAGGTAGATGCCGAAGTCCGAGTACAGGTTCTCGCCGAAGTTGAACTCGGCGATGATGGATGAGAACGCGGAGTTGTCGTCCAGATTCACCACACTCTGCAACGTGAGGGTCCAGATCGGAGAGATCGAAACACTGACCGAGGGCATGACGTAGCGCTTGGCGAGGAGATAGACGCCACCCCGGGTGTACGCCGCCGTTCGTGCCGTCGACCGGTATCGCCGGGGTTCGAGATTGCCAGCATCGTTGTAGTGGTACTCGATCATGCCGGTGATCTTTTCGGTGAAGGCATAATCGACGCCGGTGGTCGCCCGCCAGTAGCTCTGATCGCCCGATGCGTACGCGCCTTCGAGCCAGAAGCCAAATCCTCCCAAAGCTCTTTGGATGCCGGCCCCCAGCAGGCGTTGCTTGCCGAAGTCGAGGGCGACGATGGACAGGTCGTTGCCACGGGTGTTGACCTTCAACTGGACGAACGCGGCCGAGCTTTCACTGTCTTCCCCCCAGATGAACCCGGCATCGAATTCGCCGAGGTCGCCCAGGGGTGTCTGGTAACGCAAAGCGTCCACACCGACCCGATACTCCTGGCTGAAGACCCGGACATCGAAAGGCAGAAATACGTCCGTCGGATTGAAGGAGCGGGCGGCGCCGAAGCTAATCGGTTGTCTGCCGAACGTGATGTCGCCCCTGGCAAGACGCCACTGTACGTTGAACCGGTCCAGATTCTGAATGATGGTGTTCTTGTTATCGCCCTTGTGGAGATCGGTCTTGATATCAGTCAGCCGCCACGTGCCGCTACCCCGGCCGAGGGTCTTATTGTCGATGACGTCGCCGACGGAGTTGAAAACCGGGGAGAGCTCATAATGGATCTGCCAGTTCAGCGTGTCGCCGAATCCCTCCAGCATGAAGCGCGCACTGTTCTGGGAGTGGTAGGTGATGTCATCGACGCCGAGCACAGGAACTTCTTCCTGCGCGATCGCATAAGATTTGATGTAGCCGGCGAAGTTGACCTGCGCGGCGGTAAACGGGGTCTGCGCCCCCAGCAGCAGGAGCGATGTCAGCAGTCTGATGTTGCGCTGGATTTTTATCGTCGTTCGTCTCGCTCGATAACACCGTCGTGTAGGTAAACGAGGCGCCGCGCAATGTCCATGATCTTCTCGTCGTGGGTTGAGAAGACAAACGTGACACCCTCGTCTTCGTTGAGCCGTTTCATCAGATCGAGCAGTGCGACCCCGGTCTTGCTGTCGAGGTTCGCGGTGGGTTCGTCCGCGAAAATGATGGCGGGGCTCGAGGCCATGGCTCGCGCCACCGCAACACGTTGCTGCTGCCCCCCGGACAGGTGGGCGGGCCTGCGCTCGCCCAGCCCTTCGAGACCCACCAACTGCAGCATCAGATCAGTGCGTCGCTTGCGCTCGGCCGGGTCCATGCCCTGTAGCAACATAACGTACTCGACGTTTTCCCGCGCCGACAGTACCGGAATGAGATTGTAGGCCTGAAAGATGAAGCCGATCTGATCGCGGCGAAGGTCGGATAGCTGAGTGCCCGACATCTCTGCGATGTTGGTCCCGCCGAGTTCGATGTGGCCTGCGGAGGGTCGATCGAGTCCGCCGATCAGATGCAGAAGTGTCGTTTTGCCGGAACCGGAGGGACCTACGATGGCGGTGAACTCGCCGGCCTTGATAGCGAGGTCCACGCCCGACAAGGCTGTCACTTTCGCCTCGGCTTCACCGTAGGTGCGGGTGAGTCCGAAAGTCTGGATGACGATGTCATGATTCATGGGGCGGCCTAAAGTGACTTTTGAAGCGCTTCGGAAGGGACGATCTTCGCCGCGAAGGCCGCAGGATAGAGTGACGCGATGACGGTCAGAAGGATCACGTAGATGGGGAACTCGATGAATTGCGCGGGCTCGAGGACCGAATAGATATTGTTGTGGAAGGCGATACCGGAGACTTCGAACTCGCCGAGGATGACCCCGGAAACGGAGAAGTAATAGGACACGGCCCCGCCGAGCAGTGTCCCGCAGATGACACTGCCAACGGCGATCAGGAACGACTCGCACAGCACCAGCTTGATCAGGTCCGTCGGTCTGGTGCCGATTGCCTTGATGACGCCGAATTCGTAGATCCGCTCGTAGATCGACATGAACATAGTATTGATGACACCGAACGACGCGAGCAGAAACAGGATCATGCCGACGACGATGGTGACGAGATCGATCGTCTCCAGCATCGTCCCGATACTCGCATTGAAGTCCTTCCAGCCTAGTGCTTCGTATTCGCTGTTGCTGAGCTCGGCGAGCAAGGGATGATTCCTGTTGGCGGAATCCTCACCCTCTGCATAACGGATGGCGATCTCATGAACTGCGGTGTCCATGCCCATCATCCCGCGCGCGCGGTCGAGGTTGATGAAGGCGGTCGTGGAGTCGAGTTCGCGGATGCCAAATCTCGAAATTCCCGAGAGGCGAAACAGCTCCTGAGATATTCCGCCACCATCGACCTGTGACAGTGTCAGCACGATCCTGTCGCCGAGCTTGACCTCGAGCAGATCTGCGAGGTCACTGCCGATAATGAGCTCGGTATCCATGCCCGAAAGGTATTCGCCATCGACCAGTGACTCGCTGATCCGGGAGACGCTCTTTTCCTGCCCCGCGTCTAGCCCCAGAATCATCGCGGCCGCCACGTTATAAGGTGACGACACCATCCCGCCGGACATGACGCGCATCGAATAGCCTGCCACCGCGGGATTGCGTTCGAGCGTTGCCTGGAGTGCGCCCGGGTCCGCAATGTAAAGGTCGACATCGAAGCTGTCGAGATAGCCACGCCGGTGCACCTGGGCCTCACCTGACATGAGGTGCGTGGCCGACTCGACGAGTAATTTACTCATGCCGAGGATGATGCCATCGACGATGATCAGGGCACTCAACGAGAACCCGATTAGAAGGCAGGTCAGCAACGTCCGCCGACCGTTGCGGAACAGGTTTCGAAAGGCGAGCTTGAGGTTCAGCATCAGGTGCTTGCCAACGCTTGAATCGGCAGGATGCGAGCAGCGCGGATGCCGGGCGGGATGCTCACCAGCACTGCGGTCGTGACGACGAGGGCAAAGGGTACAGCAAAAATTCGTAGCGAGAATTCGCCCCGCACGTGTGACATCAGTACGCCCCCAACATCCATCGGCTCAGCGAGTTCGAAACCGACGATCGTCATGAAGCCGACGATCGGCAGTGCCAAAAAGAGACCAAGCAGGCAGCTTAACCCGGAGAGGATGGCATTCTCTGTCAGGACCATCCATGCGATTCGCCCGGGTCGTGTGCCGATCGCCTTCAGTACGCCAAACTCTCGAGTCCGCTCCAGCACCGACATCAGGACCGTGTTGAGTACGCCGATACAGACGATAAAGACGACGATACCGAGGGTCACGAACATGGCTTCCCGGTCTGCCTGCATCGTTTTGTAGAAGGTCAATTCGACCCGCTCCCATGGATCGACGGACAACGACTCGGGCAGCAATCCACTCAGTCTGTCTGCCACTGCCACCGAATCACCGAGGTTCCTGATGATCAGAGAGAACTCGTGCACCCGGTCTCCCATGCTGAGGAACGCCTGGGCTGCCCCCAATGGCAGATAGACATTGAGCCGATCGGCGGAGCGTCGGGTCCCGACGAGTCCCCGAACGATGAAGATGTCGTTGGCGATGCTGCCATCGGCGCCGACCGAGATGAGAATCAGTTCATCGCCGACACCGATCTTCAGGAGATCAGCCAGTCCCATGCCGATCAACGCGCTGAAATAGCCGTCGGCATCGGCCTGCCCCGTGAGAAATTCGCCTTCGTGCACCTTGGCGATGATGGTTGTCGTTGCCGCTTCCCCGTCGACATCGACACCAATGACGTTGGCGGGCGCATTCTTATGCTCACTGTATGCCAGCGACGGCGCGAAGACGCGTGTCGTCAGAGCGATGACGTCAGCATCGTTGATAAGCCGCCGTGCAAGGTCATCGGGTTCGGCAATCGCCTTGTGGATGCGCGGGCGTTGCAGGTAGTTGCCTTCGTGAATCTGAATGTGGCCTGTGCGGTCCTTGACGAAGAACTCGATGGCGTTGCTATAACTGCCGTATTGCAACGAAATCGCGGCGGCACAGAGGATGTATCCACCGGTCATGGAGAGCATCGTCAGCAGGGTGCGGCGCCGGTGCCGAAGGATGTTGCGAAACGCGAGCCTAACGAGAAGC